>JAJYTJ010000030.1 GCA_021793115.1 Actinomycetes bacterium | reverse complement strand
CCGATCACCGCGGGCGGCCGGGTCAGGGCTGGGCCCGGCCGCCCGCGGGCTCGACCCGTCGTCCCCGCACCGTCACCAGCCCCGCCGCAGCGCCCGGATCTCCGACCCGCCGGGCGCTGTGTCGTCCCCGGGCATCGCGCCCCCGCCGGCGCGCCCGCGCGGTGGCCCGGGACCGACCGGTCAGGACCAGCGGCCGAGGCGGTCGTTCAGGAGCGCCAGCGCCGCGGGCCCCGCCGTCGAGGTCCGCAGGACGAGCGGGCCGAGCAGGGCCGGGACCGCCCCCGCGGCGGTGAGCCGCGCCAGCTCCGCCGGCGCGATGCCGCCCTCGGGCCCCACGACCACGAGCACCTCGGACGCGACGCCTGGTGCGGGCAGCGGGACGTCCCGCAGGGGCGTCGTCGCCTCCTCGTGCAGCACCAGGACGGCGCCGCCCGCCGCCACGACGGCCGCGGCGCGGGCGGCGAGCCCGGCGGTGTCCACGGCCTGGTCCACGACGGGGACGCGGGCGCGCCGTGCCTGCTTCGTCGCGGCCCGGACGGTGCCGAGCCAGCGGGCGCGGCTCTTGGCCGCCCGGTCCCCCCGCCACACGACCACGGACCGCTCCGCCTGCCACGGCACCACCGCGTCGACGCCGAGCTCCGTCGCGGCCTCGATCGCCAGCTCGTCGCGGTCGCCCTTGGCCAGTGCCTGCACGAGCACCAGCGCCGGCGCGCCCGGCGCCTCGCGCTCCACGTCCGCGACGTCCAGCAGCACGCCCTCGGCCGTCACGTGGGCCACCGTCCCCCGCAGCCGCACCCCGGCGCCGTCCACCACGTCGACCCGCTCGCCGGGCGCGCGCCGCTGCACCACGCCCGCGTGGCGACCCTCCGGCCCGTCGAGCAGGTAGGTGCCACCGGCCGCCACGCCGTCGAGCGCGCCCGGCTCGGCGAGGAAGACCGGCGCGCTCACCGGCGCCCGGCCCGGCTCATCGGCCGGAGAGCTTGTCGCGCAGGCGCGCGAAGACGCCGGGGTTCGCCGCGGCGAGGCGCGCCTCCGGACGCTCCTCGCCCCGCAGCGCGGCCAGCTTGTGCAGCAGCTCGGCCTGCTCGTCGTCCAGCGCCGTGGGCACCTGGACCTCGACGTGCACGTGCAGGTCGCCGCGGCCGCCGCCGTTGAGGTGCCCCACGCCGAGGCCGCGCAGCAGCACCTCCTGGTCCGGCTGCGTCCCGGGCCGCAGGTCCACCTCCTGTGGCCCGTCGAGCGTGTCGAGCGTGAGCACGGTGCCCAGCGCGGCGGCGGTCATCGGCACCGACAGCGTGGCGTGCAGGTCGTCGCCCCGGCGCACGAACACGTCGTGCTTGCGCTCCCGGATCTCCAGGTACAGGTCGCCGGCGGGGCCGCCCGCAGGGCCCACCTCCGCCTGGCCCGTGAGCTTGATGCGCGTGCCGGTGTCCACGCCCGCGGGCACGTCCACGCCCACCGTGCGGCGCGTGCGCACCCGGCCCTCGCCGGCGCAGTCGACGCACGGCTCGGGGATCACGGTGCCGAAGCCGTGGCAGGCGGCGCACGGCTGGCTGGTCATCACCTGGCCGAGGAAGGAGCGCGCGACGCGCTGCACGGTGCCGCGGCCGCCGCACACGGAGCACGTGCGGGGCGACGTGCCGGGCCGGCAGCACGTGCCGCCGCACGTGGGGCACACCACCGCGGTGTCGACCGTCACCTCGCGGTGGGCGCCGAACGTCGCCTCGGTGAGGTCGATGTCGAGGCGGACGAGCGCGTCCTGGCCGCGCCGCGCCCGCGGGATGGGCCCGCGCTGGCTGGCCGCGCCCGTCGCCGCGCCGAAGAACGTCTCGAAGATGTCCTGGAACCCGAACCCGCCGCCGAACCCGCCGCCGGGAGCGGTCGGGTCGCCGCCCAGGTCGTAGGCGCGCCGCTTGTCCGGGTTGCCCAGCACGTCGTACGCGCGGGAGACGTCCTTGAACTTCTCCTCGGACGACGGGTCGTTGCCCGCCACGTCGGGGTGCAACTCGCGGGCCAGCCGCCGGTAGGCCTTCTTGATCTGCTCCGGCGTCGCGTCCCGCGCCACGCCGAGGATCTCGTAGTAGTCCGCCATGCTCGCTTTCTCTCCGCCCCCGGCCGTCAGCCGGCCAGGATCCGGGTCAGGTACCGGGCGACGGCGCGCACGGCCGCCATGGTGCCCGGGTAGTCCATGCGGAGCGGGCCCACGGCGCCGAGCCGCGCTACGCCCGCACCCTCCCCACCGTACGGGCTCGTGACGATGCTGGCCTCGACGAGGCCCTCGTGCTGCGTCTCGCGGCCGATGCGCACCGCCACTGCGGCGTGGTCCTCGGCCATCTCGCCGAGCAGCCGCAGCAGCACCACCTGCTCCTCGAGCGCCTCGAGCACGGGACCGATGGTGCGCGTGAAGTCGGCGCCGGCGGTGCGCGCGAGGTTGGCCGTGCCGGCCACCACCACGCGCTCCTCCCGGTCGAGGTCGAGCGTGGACTCGACCTCCTCGACCACGGCCCGCGCGAGCACCGCGCCGGCGCCGGTGAACTCGTCGGGCAACGAGCGCAGCGCGGTGTCGAGATCGGCAAGGCGCCGCCCCACGGCGGCGACGTTGAGCAGCACCCGCAGCCGGCCGACGACCTCGTCGTCGAGCTCGGCGCTGGTCTCCAGCGTGCGCTGCTCCACGCGCCCCGTCGTGGTGATGATGACGACGAGCAGGTGACGCGCGCCCACCGGCACCAGCTCGACGTGGCGCAGCGCCGAGCGTCGCAGCGACGGGTACTGCACCACCGCGACCTGCTGGGTCAGCTGCGCGAGCATCCGGACGGCACGGTCGACGACGTCGTCGAGGTCGACCGCCTCCTCCAGCAGCGTCGAGATGGCGCGCCGCTCGGCGAGCGAGAGCGGCTTGACGTCCGCGAGGCGGTCGACGAACTGCCGGTAGCCCGTGTCGGTGGGCACGCGCCCGGCCGAGGTGTGCGGCTGCACGATGTAGCCGGCGTCCTCGAGGGCCGCCATGTCGTTGCGGATCGTCGCCGGCGAGACGCCCAGGTGGTGCCGCTCGGTCAGCGCGCGCGACCCCACGGGCTCGCGCGTGGCGACGTAGTCCTCGACGATGGCGCGCAGCACGTCCAGCCGCCGGTCGTCGCTGTTCATCGTCCCTCCCGTCGCCACCGCGGGTAGCACTCGTCCGCCCAGAGTGCCAATTCTACGGCGTCGGTGTCGAGTTCCCCGCCGCCTGCTCGCCGCGCCGCCGCGACGCCCGGTCCACGAAGCCCACGACGAGGGCCACGGCGACGAGTGCGAGCGTGACGAGCAGGGCCCGGCCGGCCGCCCCCCGCCCGGGCGTGCCGGACGCGAGCGACGCGTAGTAGGTCGACAGCGCGACCGCCACGCCGAGCGCCGTGCCGATCCGCTGGCCCACCTGGAGCATGGAGCCCGCGACGCCGGCCCGCGCCACGGGCACGCGGGACAGCGTCAGCGTCTGGTTCGGGGAGATGACCAGGCCGCTGCCGACGCCCGCGAGGAGCAGCGGCGCGGCCATGACCCAGCCCACGCCGGGCGGCCCGACGAGGCGCACGGCCACGTCCGTGAGCGCGATGCCCAGCAGCACCAGCACCAGGCCGACCACGACGAGCGTTCGGCCGTGCGCCGCGACGAGCCTTCCGGACCGGTGCGCGGCCACGCCGGAGCCGATCGCGAACGGCGTGGCCACGAGCCCGGCCTGCAGCGCGGAGAACCCGGCGACCTGCTGCAGGTACAGGGTCACGACGAGGAACACGGACGTGAACCCGGCGAAGTACGCCATGCCGAGCAGCGCGCCGTTGCGGAACGAGGGCTCGCGCAGCACGTTCGGGTCGAGCACGGCCGATGCCGTGCGCCGCTGGTAGGCCCGCTCCCAGGCGACCGTCACGGCACCGAGCGCGGCCGCCCCGGCAAGCCACCACCAGCGCCGCGGGTCGTCGCCCGAGCCGGTGGTGGTGACGAACGGCACCATCGCCGCCGTCACCGTGCCCGCGACGAGCGCGAGGCCGACGACGTCCAGCACCGGCCGGTGACCGGAGGCCGGCCTGGCCCGCGGCAGCCAGCGCAGGGCGAGCGGCAGCACCACCGCGATGACCGGCACGTTGACGAAGAAGACCCAGCGCCAGCCGGTCTGGGCGCCGGCCAGCTGGATGATCAGGCCGCCCAGCAGCGGCCCCACCGCGGTGGACACGCCGATGGTGGCGCCGAACGTCCCGAAGGCCCGCCCCCGCTCGAAGCCGCGGAACATCTGCTGGATGGTCCCGATGACCTGCGGGTTGAGCAGGCCGGCGCTCGCGCCCTGGAGCAGCCGCATGATGGCCAGGACGCTGTCGGACGGCGCGAGCCCGGCGCCGAGGCTCGTCAGCCCGAAGGCGACGAACCCCACGACGAACAGTGCGCGCCGCCCGCGCGCATCCCCGAGCCGGCCGGCGGGCACGAGCGCGAGGCCGAACGCGAGCGTGTAGCCCGCGACGATGAGCTGGAGCTGGCCCGCCCCCGCGTGCAGGCCACGCTCGATGGACGGCAGCGCGACGTTGACGATCGAGACGTCGAGCATCGTGATGAAGCCGATCGCCATGCACACCCACAGCGCGCGCCAGCGGCGGGGGTCCGGCTCGTACGGCTCCGGGGCCGGGGCGGCGGGCGGGGCGGCGGGATCGGACGTCATCGGGGAGTCCTATCACGCCCCGGCGGCCGCGCCGTGGCGGTGCCGCGCGGGACGCCGCGTCGGCCGTAGGTTGCGGCGGGTGAGCAGCGACCGCTACGGCCCCGACGTGCTGACCGGCACCACCGACCACCACCGGCGACGTCCCGTCTCGCGGCCGCAGCCGGCCGAGCCCGGGCTCGTGGTCGAGGACGTCACGAGCGGCTTCGTCGGCGCGGTGGTGCACGTGGAGAAGTCCGGCGGCCAGCACGTGGTGGTGCTCGAGGACCGGCGCGGGCGTACCCGCACGTTCCCGCTCGGCCCGGGCTTCTGGGTGGACGGCGGGCCGGTGGTGCTCACGGCCGCGGTGACCACCGTCACCGCCGCCCCCACGCGGACGGCCTCGGGGTCGCGGGCGGTGCCGGGCGCCCGGGCACGCGTCGCGCGCGGCAGCCGGATCTGGGTCGAGGGCAAGCACGACGCCGAGCTCGTCGAGAAGGTCTGGGGCGACGACCTGCGGATCGAGGGGGTCGTCGTCGAGCCGCTGGACGGGGCCGACAACCTGCCGGCCGCGGTACGCGCGTTCGCCCCCGGCCCGGGGCGGCGGCTCGGCGTCCTCGTCGACCACCTCGTGACGGGCAGCAAGGAGAGCAGGATCGCCGCCGAGGCGGTGCGGGCCGCCCCCACCGGCACGGTCCTGGTGCTGGGCCATCCCTACGTGGACGTGTGGCAGGCCGTGCGCCCGGAGCGGCTCGGGCTGCGGGCGTGGCCCACCGTCGAGCGCGGCACCGAGTGGAAGCTCGGCGTGCTGCGCGCGCTCGGGTGGGACACGTCCGACGAGCACGCCACCGCCCGCGCCTGGGCGCGGATCCTCGGCTCGGTGCGCACGTACGCCGACCTCGACCCGGCCCTGCTCGGCCGTGTCGAGGAGCTCATCGACTTCGTGACCGGCTAGGCCGGCAGCTGGGGCTGCTCCCCCGTGAGGCGGCGGTAGAGGTACGCCGTGGCCAGCAGCACCCACGGCACCGCCACCAGCAGGCCGACGCCGCAGAGCAGCGCGCCGACGCCGACGATGACCACGGCCAGCACGTAGAAGATCACGGTCTGCGCGGCGTTGCGCGTGACGAGCTCGATGCTGCCGCGGATCGCGTCCACGGGCGCGGCCTGGCGGTCGATGAGCACGAAGTAGGCGAGCAGCAGGAAGAACTGGACGACGATCGCGGCGAGGCCGCCGAGCACCGGGATCGCCCGGACCACACCCTCGACCACGGCGACGATGAGCGCGAGCACCACCACCGGGCCCGCGTTGTCCACGTGGAAGAACTCCGCGAACACGGGCCGGCGGCCACGCGTCACCGCGAGCGCGACGCGCACGAACTGCGCCTGGATGAGCGCGAAGACCAGGGCGCCGACGATGCCGAGCACGAAGGCCGCGAGGGAGAAGCCGGAGCCGGCGAACCCGCGCAGGCCGGTGCCGCTGACGATGCGACCCCATCCGCCGAAGATCACCGACACGACCGACAGCACGATGAGGCCGCCGAGGAACCACACGACGGCGGCGCCGGCGAACGTCCACCCGACGCGCTGGAACGCCTTCCACCCGTCGGAGAGCGCCACGCTGAAGAGCGAGGGCTGCGGCACCCCCGATGCGTACCCGAGCGGCGGCTGCCCGTAGCCGGGCGGGGGCGCCTGCTGGTAACCGGGCGGCGGGGGCGCCTGCTGGTAGCCAGGTGGCGGGGGCGCCTGCTGGTAGCCAGGCGGCGGGTAGGACCCGGCGCCCTGGGGGTAGGAGCCGGGCGGCGGGTAAGCGCCCGGGGGCGGGTACGACGCCGGCGGCGGGTACGCGCCGGCGGGGGGCTCCGGGGGCACGGTGGGCGGCTGGGTCACGGGTGGCTCGGGCGGCACGGTTGGCACCGGCGCGCCCGGCTCGGGGACGGCGGGGCCGGGGACGTCCGGGGCGGCGGGGGTCGGCTCGTCGGGACCGGTCTGGTCCTCGCGGGGATCGTCTCCGCCGGGGATCGTGCTCATCACGCGTCCTTCCTCGTCAACCCTGTGTTTTGTGACCGCACCGTGGCGCGGTGCGCCCAGTCCACTCGTCCTGGGCAGGACGCGCAACAGGGCTGCCGCTACCGTCGTCACTCAGGAGCTTCACAGGCGCGGTTCCGCACCCGAGGAAGGTGGGCGTCATGACGACCGAAGGCACCCCGATCGACCCCGACGAGACCCCGCGCGGCGACGCCGGCGGCCCGGCGGCACCCCCACCGGACGGGCCGGGCGCGGCGGTCCCGCCGCCCGGGCACGGCCAGGCCACGCCCCCACCGCCGAGCACGCCCGCCGCCGGGTACCAGCAACCGGGCGCCCAGCAGCCGGGCTACCAGCAGGCCGGCGGCCAGGCGCCACCGCCCCCCGGCTACGGCCACCAGCAGCCCGGGTATCCCCCGTCGTACGCGGCGCCCACGGCCCTCTCACCGTCGGATGAGCGGATGTGGGCCACGCTCGCCCACATCGGCCCGGTGCTCACCAGCTTCGTCGCCCCGCTGCTCATCTGGCTCGTCTTCCGCGACCGCAGCCGCTTCGTCGACGACCAGGGCAAGGAGGCGCTGAACTTCCAGATCTTCCTGGCGATCGCCTACGTCGTCGGGGTCATCACCTTCGTCATCGCCATCGGGTTCGTCATCATGCTCGTGGCGTGGGTCCTCGCGATCGTGTTCGGCATCCAGGGGGCCATCGCCGCCAGCAAGGGCGAGCCGTACCGCTACCCGCTCACCTGGCGCGTCATCCACTGACCTCGTCGGGACGGCCCGGTCACGCGGCGTCGCGACCGACCCGTCCCGGCGCATGGACCCTCGGGCATGACCCGCACCTCGGTGCGGTTGTCATGGCCATGGACCTCTACGACATCCCGTTCCACCGCATGGACGGCACGCCGACCACGCTCGCCGAGCACCGCGACGACGTGGTGCTCGTCGTCAACGTCGCCTCCCGCTGCGGCTACACGCCGCAGTACGCGGGGCTCGAGGCGCTCTTCGAGAAGTACTCCGACCGCGGGCTGACCGTGCTGGGGTTCCCCAGCAACCAGTTCCTCCAGGAGCTCGCCACCAACGAGGCGGTCGCCGAGTTCTGCTCGACCACGTACGGCGTGACGTTCCCGGTGCTGGACCGTGTGCGCGTCAACGGCCGCCACGAGCACCCGCTCTACACCGAGCTCAAGAAGGCGCCCGACGCCGAGGGCAAGGCGGGCCGCGTGGCGTGGAACTTCGAGAAGTTCGTCGTCCTGCCCGGGGGCGACGTCCGCCGCTTCCGCACCAAGACCGAGCCCGACGACCCCGCGCTCGTCGACCTCATCGAGGCGCACCTGCCGCGCTGACGACCATCATGCGGTGAGCGCGCGCACCACCGCGTCCGCCAGCAGCCGGCCGCGCCGCGTGAGCACCACCCGCGGGCGGCGGCGGTCGAGCGCGGGGCCCGGCTCCGCGAGGCCGTCGGCCACGAGCCCCGCCACCGCGCGCCGGCCGTCGGCGGACAGCGCCGACATCGCCAGGCCGGTCGCGAGCCGCACCTCGAGCAGCACCCGCTCCAGCGACCGCGCCTGCTCGGACAGCACCTCACGGCCGGCGGCCGGCGAGAGCCCGGCCTCGAGCCGGTCGGCGTACGCGCGGGGGTGCTTGACGTTCCACCAGCGGACGCCGCCGACGTGGCTGTGCGCGCCCGGGCCGATCCCCCACCAGTCGCCGCCCCGCCAGTAGGCGAGGTTGTGCCGGCAGGCGTCCCGCGGCGCCCGGGCCCAGTTCGACACCTCGTACCAGCGCAGGCCGGCGGACGCGAACAGGTCGTCGGCCAGCTCGTACTTCGCGGCCTGGTCGTCGTCGTCCGGCGCGGGCAGCTCGCCGCGCCGCACGCGCGCGCCCATCGCGGTGCCGGGCTCGACGACGAGCGCGTACGCCGACACGTGCTCGACCCCGGTGGCGAGCACGGCCTCGACGGAGGCCCGCCAGTCCGCGAGCGACTCCCCCGGCGTGCCGTAGATGAGGTCGAGCGACGTGCGCAGCCCCGCTTCCCGCGCCCAGCGCACCACCTGCGGGACCCGCGCCGGGTCGTGCGTGCGGTCGAGGGTCGCCAGCACGTGCGGCACCGCCGACTGCATGCCGAACGACACCCGCGTGAAGCCCGCCGCCGCGAGCGCGGCGAGCGACGCCGGCGTCACCGAGTCGGGGTTGGCCTCGGTGGTCACCTCGGCGTTCGGGTCGAGCCCCCAGGCGTCCCGCACCGCGCCGAGCAAGGCGGCGAGGTCCGCCGCCTGCAGCACGGTCGGCGTGCCACCCCCGACGAACACGGTGGACACCGGTCGCGCCGGCAGCCCGGCCTCGTCGAGCACGCGCGCGGCCAGCGCCACCTCCCGCATCGCGGTGCGCGCGTACGACGCCTGGCTCGCGCCGCCGCCCAGCTCCGCCGCGGTGTAGGTGTTGAAGTCGCAGTAGCCGCACCGCACGCGGCAGAAGGGCACGTGCAGGTAGACGCCGAACGTCCGGTCGGCCCCGCCGACGGCGGCCGAGGGCGGCAGGGTGCCGTCGGCGGGCGCGGGGTCGCCGTCCGGGAGCGCAGGCATGCGGCCATCGTGCCATCGGGCCGGCGGCGCCATTGCTTCGAACGCGCAGACGCGGCGGACGAGCTCGGCGTGCCGCCGAGCCGCGGGCGCCGTCACCGGGGAGCGGCGCAGTGGTCGGCCCGCCGGGCTACTTCTTCGCCTTGTCCTTGTCCGACGAGGCCGGCGACGCGTCCGAGGACAGCGCGGCGATGAAGGCCTCCTGCGGGACCTCGACCCGCCCGATGGTCTTCATCCGCTTCTTGCCCTCCTTCTGCTTCTCCAGCAGCTTCCGCTTGCGCGTGATGTCGCCGCCGTAGCACTTGGCCAGCACGTCCTTGCGGACGGCCCGGATCGTCTCGCGCGCGATGACACGGGCCCCGATCGCCGCCTGCACCGGCACCTCGAACTGCTGGCGCGGGATGAGCTCCTTGAGCTTGGCGGTCATCGCGACGCCGTACGAGTAGGCCTTGTCCTTGTGGACGATCGCGCTGAAGGCGTCCACGGTCTCGCCCTGCAGCAGCAGGTCGACCTTGACCAGGTCGGCCGCCTGCTCGCCGTCGGCCTCGTAGTCGAGCGAGGCGTACCCCTTCGTCCGGCTCTTGAGCGCGTCGAAGAAGTCGAAAACGATCTCGGCGAGCGGCAGCCGGTAGCGCAGCTCGACGCGGTCCTCCGAGAGGTAGTCCATGCCCTGCATGTCGCCGCGCCGGGCCTGGCACAGCTCCATCACGGTGCCCACGAACTCGCTCGGCGTGAGGATGGTGGCCCGCACCACCGGCTCGCGAACCTCCTTGATCTTGCCGGCGGGGAACTCGCTGGGGTTGGTGACGCGCACCTCGGTGCGGTCCTCCATCGTGACGTCGTACTCGACGTTGGGCGCCGTGGAGATGAGGTCGAGCCCGAACTCGCGCTCCAGCCGCTCCCGGACGATCTCGAGGTGCAGCAGGCCGAGGAAGCCGACGCGGAACCCGAACCCGAGGGCGACGGAAGTCTCGGGCTCGTAGTTGAGCGCGGCATCGTTGAGCTTGAGCTTGTCGAGGGCGTCGCGCAGGTCCGGGTAGTCGGAGCCGTCGATCGGGTACAGCCCCGAGAAGACCATGGGCTTGGGGTCGGCGTAGCCGGACAGGGGATGCTCCGCAGGCTTGCCCGCGTTGGTGATGGTGTCGCCCACCTTGGAGTGGCGCACGTCCTTCACCCCGGTGATGAGGTAGCCCACCTCGCCCGCCGCGAGACCGCTCGTCGGGCTGAGCTCGGGGCTGATGACGCCGATCTCCAGCAGCTCGTGCGTGGCGCGCGTCGACATCATGACGATCCGTTCGCGCGGGTCGAGGTGGCCGTCGACCACGCGGACGTAGGTGACGACGCCGCGGTACGTGTCGTAGACGGCGTCGAAGATCGCCGCGCGGGCGGCGGCCGTCGGGTCGCCGCCGGGCGCCGGCACCTGCGCGACGATGCGGTCCAGCAGCTCGGCCACGCCCTCGCCCGTCTTGCCCGAGACGCGCAGGCAGTCCTGCGGGTCCATGCCGATGAGGTGCGCCAGCTCCTCGGCGTACTTCTCGGGCTGCGCGGCCGGCAGGTCGATCTTGTTGAGCACCGGGATGATCGCCAGGTCGTTCTCGAGCGCGAGGTACAGGTTCGCCAGGGTCTGCGCCTCGATGCCCTGTGCCGCGTCGACGAGCAGCACCGCGCCCTCGCACGCGGCGAGCGAGCGGCTCACCTCGTACGTGAAGTCGACGTGGCCCGGGGTGTCGATCATGTTGAGCGCGTACGGCGTGCCGGCCACCTCCCACGGCATCCGCACCGCCTGCGACTTGATGGTGATGCCGCGCTCGCGCTCGATGTCCATCCGGTCGAGGTACTGGGCCCGCATCGCACGCTCGTCGACCACGCCGGTCAGCTGCAGCATGCGGTCCGCCAGCGTCGACTTGCCGTGGTCGATGTGCGCGATGATGCAGAAGTTGCGCAGCAGCTCCTGCGGCGTCGCGGCCGGGCGGATGCGCGACGAGGCGGCGGCGCTCGGGATCGGGGACACGGCTGGGTCGGCTCCACGGACGAGGGATGGCGTTGCCCACCATCGTCCCATGCCGCGGCTCGTCGGCCCGCAGGGCCCGGGTGTGGGCGGGCGCTGGCAGAGTGCGCCCATGGACCTCCTCGGGGCGCTGCACGATCTGCAGGACGCGTTCGCCGCGACCATCCCGCTCGTCGACCCGCGAGCCCCGGTGCGCGGCTGCGCGCCATGGACCGCCCGCGACCTCGTGGTGCACCTGTCACAGGTGCACCACTGGGCGGCGGCGCGGGCCCGCGGGACCGACGAGGTCCCGCTGGACACCGCCTCGCCGGGGCTCGTCGAACTCTACGGCGCGTGCGCGGCCGAGCTGCGCGCCACGTTCGCCGAGCTCGACCCAGCCACGGCAGCGCCCACGCTCGTGGGGCCCGGCACGGTCGCGTTCTGGCACCGCCGGCAGGCCCACGAGACGCTGGTGCACCTGTGGGACCTGCGGACCGCGGGCGGGCTCGCGCTCGATGCGTCGCCCGACCTGTGGGCGGATGGCATCGACGAGATCGTCAGGATGTTCGAGCCCCGCCAGGTCGCGCTGGGCCGCATCCCCCCGCTCGCACGCGGCGTCGCGCTCGCGCCGGACGACGCCGACGGCGAGTGGCTGCTCGGCGCCCATCAGCCCCAGGCGCCGGTCGCCGGCGCCGCGGTCACGGTCACCGGGCCCGCCAAGGCCCTCGCCCTGGTGCTCTGGCACCGCGTCGCGCCCGACGAGGCCGGCGTGACCCTCCGCGGCGATCGCTCCGCGCTCGACGCCGCGCTCGCGACGCACCTCACGCCGTGATGGCCGCGACCACCGCACCGGGCGGGGCGTCGGGCACCCGGCCCGCCGGCGCCGATCGCTAGGGTTCCCCCATGGCGAGCGGCTGGCGCGACGTGCTGCGCGGCGGCCTACGAGCGGTGGTCCGAGCGGCCCGCACCGGCCGCCGGCCGCGTCCCGCCGCGGTGCCGCGGCCCGCCGGCCACGTGGCCCTGCCGGACTATCCGCGGCGCCTCGTCCCCGCCTACGCCCCGCTCCTCGACGGCGACGCCGATCCGGGCGAGGTCGTGTGGACCTGGGTGCCGTACGAGGACGACCCCTCGCAGGGCAAGGACCGGCCGGTGCTCGTCGTCGGCCACGACGACCCGTACCTGCTGGGCCTCATGCTGACGAGCAAGGACCACAGCCGCAGCGCGGCGAAGGAGGCGCGCCGGGGTCGCCACTGGATGGACATCGGCAGCGGCGCCTGGGACGCGCGGCAACGACCGAGCGAGGTCCGGCTGGACCGCGTGCTCCGGATCGACCCGGCGAGCGTGCGGCGCGAGGGCGCCATCATGCCGCGGGCGATGTTCGACGCCGTCGTCGCTTCGCTGGCCGAGGTCAAGGGCTGGTAGCATCGTCCCTCGCGTGTCCGCCCGGGTTCGCACTGGCGTCCCCACCGCCCTGATCCCCGCGGCCGGCACAGCCCTCAGACGTTCCAGACCAGCACTTCTCCGAGAGAGTCAGACGTGGCAAACATCAAGTCCCAGCTGAAGCGGATCAAGACCAACGAGAAGGCCCGCCTCCGCAACAAGGCCGTCAAGTCCGAGCTCAAGACCTACGTGCGTCGCGTTCGCGAGGCCGTGGCCGCCGCCGACAAGGACAAGGCCGGCACGGCCCTCCTCGAGGCGTCGCGCAAGCTCGACAAGGCCGTCTCCAAGGGCGTCATCCACGCCAACCAGGCCGCCAACCGGAAGTCGGCGCTGGCGAAGGCCGTCGGCACGCTCTGAGCGAGCCTCCCCTCGTGCGAGAAGGGCGGCACCCCGGCCGGGGTGCCGCCCTTCTCGCACGTCCTGAGGTCAGACCCAAGCGTGCTGGCTGGCCGCGAACGGAAGGCTGACCCGGAAGCCCGCCTCCGACAGCGCGTGGTCGTAGGCGCGCATCGCCGCGTCGGAGTCGCCGTGGGCGCGGTAGCGGTCGCCCAGCTCGCGCCACGCCGATGCGGACTGACGAGACGCCGCCATCATGCTGAGCGTGTTGGCCGCCCACTGGTAGTCCCGCGACGCCTCATCCGCAAGACCCTGCGCATGAAGGGCATCGCCGAGGCTCAGGTGGGCGTATGCGGTCTCCAACCGCGGGGCGTCACCAAGCCGCTCGATTGCTCGCCGGGCGTGCAACTCGGCCTGGGCCGCGCCTCCCATGAGCAGGTGCGCTCGCGACGAGTAGACGTCTGCCTGAGCGCGATCGGTCACCGAACCGACGATCTCGAGCGTCGGTGCGGCGCGGTCGATCTGGTCGAGTGCCGCCTCGGCCTCAGGCGGGTCGGAGTAGACCAGGAGCCATCCGTAGTTGAGACGAAGGCGCGCCAGATCGGCATCGGAGTCGCCCTCGGAGAAGAGGGCCAGTGCCCGTTCGGTGTAGCGCTGCGCCAGCTCATAGTCGTGGCGCTCCTGGGCCACCAGGGCCGCGTTCCAGTACACCGAGCCCCGCCCGCGGGGCGAGCCGAGAGACTCGGCCAGACGAATGAGCTCGGCGGCGCGGTGCGTCGCGAAGAGCAGATCACCACGCTCCACGTACGCCCACAGCACTGTTGAGCCGAGGCGGAGATGCTCATCCGTACCCAGGAGATTCTCCTGACGCAGCTGCTCCAGCGCAGCCTCGCCCACCTCCACGCTCCGGTGCAGGTCGCCGCTCTCGATGTAGACGAAGACGAGTCTGCTGGCGATGCGAGCCGCATCGACGAAGTGGCCGCGATCGCGCTGCTCACTCAGCAAGGGCTCCAGGATGTCCGCAGCTCGCTCAAGATCGCCCAGGGGTGCACAGCAGCGTGCAGCCAGCTCCAGGGCCTCGACGCGCAGCGACGGCGTCACGTGCGTGAGGTCGATGGCCTCGACCCGCTTGAGCGCCCCGGCCGCGTCGCCGTTCTCAAGGTCCAGGCGCGCGAAATTCAGGCTCAGGCGTGCCCGAGCCTCATTCGGTCCCTCGTCCCCATGCTTGAGGTACTCGACCGTCGTCTCGAGCCGGCCGGCAAGCACCGCAAGGGCGGCGTCGGTCGGCTCCCTGTGCCCGGCTTCGATGAGCGAGATGTAGCTCGGCGAGAACGAACTGCCCGCTAGTGCGGTCTGCGAGAGACCGGAGGCGAGCCTGAGCTCGCGCACTCGGTCAGCAATCGACGTCATGCGAGTCACCCTAACTGTGACCCGCAGCCAACATCAGGGGCAGCCGGCGTTTTTCGCCCGCTCCGCGGGCACGGAAACGGTCAGTTCACCGTCCAGCAGCACCCCGCGCCACCGCCAGCCGTCACGCCTGCCTCCGCGAGGGGCAGGCCGAGGCCGAGGAGCGCGAGGATGGTGGCGGAGGCGGTGGCGATCTTGACAATCCGGGACATGGCGGACTCCTAGTCATACGGGTTGTGCCGGTTGGTCATACCCATGATGACAGCCGGAGAACGCGTTGTCTGCCTCCGCGGCCAGGGAAAACGGTGGTGTCTTTCACCCGGTCGGGTGGTCCTCGTTGTGACCACCTTTCCCAAATTCCACCCACCCGTGAAGGCGACCCCCCGGCGAACGTGTGGTGTCATGGGGCGCGTGACCAACATGAGCGACGACGGCGGGCTCGCCTGGCTCGCCGCCGCGGTCGACTCAGCCATCCCCGAGCCGCTGCGGCGGGAGTGGGCCGAGCACGTCGCGCGGATCCCGGTCCTCGTCGCGCGCCAGCCGATCTTCTCGGAGCACGGCCGGACCTTCGCGTACCAGCTGTCGTTCCGCTCCCCCGACCACCACCCCGAGCTCGCGTCCGCGTGGAGCCAGCGCGAGCACGAGCGCGCCACCGAGCACGTCCTCGCGGCGACCTTCGGCCGCGCCGACCTCGAGCGCGTCGCCCGTGGCCGCCTCCTCTTCGTCCGCTGCCCGCGGGCCTACCTCGTCGGCGACCTCCCGCTGCCGCACCGGCCCGACCGGCTGGTGCTCGAGGTGTGCTGCACCGATCCGCCCGACGCCGAGATCATGGCCGGCCTGCGGCGCCTGCGCGCCGAAGGCTTCCGCATCGCGCTCCCGGCGTTCGCCGACCGTCCCGGGCAGCGCGAGTACCTGCCCTTCGCGGACTTCGTCAAGCTGGACGTGCGAGACCTCGATGTCGAGGGCGTCCCGGTCGTGCGCGCCGCGAGCTCCCACGGTGCCCGGCTCGTCGGCGAGTACGTCGAGGACCGGCGCGCGCTGCTGCACGCCCGTGAGCTGGGCCTGACCTTGTTCCAGGGCAATCTGCTCGCGCGGGCCGGCGTGCTCGACCGCAGCGACGCCCGCCCTGTGCTCCCGTGACGGATTCCCCGTGGATTGGTCGGCCGAAGTCGCGTCATGGACGCTGCGCGGCGCCCTCCCATCCGTCGTGACCCTCGGAGTACGGAACGCCTCGCCGCGCATCCCCCAGCAGGCGAGCGGTGCGCGGCTTCCCGTCGCGCGGCAACCCATCTGGACGCCTGAGGGCACGCTCGTCGGCCACGAGTACCTGTACCGGTCCGAGGCCGGGCTGGCGGTCGGTGTCGACGGCTGGGCGGACGAGCGGCAGGAGAGCGCGAGCGCGTCGGTGCTCGCCTCGGTCTTCGACGGCGCCGGGCCGGCGGGCGACGAGCTCGTCTTCGTCAACGTCACCGGCTCGTTCCTCACCGGGGACCGCCCGCTCCCGGATCCGTTGGGGCGCCTGGTGCTCGAGGTGGTGGAGTCCGTCCACGCGACCGACGCGGTGCTGGCGGGGCTCCCGGCGCTGCGTGAGGAGGGCTACGCCGTCGCGCTCGACGACTACGTGGCGACCCCCGACCAGGTGGCGATGCTGCCGTTCGCGGACTTCGTCAAGGTGGACCTGCGCGACATGGCGCGGCTGACGCGTCGTGCGCTCGACGCCACACGCCGGTACGGCGCACGCCTGGTGGCCGAGCACGTGGCCGACCAGCGACTCGTCGGCCAGGCCCTCTCCTACGGCTTCGACCTGCTCCAGGGGGACGTGCTCGGCGCCGCCTGCACCTGAGCGTGCTCGCCGCCGGCCGGTCAGCGTCCCGCCGCCGCCGCGATCGCCAGGACCGCCCGCTCCACCGCGAACCGGGCATCCCGCCCCTCGCCCTTGACCTCGGCATCGGCCCGCGCCACCGCTGAGATCGCGGTGGCCAGCCCCTCGGGTGTCCACCCCCGAAGCTCGCGCACCGCTCGGTCCACCTGCCAGGGCGCCAGGCCGAGCTCGTGTGCCGCCTCGGTGCCCCGGCCGCGCACGGCCCCCACCTTCGCGAGCAGTCGCAGCCGCGCGGCGAGCGCGGCGACGAGGGGCACCGGGTCGACGCCCGTCGCCAGGGCGTGCCGCAGCAGGGCCACCGCCCGGCCCGCATCGCCCGCCACGGCGGCATCAGCCACCTGGAAGCCGCTCGCCTCGACCCGGCCGCCGTAGTACCGCTCGACCGCCTCGGTGCCGACGATGCCGCTGGTGTCGGCCACCAGCTGGGCGCAGGCGGCGGCCAGCTCGCGCAGGTCGCTGCCGACGGCGTCCACCAGGGCACGCAGCGCCTGCGGGTCCGCGCGCCGCCCGGCGCGCCGCAGCTCGGCGGCGGCGAACGCCAGCTTGTCGGCGTCGCCCGTGACCGGGTCGCAGACGACCTCGGGCGCGCCGGAGGCACGCACCGCGTCGAGCAACGCCTTGCCGCGCTGGCCACCGCCGTGGCAGAGCACGACGACCGCGGAGGCGAGCGGTTCCCGGACGTAGCCCAGGGCATCGGCGAGCAGGTCCTCACCGGCGCGGTCGAGGCCGTCGACGACGACCACCTTCGCCTCGGAGAACAGGCTCGGGCTGGTGAGGACCGCGAGCATGCCCGCGGCGTACTCGGCGGCATCCGTGCGTTCGACGTCGACCTCGGGGTCCGCCGCCCGGGCGCCCGCGACGATCCGCTCCACCGCGCGCTCCACGAGCAGTGGCTCGGCGCCACGGACCAGCACCACCGGCGCGGGCCCTGCCTGCTCCCAGGTCAGTCCCGAGGCCCCGGAGGCCCCGGCTCGGGACGGGCGGCGGGTGGCGGGCGGCACGTGCTCAGCCTGCCAGACGCCACCGACGGTCACGTCACCGGGCCGGGTCACGCCCCGCACGGTGGAGCAGCGCGGCGCCGGCGACCGAGACCGTCGCGAGCGCGACGACGCCGAGCGCGCCGGGCGCCCAGCCGAGCGCGGCCCCCGGCGCGCGCGCCACCGTGCGCGCAACGGCCGCGATCCACCAGCACGCCGCGCCCCCGAGGTGGGCGAGCACGAGCGCCCCACCGGACCAGAGGGGCGCGAGGAGCGCGGCGGCGACGCCGAGCACGGTGGCCGGGCCGACGGCCGGCGCGACGAGCACGTTCGCGAGGATCGAGTAGGCGCCGACCTGCGGGCGGACCGCGAGCAGCACCGGGCCGCACGCGAGCTGCGCGGCCAACGGCACGGCGATCGCGGCGGTCGGCCCACGACCCAGCCGTGGCGCCCAGCGCTGGGTCCAGGGTCCGGCGAGCAGCACGATCGCCGCCGTGGCGGCCACGGAGAGCGTGAATCCCAGGTCGACCGACAGCCACGGGTCCGCCAGCAGCAGCAGGAGCACGGCCGCCGCCAACGCCGCCGGGCCACGCGAGGGGCGTCCGGCCAGGAGTCCGGTGAGCGCGACCGACCCCATGACCGCCGCCCGCAGCACGCTCGGCTGCGGGCCGACGAGCAGCACCAGCAGCACGTCCGCCACGAGCACCGCCCCCGCGCGACCCCAGCGGGGCAGCCGGCAGGCCGCCGCGGCCGCGGCCACGAGCGCCCCGATGATGGCGAAGTGCGAGCCGGAGACGGCGACGAGGTGCGTGAGCCCGGCCACCGCGAACGCCTCCGACAGGTCGTCCCCCACCCGGGAGGTGTCGCCGAGGGCGACGCCGAGGAGCAGACCGCCCGCGTCACCCGGGACGCGGGCCACGACGTCCCGTGCCGACGCCCGCACCGCGGCGACCCAGCGCGCCACGCCGACCGGGCCCCGGACCGTCGTGGCGGGCGCCGCGGACACGAGCGTGCCCAGCGTGCGACTGGTCGCGATCGACGGCGGGCGCAGCCGCCCGGCGACCACGACGGTCGCCCCGAGGGCGGGTGCCGCGCCACCCGTGAGGACCACGACGTCACCGCGGGCGGCGCGCGAGCGTCCCCGGGCGTCGACGGACTCCACCGCGAGCGTGAACCGCACGCGCGGGTCCGACCCGGTCCAGGACTCGGGCAGCCGCACCGGGTCGTCGGTGACCGCGCCGCGCACGGTCGCCGTCCAGCTCCCCGCCACCGCCTCCGCCAACGGCCCGCAGGACCGCTCGTGGTGCAGCACCACCCCGACGGTCAGCACGCCCACCAGCACGAGCGCCGCGAGCGCGGCCGCCGGCAGCACCCGGGCCACGGGCTGGCGTCGACGTCGCAGCGCCGGGAGCACCGCCAGCGCCGGGGCGGTGACGAGCACGGCCGCTGCGACCCCTGCGGCCGGGGCGATCCACGACGGCCGGGCGACCGTCACGGCGGCACCCAGCCATGCCGCCGCCGCGGCGGGCACGAGCCGCAGGTCGGCGCTCTCGGGGTGGTCGCCGTCCTCGCGCCGGAGGTCGGTCACGTGTGCACCAGGGGCCGCAGGCGCTCCAGGAGCGTGGGCCCTACGCCCGAGACCTCGTCGAGCTCGTCGACTGAGGAGAACGGGCGGTGGTCGATGATCCGCTGCGCGAGCACGGGCCCGACCCCGGGCAGCTGGTCGAGCTCGGCCGGCGACGCCGTGTTGAGGTCCACGCCGGCGCCCGGCCGGCCGGGCGCCGGTGTCGCGCCACCCGCCGGCGAGGGGTCACCAGGGCGGGGCACCACCACCTGCTCGCCGTCCACGAGGACCCGGGCCAGGTTGAGGCGCGCCAGGTCGGCGCCGTCGGTCGCCCCGCCGGCCGCGGCGAGCGCGTCGACGACGCGGGAGCCGCTCGGCAGCCGCACGACGCCGGGCGCGCCGACGGCGCCGACGACGTGCACGACCACCAGCGGCGCCGGGGTCGTCGGGTCCCCCGGCCCCGCCGTGGCGCCCGCCGCGAGCCCGCCCCCCGCGGTGACCAGCGGCTCCGGCAGGTCCACCGCCGCCCCCGGGCTCAGCGCGACGGACCGGAGCACCACGGCGCCGACGACGAGGGACACCGCAAGGGCGGCCGTGCCGGCGACACGCCAGGACACGGACCAGCGCAACGGCCGACCGTCCCGCGCACGCCGCACGCCACCCGGTGGCGGCTCCTCCTCCACCCCCGCCAGTGGGTCGGGGTACGTCCGCGCGTAGTCGTCGGCCGCGACGCGGACCGCCGCCGCGACCCGACCCGCCGGACCGGCGACCGTCGGGGGGACCTCGGGCTCGGACCCGTCACCGGGCGGCACGTCGCGCGGCGTGCCGACGGCCAGGCCGTGCAGCCGGCGCGCGGCGACGGACCGGTCGGGCGAGGACACCCGCGCACGCTAGGAGGGGCGACGCGCGCCGGGTGGTGGGCCCACCGCACCGGCGAGCGAGGTGGGTCACGCGACGGGCTGTGGTCGGCTGGACCCGCGGGTGTCCGGATCAGGCGGGGGCGACGACCACCGCGAGCAGGCCCGGGCCCACGTGCGCGCCGAGCACGGCGCCCGCCTCCGACACGACGACCTCGCGCACCCGGTCCCCGAGGCCTGCGGCGATGCGGGACGCGACCTCGTCGGCCGCCTCGCGCTCGCCGAGGTGGTGCACGACGAGCCGCACGCGCTCGTGCCGCCCGCCGGCCGCCACGGCGACGGCCTCCAGGCGGGCCCGGGCCGCGGGCCGCGTGCGGATCTTCTCGGCGACCACCACGTGGCCCTCCGCGACGGTGAGCAGGGGCCTCAGCCCGAGGACGGTGCCGAGCGCCGCGGCCGGTCCCGAGAGCCGGCCGCCGCGCCGCAGGTGCTCCAGCGAGTCGACGAGGAACCACACCTGCGCGCTCGCGGCCGCCGCGCGCGCCGCCTGCGCCACCTCGTCGGCCCCCGGCAGCGCCGCACGCCGCGGGGCGCCCGACCCGCGCGGGCCCCGGGCCGGGCGCAACCCCTCCGGCAGGTGCGCATCCTCCCACCGGTGCAGGCCGCCCGGCAGGTGCATGCCTTCCGGCAGGCGCAGGCCATCCGGCAGGCGTAGGCCGCCCGGCAGGCGCAGGCCTTCCGGCAGGCGCAGCGCCGCGGGCAGGTGGCGCTCCGGCCGGCGGCGCGCCTCCTCGTCGTGCGCACCCGCGGGCGTCCCCGCGCCTGCCCCCGCGACCACCCCACGGGAACCGGGCGCCAGGCTGGTCGGTTCGACGAGGCGCTCGTCGGGCGGCACGCCGGCGGCCGTCCACGCCGCGGCGAGCGCCGCCGCGCCCAGCGCCATGGCCGCCGTGCGGGAGTCGACGACGTGCACGGGCAGCGGCGCGCGCTCGGCGGCGGAGTGCGCGGCGCCCACCGTGCCCGACAGCTCGCCCGAGAGGTGCACGGAGACCACCGCCTCCGCCCCCAGGGCCGCCGCCCGCGCGTAGGCCCGGGCGAACGCCTCCGGCGCCGGCTGCGACGTGGAGACCTGCGCACCTCGGCGCAGCGCGGCGACGAGCTCCTCGGGCGCGAGCGACACACCCTCGGTGAACCGCCGGCCGTCGACGACGACGTCGAGCGGCACGACGGCGATGCCCCACCGCTCGGCCGCCCCGGGCGGCAGCGCCGCCGTGGAGTCGGTCACCACCGCCACGCGGCGGCGGACGGCACGCATCGCGCTCAGGCCGGCACCACGTTGACGAGCTTCGGCGGGACGACGACCACCGTGCGGACGCCGCGCCCGTCGAGCGCCCGCTGCACGCCGGGGTCCGCCAGTGCGAGCGCCTGCAGCTCATCCTTCGTCGCCGCCGGCGACACCTCCACCCGACCGCGCACCTTGCCCGCCACCTGCAGCACGCACGTGACGGTGTCCTCGACGAGGTATGCCGGGTCGGCCACCGGGAACCGCTCGTACGTGAGCGACTCCGGGTGCCCCAGCCGCGACCACAGATCCTCCGCGATGTGCGGCGCCACCGGCGCGGTCATGAGCACCAGCGCCTCCGCCGCCGCGCGGGGCACGCGCTCCAGCGTCGTCAGGTGGTTGTTGAGCACGATGAGCTTGGCGATGGCCGTGTTGACCCGCATCGCGGTCATGTCCTCGGTGACGTCGGCGATCGACCGGTGCAGCACGCGCAGCGTCTCCGCGGTCGGCATGTCGTCCACCACCGTCGTCGCGCCCGTGTCCTCGGAGACGACGTTGCGCCACAGCCGCTGCAGGAACCGCTGCGCACCGACGACGGCCCGGGTCTCCCACGGCCGCGACAGGTCGAGCGGGCCCATCGACATCTCGTAGACCCGCAGCGTGTCGGCGCCGTAGGCGGCATACATGTCGTCGGGCGACACGACGTTCTTCAGCGACTTGCCGATCTTCCCGTACTCGCGGTTGACCGGCTCGCCCCGCCAGGAGTAGCCGGTGGCCGACGACGCGTCCTCGACGACCTCGTCGGCGGTGACGTACACGCCCCGCTCGTCGGTGTAGGCGTACGCCTGGATGTAGCCCTGGTTGAAGAGCGTGTAGAAGGGCTCGCCCGCGGTGACGTAGCCCAGGTCGTACAGCACCTTGTGCCAGAACCGCGCGTACAGCAGGTGCAGCACCGCGTGCTCCACGCCGCCGACGTAGAGGTCGACGCCGCCGACCGAGCCCTCGGGCTGCTCGCCGTGGCCCGGGCCCATCCAGTACCGCTCCAGGGCCGGGTCGACGACCTGGCCGGTCGCATGCTCGGGGTCCAGGTAGTGCAGGTAGTACCAGCACGAGCCCGCCCAGTTCGGCATCGTGTTGGTGTCACGGCGGTACTGCTTGGGCCCGTCGCCCAGGTCGAGCGTGACGGTGACCCAGTCCTCGTTGCGGCCCAGCGGCGCCTCCGGCTCGGAGTCCGCGTCCTCGGGGGCGAACAGGCGCGGCGAGTAGTCCGGCACCTCGGGCAGCGTCACGGGCAGCGCCGAGTCGGGCAGGGCGATCGGCAGGCCGTCCTCGTCGTACACCACCGGGAAGGGCTCGCCCCAGTACCGCTGCCGGCTGAACAGCCAGTCGCGCAGCCGATAGGTCGTCTTCTCCTCGCCCTGGCCACGGGCGGCGAGCCAGGCGATGATCCGGTCCTTCGCCTCGGCGACGCTCAGGCCGTCGAGGCTGATCTCCTCGTTGGAGGAGTTGATGACCGTGCCGTGGTCCGTCCGGGCGGACTCGTCGTCCTCCCCCTCCACCGTGTAGACCACCGGCAGCTCGTAGGCGCGGGCGAACGCGAAGTCGCGCTCGTCTCCGCCCGGGACGGCCATGATCGCGCCGGTGCCGTAACCCATGAGCACGTAGTCGGCGGTGAAGACCGGCAGCAGGTCGCCGTTGACCGGGTTGACCGCGAGGTGGCCCGTGAACACGCCCGTCTTGCGGCCGGCGTCGGCCTGCCGCTCCACGGCACTGCGCCCCGCCGCGAACGCGCGGTAGGCCGCGACCGCCGCGGCCGGGTCGTCGTACCCGTCCGTCCACACCGACCGCGTGCCGTCCGGCCACGCGGCCGGGACCTCGTCGAGCAGCGGGTGCTCCGGGGCGACCACCATGAACGTCGCGCCGAACAGCGTGTCCGGCCGGGTGGTGAAGACCTCGAGCAGCTGGCCGCCGACCACGTCGAAGCGGACCGTGGCGCCCGTGGACCGCCCGATCCAGTGACGCTGCATGAGCTTGACCTTCTCGGGCCAGTCGATGCGGTCCAGGTCGTCGGCCAGCCGGTCGGCGTACGCGGTGATGCGCATGTTCCACTGGCGCAGCTTCTTGGAGAACACCGGCATGTTGCCGCGCTCCGAGCGACCGTCGGCCGTGACCTCCTCGTTCGCCAGCACGGTGCCCAGGCCCGGCGCCCAGTTCACCGGGGTGTCGGACAGGTAGGCCAGGCGGTGCGCGTCGAGCACGCGGCGCTGCTGCGTGCGCGTCAGCGCGGCGTACGACGAGCCGGCGGGGACCCCGTCGACACCGTCGGGCACCGGCCGGTTGCCCGCGAGCAGCTCCGCCTCGAGCTCGGCGATGGGCCGCGCGCGGCCGACGCCACCGTCGGGGCGGGGCGCGGTCTCGTCGTACCACGAGTTGAAGATCTGCAGGAAGATCCACTGCGTCCAGCGCATGTAGCCCGGGTCGATCGTGGCGAAGGTGCGCCGCGGGTCGTGCGCCAGGCCCAGGCGACGCAGCTGGCGCTGCATGATCGCGATGTTCGCCTCGGTGGTGGTCCGCGGGTGCTGGCCCGTCTGGACGGCGTACTGCTCGGCGGGCAGGCCGAACGCGTCGAAGCCCAGGGCGTGCAGCACGTTGTCGCCGCGCATCCGGCGGAACCGGCCGACGACGTCCGTGGCGATGTAGCCCAGCGGGTGACCCACGTGCAGGCCCGCCCCCGAGGGGTACGGGAACATGTCCATGACGAAGAACGCGCGGCCGCTCGCGTCGGCGTGCCGTCCGCGGGAGTCCGTGAGGGTGCCCGTCGGGTTGGGCGTCGAGAACGTGCCGCGCGCGTCCCACTCGTCCTGCCAGTGCGCCTCGATCTGCGCGGCGAGCGCGGGCGTGTACCGGAACGGTGTCTCGGTGCCGGCGGTGGTGGGGATGTCCTGCGACGACGTCACCCCGGGAGTTTATCGGCGGCCCGGTGGCCGCCTGACCGCGTCGCACTGACCTGGGGCGGGGGCCCGCGCGGACCGTGGGGGGCGGTCGTGCGGGCGCGCGCGGGGCGCGGCGCGTTCCGCGCGAACCGGCGCGTGGCCGGCGGGCCGGGCCGGCCGGTCCCATGCTCGACGCCGGGCACGCCCCTCGAGCGGGAGCTCCCCAGCGGTAGCCCCCCCCCCAGCGGTAGCGCCCCCCAGCGGTAGCGCCCCCCAGCGGTAGCGCCCCCTCAAGCGGGAGCCCCCGTCGAGTGGAATTCAGTGGAGCCGTATGACAGCCGCTACCGGCGTGTCGCTGTCGAATGACTCCACTGTCGGCCAATCGGCTCCAGCGGGAGTCCACTCGGCTCCACTCGAGGTTCAACCGCTCCACTCGGAGTCCAAGTGACTCCAGTGGAGGTTCAATCGCTCCACTCGGGGTCCGAGTGACTCCACTGGCGGGCCAAGTGGCTCCACTGGTGGTCGAGAGGCTCCACTGGCGGTCGAGAGGCTCCACTGGCGGTCGAGAGGCTCCACTGGTGGACGGGGTGGCTCCACTGGTGGACGGGGTGGCTCCACCGTGTGCAACGGGGCTCCACCAGTGGCGGTCGGGGTGGTCAGGGGGCGGTGAGCCAGATGGCCGACGCCGCGGGCTCGGCGAGGTCGACGCGCGCGCCGTCGGCGAACGTCACGGTGACGACCCCCGCCACGTCCTGGCGGGTCACGGTGACGTCCGCGTCGAGGACGAGCCCGACCGAGGCGACGTAACGCAGCAGGTCGGGGTCGGCGTCGGAGATCCGGGCGACCCGCCACCGGCCCGCCGCACTCTCCCACAGGCTGCGCGCCCGCGGCACGCGCACCGAGCCGTCCGCGCCGGGGATGGGGTCGCCGTGCGGGTCGCGGTCCGGGTCGCCCAGCAGCGTCGCGATGCGCTCGACGAACCCGTCCGACACCGCGTGCTCGAGCTCCTCCGCCTCGTCGTGCACCTCGTCCCAGGCGTAGCCGAGCTGCGCGACGAGGAACGTCTCGATGAGTCGGTGGCGGCGCACCATCTGCAGCGCGTGCGCTCGGCCCAGCTCGGTGAGGCCCACCGCGCCGTACGGCTCGTGGCTGACGAGACCGGCGTCCGCCAGCCGGCGCACGGTCTCCGACACCGTCGACGTACCGACGCCGAGGCGCGCCGCCAGGGCCTTCGTCGTCACCGGCCGGTCGCTCCACTCCTGGGCGGACCAGATGACCTTGAGGTAGTCCTGCGCGACCGGGGTCAGCAGCTGCGTGGCGCCGGGCTCGATCACGCTGCCAGCGTAGGGCCCTACTGGTAGGTCACGAGGTCCGGCGTCGGCTGGATCGCGTAGGTGCCGGCGGGGTCGAGCATCGCCGGCGTGTCCTCGTCGTAGAAGTTCTTCCAGCCCCAGTGGACGCCCGCGGGCGCACCCTGGCGGATCGCGTTCCACGTGCCGACCTTCGCGGGCTGGCTGCCCTGCCCGTCGACGTGGATCACCACGGCCAGCTCGTCGTGCGACGTGTCGAGGCGGTCGCGTCCGGTGATCATGCTCAGCGCGAACTCGTGCAGCACGAGCGCCTTCTGCGGCAGGTGGTGGTCGGCGACGAGCCGGGCCAGCCAGGCGGCCACCGCGTTGACCTCGTCGACGTCGACGTGGCCGATCTGCTTGAGGTGCACCTGGTCGGGCCCCAGCCGCCACTCGGGGTCCAGCGCCAGACTCACGTACGGCAGGTCCAGCAGCGACTCGTACTCCTGGGCCTGCGTGAGGAAGTCGGTGCGGCCCGGCTGCAGGTCGAGCACCACGCTCATCCCGGCGGCACCGGCGGCCTGCACCAGGGGCAGCAGGTCGGCGACGGGCCGCTCGGTGGAGTAGTTGCCGTCCGCACCGGCGCCCGCCGAGGCGATCGTCGCGATGATCTCCACGCCCGCGACCACCGTGTCGGGGGTCAGGGCCCGGTAGGGCGCGGCGTGCGCCTGCGCGCGGGCGATCGTCGCCGGCACGTCCTGCTCGCCGAGCACGCCCAGCGCCGGCATGCCGGGGCTGCCGTAGAGGGCGACGTAGCGCTTGCCGGGCAGGCCCTCGTCCTGCGGGAAGCACAGCTGGCCGCCGCCGGGCAGCTCGACCCCGGTGGCCGCGGCCGCCACGCGCTCGGCGAGGCGGTCCGCCGGGCCGAACCCGCTGCCGAGCGCGACGACGTGCGACGGCTTCGCGTGCGCCAGCGCCTGGACCGCCGACGACGTCGCGCGGGGGTCGGCCGCCGGGACGTCGACCACGGGCAGGCCAGCGGCGCGGACCGTGGCGAGCACCGCGAGCGGGACCGGGCCGGCGCCGACGAGCGCGACGGTGCCCGGCGGCGCGGTCGGCGGCTCGGTGCGGGGCAACCCGGAGGCCGACGAGCCCGGCGAGGCCAGACGCAGGCCGGCGGGACCCGACGCCGATGCGGTGGTGGGGCCGCCCGCCGGTGCCGCAGCCGTCCCAGGCACGGCGACAGTCAGGGCCGTCCCGGGAGCAGCGGCGGTCCCAGCCGTCCCGGGCACGGTGGCCGTGGACGAGGTGGCGTCGGGTGCCACCGGCGGCGCGCCGGTGGCACCCGGTGCGGAGCCCACCGTCTCGTCTGCCGCGCACAGCACGGCGGTGCCCGGCCGCGCGAGGCCGATGATCGCGGCGGCCTCGCCGCCCGCGGCGACCGGCGCGGCGGCAGCGAGGTCCGGGCCGTGGCCTGGGCCGGCGCCAAGGGCACGCGCGAGCGTGGCCGCATCCGCGCCCTCCGGCACCCGCACGACGACGAGTCCCGGCGGCACCGCGGCGGCACCGACGACGAGCACCGCGGTGGCGCCCAGCCGTGCCAGCTCGACGGCCACGCCGGGGTCGAAGCCGCCGACCGGACCGCTCGCGCCGGCGGAAGGCACCGGGGCGGCGGGCGCCGACGATGCCGACGATGCCGACGGTGCCGAGGCCGTGGGTGCCCCCGCGGGCTGCGGCGTGAGCAGCACCGGCGCCCCCAGCGCGACCGCTGCGGAGGCCGCGGTGAGCTGGGCCGCGTTGTCGTCGACCGGCGCGAGGACCACCACGGGAGCCGTGACGAAGAGCGAGCGGCTCGCCGCCACCGCGGCGCGCACGGGGTCCGCCACGTCGAGGACCAGCGCCGGGCCGGCCGGGGCGGTCGCGCGAAACGGCACCACGCTGGGCACCGGTGGGGAGGTGGGCGCGGCGGCGGTCGGCGACCCGGTGCGCTGCGGACCCGTCCCCGCGGTGCAGCCGGCGAGCGCGGCGACGACGAGCACCGTCAGCGCGGTCACGCGCCGTCGGCCGCTCCACCGCACGCACCCACCTCCCGCCCTTGCCGGGCGGCCAGTCTAGGTTCCGCACCGCGAGACGGCCGGGAGGGCGCGGGCCAGGATCGGGGCATGGGGTCGTCGCGGCACGCTGCCTCGGACCGGGCCCGCCGGTACGCCGCCGAGCAGGTCGCCCGGCTGCGAGCGCTCGGTCCGCCAGTGGCGGCGGGCGACGACGACGCCGTCCACGACGCCCGCACGGCGACCCGCCGGCTGCGCGCCTGCCTCGACCTCTGCGGGTCCCTCGTCGGCGACGCCGCGCCGCTGGCGGACGGCCTGCGCGACCTCGGCCGGGCCCTCGGCGCGGCGCGTGACCCGGCAGTGGAGCTGGCCTGGCTGCGCACGGCCGTGGCTGCCCTGCCGGACGGCGACCCACGGGCCCGCGCCCGCCTGCTGGAGAACCGCCTCGCGGCGCGGCGCACGGCGCTGGTGGCGCTGCGCGGCCGGCTGCGCGGCCCGGCGCACGCCGGCCTCCTCGCCGCGCTCGAGGAGGCCGCCGCCCGCCCGTGGCCACCCGACGGGGGTCGCATCGCCCGCCGGGCGGCACGCGAGTGGCACCGGCTCGACCGGCGGGCCACCGCGGCGGAGCGGGCCGGGGACGACGACCACGACACCGCCCTGCATGCGGAGCGCCGGCAGGCCCGCCGGGCGCGCTACGCGGCGGAGGTGGTGGGCGAGCCCGCAGCGCGCAGCGCGGCCCTCGCCGAGAGCGTGCAGGACGCCCTGGGCGCCCAGCACGACGCCGTGCTCGTGCGGGCCGTGGTCATGGAGGTCGCCGCGCAGGCGCGGGCGGACGGCGAGGACACGACGACCTACGAGCGGCTGGCCGCCCTCGCGCACGCCGCGGCCGACGACGCCGAGCTGGCCGCCGCCCGCGCCGCCGCGCGCCTGCGCGACCCTCACCACCGCGGCTGGATGCCGTAGCGGTCCGGCGACCGGGTGCCGCCGGCGCCCCGCCGGACTAGAGCTCGACGCGCCGGTTGGTGCCCAGCTCCGTGAGGAAGGTCGGCCCGGTGCGGGCGAGCTCGGCCGCGAACTCGTCGGCCCAGAGCGAGTACGGCCGGCTCGCCAGCGCGTCGTTGGCGAACCTCGGGTCGGTCGTCACCTCGGTGACGGCGAACGCGGGGATGGCCAGGTCGGTCACGGGGCCGCCGCGCTCCACCTCGGCGACGACGAGCGGCGCGTTGCGCCCGGCGAAGACGTCGATCACCCAGCCGTCCTCGCCGAGCCAGACGGCGTGCCGCAGCTTGGCGACACGGCGGCCGCCGCGCCGGACGAGCTCGACCGCGACCGTGGGGTCGATCTCCCGCTCCGCCTCGTAGCGCGTGCCGGCGACCATGGGGCCCTTGACCGTGATGGCGCCGAACTCGACGCCGTCCACGTGCGCCTCCAGCAGCGCCAGCTCGTCGGCCGCGGGATCCACCTGCGCCGGCACCCCGGGCACCTGGGCCCGGACCCGGACGGCGTACCCCTCGTCGGACAGCAGGTAGCTCTGCACGATGAGGGTGGGCGTGGTCTCGAGGAGGTCCGCGGGCACGTCGCGCGCGACGAACCGGCGTTCGAACTCGAAGTCGCCGTACCCCTGCTCGCTCATCGTGGCCTCCTCGTCTGCGACGGTTGCGAGCCTAGAGGCCCGCCGTGCCAGACTCCGGGACATGCACGACGCGCCGCAGCGATACGCCCCGGACGACCACCTCGGCGGCCGGACCCTGCTGGTCGCAGCGGCGTACGTGCTGCTCGTCCGTCCGGGCTCCGGCCACCACGAGGTGCTGCTCCAGCTGCGCCGCGGCACCGGGTACATGGATGGTCACTGGGCCACGCTCGCCGGGCACGTCGACCCCGGGGAGTCGGTGCACGAGGCGGCGGTGCGCGAGGCCGACGAGGAGGCGGGGATCCGGGTCGACCCGGCGGACCTGGTGCCGCTCACCGTGCTGCACCGGTTCGAGCGCGGCGGCCCGCCCGTGGAGCAGCGAGTCGACGTGTTCTTCTCCACCACCCGCTGGGTGGGCGTGCCCTCGGTCCGCGAGGCGGACAAGGC
>JAJYTJ010000209.1 GCA_021793115.1 Actinomycetes bacterium | reverse complement strand
CCGCCCACGACGAAGGCGGTGGCCAGGGTGGCGACCGCGTGGAAGGCGAGCATGGCGGCGCCGCCGGTCGCGGGCCGCACGGGCCCGGCGCCCGCGGCGGCGCAGTGCATCACCATGGTGGCCGCGCCGTGGCCGGCATGTCCGGCGGGGCCCGCGAGGCTCACCGCCGTGGCGCCCGCGCCGGGCGGCGCGCAGCTCATGAGCACGGAGAACGCGGCGTGCAGGCCCGCCTGGCCAGCCGCGAGGAACGCCCCGGCGGTGACCGGGTGCAGCCGGCGGCCGGACGCCCACACGCCCGCCGGGAGGAGCAGGAGGGCCAGGCCAGCGAGCATCCCGGCTGGCGGCAGGTGCCCGCCGCCGAGCCAGTGCGCCACGGCCGAGAGGCCGACGGTCAGCGCGGCCAGGCAGGCGCCGCGCAGCAGGCGCGCGGCTCCCCGCTCGGGCGGCGACGACACCGCGCCACCGTACCCCTGGGCGGGACCAAGGTCCCAGGCGGTGGCGGGCAGGCGGGAGGCAGGCCTGGACGGCGGGCGCCGGCTACGACCGCACCCGGCGCCGCGGCTCCCGGCGTGCCGCCGGACCCGACCGCCAGTACTGTCGCAGGCGAAGGACCTGCGGCCGAGGACGAGTTCGCACGCCTCGAGGCCAAGGCGCTCGTCACCGTCTGAGCCGGCCGGGCCCGGCGCCGGCGTCCGCTCCGCGCGGCGCCGGGCCCGCCACACCTGGGACGGACGTGGGACGTGGGGACGGACGTGTCGAGCGCCGCACCGCGGCGCGGGTGGCGTCGGGTCGGGTCGGTTGCGGCCGCGGTGGCCGTCGTCGTCGGGCTGGTGCTGGCTCCGGTGGCGGTGGTCGCCGCACAGGTGCGCCCGCTGCTGACGGACACGGACGCCTTCGTCGCGACGTTCGCACCGCTCGCCGCGGACCGTGGGGTGCAGGACGCCGTGGCCGACACGGCCATCGCGGCGGTCGACGCGCGGGTCGACTTCGGCGCGGTCGTGACGCGGGCGCTGCAGGACGTGAGCCTGCCGCCGCCCGCGGTCGCGGCGCTCCGCGCGCTCGGCACCCGGGCGGCCGACGCGCTCCGCGCGGTGGTGGACGAGCAGATCCGTTCGGTGGTCTCGTCCGCGGGCTTCGCCACGGTGTGGCGGCAGATGCTGGCCAGCGCGCACGCCACCGCGCTGGCCGGGATCGCCGGCACCGGCCCGCTCGTCGTGGCCGGCGACACGCTCGTGGTGCAGGTCGGCCCGGTGGTGGACCTCGCGCGCCAGGCGCTCCTCGACCGTGGCAACGCGTTCGCGGCCCTGGTCCCGCCGGTGGACGGCGCGGTGGAGCTGGTGACGGTCCCCGGGCTCGACCAGGTGGCCGCCGGCCACGGTGCAGTCGCGGCGCTCGGGCTGTGGCTGCCGGTCGCGGCCCTCGTTCTCGTCGGCGGCGGCGTGGCGCTGGCGCGCCGGCGCCGGGTCGCGGCGCTGCGCGCGGGCGTCGGGCTGGCACTGGCCTGTGCGGTGCTGCTCGTGGTCCTGGCCGTGGTGCGTGCGCGGCTCGGCGGGCCGGCGGGAGACCCGGGCGCCGCGAGCCTGGACCGGTCGCGGGCGCTGCTGCGTGTCGTCGCCTACGACGCCCTGGCGGGCGGGATCGTCCGCGGCGCCGCCACGCTGCTGGTCGCCGGCCTCGTCGCGGCGCTCGCTGCGCACCTCGTCGGCCGCCTGCTGGGCCCGCCGGCGGCCGCCCCGCCCCGGGCCTGGCCCCCGCCGAGCGAACCGGCCGTGTGACGCCGGCGTAGTCGGCCGCCGCAGCTCGCCCCGGCCTACGCTGGCAGGGGCCGAGCGGCGCGCCCGGGGGAGGGAACGTCATGGACATCCGCAGGTTCTCCGTGTGGCACCGGTCGTCGGACCTGCCACCGTCGCTGGCGCCCGCGCTGGAGGAGGCGGGCTTCGCGCGGCTGTGGCTCGGCGCCATGACCGGCGACTTGATGGCTGCCGAGGCGGCGCTGCGCACGACGACCGAGCTGCACGTCGCGAGCGGCATCGTCAACGTCTGGCGCGACGACGCGGCGACCGTGGCCGCCTCCTTCCACCGGCTGGAGGAGCGCTACCCCGGGCGCTTCCTGCTCGGCGTCGGCACGGGCCACCCCGAGGCGACCGCGGGCTGGGGCAAGCCGTACGAGGTGCTCTCGCGCTACCTCGACGTGCTCGACGAGCACGGCGTGCCGCGCGGCCGTCGGGTGCTGGCCGCCCTGGGGCCTCGGGTGCTCGCGCTGGCGCGGGACCGCTCCGCCGGCGCGCACCCGTACCTGGTCACCCCGGAGCACACCCGCCGGGCGCGCGCGATCCTCGGTGACGGGCCTTTGCTCGCTCCGGAGCACAAGGCGGTGCTGGTCGCCGACCAGGAGCGCGCGCGGGCGATCGGCCGCGCGAAGGTGCGCACGCCGTACCTCGGTCTCGTCAACTACCGCACCAACCTGCGGCGGTTGGGCTTCACGGACGAGGACATGGCGGACGGCGGCAGCGACCGGCTGGTGGACGCGCTGGTGGCGCACGGCACGCCGGACACCGTGGCCGACCGCCTCGCCGCCCACCTCGACGCCGGGGCCGACGAGGTGGCGGTCCAGGTGCTGGCCCCGAGCCCGGACGACGACCTCCGCCCGCTCCTGGTGACGCTCGCCGAGGCGCTGCGGGACTACGACGCGCCCGTCGGAGACGTCTGACCCGGCCGACCCGGACGCCGGGAACCGCCCGTCCGGGCCGGCCACCGATCGCGCTCCGGGGCCGGCGTCAGGCCAGGCGGGCCTCGACGGCGGGCTCGCCGGCGGCGAGCGTCACTCCGGCCGACGAGCCGGCGGCGGTCACCGTGTAGTCGCCGAGGAACGCGTCCAGCGTGAACCGGCCGGCCTCGTCGGTGCGCACCGTGGTGGGCGGCAACCACCACTCGCCCTTGACGCGCGCGCGCAGCTCGTCGTACGCGGGCTTGGTTGTGCCGTCGGCGCGCACCAGCCCCGCGGGCGCGCCGAGCCAGGCGCCGTCGTCCGTCAGGCCCCAGTACGTGACCGCCTGGACCGCGGGGTGGGCCAGCAGCGTGCGGTAGTGCCGCACGAGCTCGTCGGCCTGCCGCTCCTCGCCGTCGGGCGTCGAGGGCCAGTCGGGGACCTGGTAGTCGTTGAGGTCGTCGATCTCGGGCGGCATGAGGTGCCCGGAGACGAGCGTCGTCTCGGTCCAGTGCAGCGGCAGGCCGAAGCGCGCGAACCGCTCGAGGATGCGCTGCGTCTTCTCCTCGCCCCAGTAGCCCTGGTGCATGTGCGACTGCAGCCCGAGCGCGTCGATGCGGATGCCGGCCGCGAGGCACTCCTCGACCAGGTGCTCGTAGCGCTCCGACAGGTCGAAGTCGTTGAGCAGCAGCGTCGCCCCGGGGTTGGCGGCGCGCGCCGTGTCGAACGCCAGCCGCACCATGCCGACGCGCCCCTCACGCTGCGCCAGCCGCGTGACGGCGTTCTCCTCCGCGGTGAACACCGGCAGGATGACGGCCTCGTTGATCGCGTCCCAGGTGTCGACGAGCCCCGCGAAGTCCGTGACGTCGCGCGTGATGCGTGCCCGCAGCGTGGCCTCGACCTCGTCGTCGGACAGCGGCAGCAGCCACTGCGGTGCGAGCGTGTGCCACGCGAGCGGGTGGCCCTTGAGCGCCACGCCACGATCGCGGAACCACTGCGCGGCCCGGCGCAGGCGGGCGGTGTCGGGCCGGCCCCGCACGGGCTCGAACCGGCGCCAGTAGAACGGCAGGGTCGCGGTGTTGAACACGTCCAGCCAGAGGTCGGCGAGGCGCTCGAGGTGGCGGTGGGCGCCCGCGTAGTCCGCCGCGGCGCCCGGGTCGTCGTTCGCGAGCGCGACGAGGTCGAAGCCGATGTTGCCGAACGTGAAGGCGTGCCGGCGCTGCGCGACGGTGACCTCAGCACCGGTCAGCGGGCGGCCGTCCGGGCCGGTGACGGTGACGGCGGTCCGCGCGGTGCGGTGGGTGAGGCCGGCCGGGCAGGGCACGACGACGTCGGGCATGACAGTCCCCCCGGGGGTCAGAGGTGGGCGCTCGAGCCGCGCCGCACGAGCGACACCGGCAGGCGGACGTGGCGCTGGTCGGGCGCCGTCCCGTCCAGGAGTGCGAGCAGCAGGCGGATCGCCTCGGCGCCCATGCGCTGTAGCGGCTGCTGCACCGTGGTCAGCGGCGGCGTCGACTGGGCGGAGTCCGGGATGTCGTCGAAGCCCACCACCGACAGGTCGCGCGGCACCTCCAGGCCCATCTGGCGCGCCACGTCGATGATGCCGAGCGCGGACAGGTCGTTGGCGGCGAAGATCGCGGTGGGGCGGTCCGGCAGCGACAGGAGCTCGCTGGCCGGCGCGTGCGAGTCGTCGCGGCTGTACGAGCCGATCCGGATGAGGTCCTCGTCGACAGGGATACCCGCGTCGGCCAGCGCCTTGCGGTAGCCGGTCTCGCGCAGGCGGGACGACTCGAGGTCGGGTCGGCCGGCGAGGTAGCCGATGCGCGTGTGGCCCAGCTCCAGCAGGTGCTGCGTGGCCAGCGCGCCGCCCGTGAGGTTGTCCGAGTCCACCGTGGGCAGGCCGAGCGGGCCCGCGTGGGGGTCGATCGCGACCACGGGGATGTCGGAGTCGGCGTCCGTGACCGTCGGGGTGACGAGGATCGCGGCGTCGATGAGCGTGCCGGACAGCCGCGACAGGTAGCGCCGCTCCCAGCCGACACCGCCGCCGCGCCGCGCGCCCGTGTAGGCCAGCAGGTCGTACTGGCTCTCCTCGAGGACCGTGGCGGCGCCCTTGAGGATCTCCGCGCTGAACGGCTCGAAGCCCGCGACGAGGACGCCGATGACGTACGTCTTGTGGGAGCGCAGGCTGCGCGCGACGAGACTGCCCTCGTAGCCGAGGTCGTCGATCACCGCGCTGACACGTGCGTACGTCTCGCGTGCTACGCCGTCGCGCGAGTTGATCACCTTGGACACGGTCGACACCGACACACCCGCGGCTAGGGCGACGTCGGTGATCGTGACCCGTTGAGCCACGGGACGCAGCATAGCCCCGGGAGAACGTTGTCGATAACGATTGCCGCAGCGGGGCTCCCGCCCGGCGGCCGCGAGCGGCGAGCGCCCCGCCAGACTACGCGCGGAGCGTCTCCACGACGGGCTGACAGCACCCCGAGGCGGGTCTCGACGTGTGGCTAAATCGTTATCGAGAACGTTTGACACCGTTTTCCGTCCGGGTGCACTCTGGCGCCGTCGGGCAACCGCACGACCGTCATCGACGACGAAGGTGTCGACGGCGGCGCCGGCGGGGGCGCGGCAGGGCTAGTCAGGATCAGAGGGCAGGATGCCCGGGTGCCTGTCGCGGCTGTCGGGATCACCGGCGACGCGTGGTCGCCGGTTCGTCTGTCAGGGTCTCAACGAGGAGGACACAACTGATGAATGCGAGGAAGTCCCTTGCGATCACGGCCGTCACCGCCGTGGCCGCGCTTGGGCTTGCCGCGT
>JAJYTJ010000029.1 GCA_021793115.1 Actinomycetes bacterium | reverse complement strand
CGGCGTGACCGCCGCCGCGGTCAGCGGCCGGCGACCGCGGTGCCCGCCGCGCCGCCGTCGGCGGGCTCGTCGACGGGTCGCACCAGGTCGCTCAGCAGCTCGGCGCTGGGCGTCGCTCGGGAGGCGTTGGAGACCACGCGCTCGGCGAGTGTGCGCAGCTTGACGTTGGACCGCATGGAGGCGCCGCGCAGCATCTCGAACGCCTCGTCGACCGTCACACCGGTCCGCGCCGCGGTCACGCCCATGGCCTGGTCGATCACGGCGCGCCGCTCGTCGGCCTGGTGGATCTGGCGGGTCGCCTCCACCGAGGCGAGCAGCCGCACGGTGGCGGTGATGTCGACGAAGTGACCGGTGATCTCCGTGACGGGCGTGCCTGGCCCGGCCGCGTGCGCGTCGCCCACCGCCGCCAGCACCCGCTCGTTGCCCTGGGCGTCGAGGATGCGGTGCACCGAGGCGAACGTGCCGCCGAGCAGGCTGGTGCTCGTCAGGATCGCCGCGTAGCGCTCGCGGTCGTCGGGGTGCTTGTGGGCCAGGATCATCGCCGTCGTGGGCACCACCTCGCCGGGCTCGAAGCCGTGCATCCGGTAGATCTCGTCGGACCACCACCAACGGTCGGTGGTGACGTCGTACCGGAAGGCGCCGGTCTCGAGCGAGACGCCCGAGGTCAGGGCGCCGGTGACGTCCTTCACGTTGCTCGCCATGGCTCGCTTCCCCTCCGCGAGTCGCGCTGGGCCGGTTCCTGACCCGTGACGACGCTACGCACCAGGTCGGGAATTGTGCAACAGCGATGGTGGCGAAATCGGTGATCGCGCGCCCCGGGCGTGTCCTTCGCCGGGACGGCCCGGCTCCGGTTCCGGGCTCGTCGCCGGCGTTCGGTGGGGTGGGGGGGGCGAGGGCGACCCGTCAGCCCTGGTGCAGCAGCCGCCGCACCGCGGCCTCGACGCCGTCGTCGGCCACGGCGAGCAGCGTCACCGAGGTCGGGGCGAGCCGCAGCCGGCGGATGCCGCTCCAGCGCGGGTCGTTCGTCGTCTCGACCTGCAGGCCGCGGGTCAGCGGCACCACGGTCGTCGCGAGCGAGGTGACGTCCCGGTGGCCGCGCGTCAGCCAGCTGCGCCGGTGCAGCACGACGAGCTCGGAGCCGGTGGTCTCGACGAGCGCGGCCTGCAGGCTCGTCGGCCAGGCGCCCTGCACGGAGCGCACGAACCCGTTGCCGGCCCGCCGCGCGGTGCGCCGGCGACGCAGCACCACCGGCTCGAGCATCGGGTCGTGCCGCGTCAGGTCGCGATGCAGGCTCACCAGGCCGATGTCGTCGGGCCCGAGCGCCCCCAGCGGCATCTCCTCCCGGCGCGGCGGGAACGGTGCGTCCGGTGACCGCCAGAACGAGCGGATGTCGTCCATGAGGTCGCGCACCACTTCGGCCGAGGAGCCGTTGTACGGCACCTCGACGGTGACGTCCCCCGCGGCGTGCAGCCGCAGCATCCCGTCGAGGAGGGCGGTGCTGTCCGCCACGGCCAGCAGGTCGTCGGCGGGCACCCAGCGCCGGACGCGGCCCGAGGGCGCCTGCGGCACCCGGGACCACACCTCGACGCCGTCCGCGCGCACCGCGACGACCGTGTCGTACAGGTCCATGCCGGCGCGCGCGTCACGTCGCTCGATCGGGCGCGGCACCTTGACCACGGTCCGGGTGGCCGTGAGGTCGACGACCGGACGGAACAGTGCGGGCACGTCGTCCGGCGTGCGGACCCGCAGGATCCACGGTCCGAAGGCGTCCAGCTCCGGGGTGCGCACCCACGTCGTCGCCATCGGGACCCGGACCCCCTCCTTCGGCCGGGACCGCGGCGTCGCCGGCCGTCACCCGCGCCGCTCGGCCTCGGGCCCGGCCAGGCTAGCAGGGCGACGGTCGCGTCCGGCCAGGTCAGCGGCCCGTGCAGGCCGGTCGCGCCGCCCGGGGCGGGCGGTCACACCGCGGCCTGGTTCTCCAGGTAGAGCGCCGGCGGGATGACGTCTCCGGAGGCGTCGACGCGATAGGCCAGCGGCTGCGCGGGGACCACGCGCAGCGTGTCGCCCTCGTCCTGGTCGCGGTGCTCGACGATGCGGCGCAGCGCGCGCAACGAGTCGGTGTGGGCGACGACCAGCACGGTGCGGCCCGCCGCCAGCGCCGGGCGCAGCTCGTCCTCCCAGAACGGCCGCAGCCGGTCCTCGACCTGCCGCAGCGACTCGCCCTCGCCGAACGGCAGGTGGTCGACGACGTGCGCGCCCGGTCGCCATGGCAGCGCCCTGGCCCGCTCCGGGCTCGCCGCGGGCGGCCGGCCCTCGGTGGAGAAGCGCCACTTGCTCATGGTGTCGGCGCCGAACATCCCGATCGCGCGGGGTTTCGCGACGCCGGTGAGGCACCCGAGGTCGCGCGCCGCCAGTCGCCACGACGTCAGCCGCGCGACGTCCGGCCGGCCCAGCCCGGCGACCACGGCGTCCGCGGTCTGCACGGCCCTGGCCAGCGGCGACGTCGCGACGAGGTCGACGTGAACCCCGCGACTGAGCAACAGCTCGGCGACCCCGTGCGCCTCGGCGACCCCGGTGATGGTCAGCTCCGGGTCGAGGAGGCCCGCGAACGCCTGCCGGGCGTCCGCCAGGCTCTGTCCGTTGCGCAGCAGGATGAGGACGGTCACGAGATCAGACCGTAGGCCAGATCCGGCCGCAGAGCGCCTTTCCGGCGGAGCCGGTCGCAGCGCGGCGGGCGCGGCGGGCGTCTCACGCCTCGGTGCGGGGAACAACCCGGCGCGTCAGGTACTTACCATGTGTGAAGCAATTCCCCTCGACGCCCGGAGGCTGTCTCCGCATGCCCCGCTCCACCTTCATCGCCGCCGACCACCCCCGGTACAAGTGGGTCGCGCTGAGCAACACCACCCTCGGCATGCTCATGGCGACGATCAACGCCAACATCGTCCTCATCTCGCTGCCGGCGATCTTCAAGGGCATCAACCTCAACCCGCTGCAGGCCGGCAACGTCAGCTACCTGCTGTGGACGCTCATGGGCTACATGCTCGTGACGGCCGTGCTGGTGACGACCTTCGGCCGGCTCGGCGACATGTACGGCCGGGTGCGCGTCTACAACCTCGGCTTCGTCGTCTTCACCATCGGCTCGGTGCTGCTGTCCGTGGACCCGTTCTCCGGCGCGCACGGCGCGATGTGGCTCATCGGATTCCGGCTGCTGCAGGCGGTGGGCGGGTCGATGCTCTTCGCCAACTCGACCGCGATCATCACCGACGCCTTCCCGTCGGACCGCCGCGGCTTCGCCATGGGCATCAACCAGGTCGCCGCGATCGCCGGCACGTTCATCGGCCTGCTGCTCGGCGGCGCGCTCGCGGTGGTGCACTGGCGCTGGGTGTTCCTGGTGTCGGTGCCAGTAGGCATCCTGGGCACCATCTGGTCCTACCGGTCACTGCACGAGACGGGGGAGCGCAACCCCGGTCGGATGGACTGGGCCGGCAACCTGACGTTCCTGCTGGGGCTGACCGCGGTGCTCGTCGCGATCACCTACGGCATCCAGCCCTACGGCACCTCGACCACGGGCTGGACCAACCCCTGGGTGCTCACGGGGATCATCGGCGGGCTCGCCGTGCTCGGCGTGTTCGCGGCGATCGAGCTGCGCGTGCCGCAGCCGATGCTGGACCTGCGGCTGTTCCGGATCCGCGCCTTCAGCGCCGGCAACCTCGCGTCGCTGCTTGCGTCGATCGGCCGCGGTGGCCTGCAGTTCATGCTCATCATCTGGCTGCAGGGCATCTGGCTGCCGCTGCACGGCTACAGCTTCGAGTCCACGCCGCTGTGGGCCGGCATCTACATGCTGCCGATCACCGTCGGCTTCCTCATCGCCGGACCGGTCTCCGGCATCCTCTCCGACCGGTTCGGGGCTCGGGCGTTCGCCTCGATCGGGCTGCTGGTGGTCGCCGCGGCGTTCCTGCTCTACCTCGCCCTGCCGGTGAACTTCCAGTACTGGCAGTTCGCGGCGATCTCGTTCGCCTCCGGCATCGGCTCCGGCATGTTCGGTGCCCCCAACCGGACCGCCATCATGAACTCCGTGCCGGCCCGGGAGCGCGGGGCGGCGTCCGGCGTCACCGGCACGTTGCAGAACGCCGGCAGCTCGCTGTCGATCGGGGTGTTCTTCTCGCTGATGATCGTCGGCCTGGCGTCGTCGCTGCCGGCCACGCTCAAGGCGGGACTGCTGGCGCACGGCGTCCCGGCCGCCGCCGCGTCCCAGGTGGCCAACCTGCCGCCGGTGGGCAGCCTGTTCGCCGCGTTCCTCGGCTACAACCCCATCCAGACGCTGCTCGGCCCGACGGGCGTGCTCAGCCACCTCGCGCCGCAGGACGCTGCGGCCCTCACCGGCCAGGAGTTCTTCCCGACCCTGGTGTCCGGCCCGTTCCACGACGGCCTCGTGGTCGTCTTCCTCGTCGCGGCCGTGATGTCGGTGATCGCGGCGGCGGCGTCGCTCGCCCGGGGGCAGCGGTTCGTGCACGAGGAGGTCGTGGCGGCCGCCAACCGGGTGCTCGACGAGGCCGCGGCCGAGGACGAGGGCCCGGCGCGCAGCGGCGCGCAGCGCCAGGTCCGTGCCACGGACGACGCCCCGCGGGCGCCACGAGCCGGTGACGAGCCATGACCGGATCGACCGGACCGACCGGATCGACCGGACCGACCGGACCGACCGGACCGACCGGACCGACCGGACCGACCGGATCGACGGCGGCCGGCGACCCCCGGACGGCGGTCGCCCGGCGACTGACGCCGGCGCTGCTGCGGATCGGCCGGCGGATCCGGCCGTCCAGCGGTGACCTGGCCGTCGGCCACTTCTCCACGCTGTCGACGCTGTACCGGTACGGGCCGCAGCGGCCGAGCGACCTGGCCCGGAGCGAGCGCTACGCGCCGCCGGCGGTGACACGGATCGTCGACGCGCTCGTCGAGCGCGGGCTCGTCGTGCGCCGGCCGAGCCCGGACGACGCGCGCTCGACGCTCGTCGAGATCACGGACGAGGGCAGACGGCTGCTCGTCGCGACGCGCACCGAGCAGGCGCACGGCGTCGCCCGGCTGCTCGCCGTCCTGGACGACGACGAGCTGGCTGCGCTCGCGGGTGCGCTCGAGGCGCTCGAGAAGGTCGCCAGCGAGGCGAGCACCGTCGTGCCGAAGCCCGCGTTCTGAGCTCGGGTCAGCCGCGCCAGGCGGCCGGCTGCCGGGTGGCGACCAGCGCCCCCGTCGTGACCAGCGCGAGCACCACCGTGGCGGCCGCCAGCCCCGCGGCCAGCGAGAGCCGCAGCACCAGCAGCGCCCCGGCGACCGCTCCGGCCGCCATGGCCGCGACGGCGAGCAGGCGGCGCACGAGCGTGCGGCCGGCGCGCGCGTCGGCGGCGATGCCGGTGAGGGTCATCGTCAGCACGGTCGTCGTCAGGTCCGGCACCGCGAGCCGGCGGGCGACCGTGTTCTGGGCGCCCAGCGCGATCGCCAGCAGGGCCGTCATGAGCCACGTGGCCGTGCGGGCCCGGGGGTCCGCCGTCGCGACGACGGTGGAGGCCGCGACGAGCATGAGCTCGGCCGCGCACGTCCCGGCCAGCATCGCGCCGCGGTCGGGTGGTCGGCGGCGCACCACCAGTCCGGCGGCGGCCGCGCCGAGGAGGAAGCCGGCCAGCGCGGCGAGCGAGCCGACGAGCGAGAATCCGGGTGCGCCGGCCACGGCGAAGCCGAGGAACACCACGTTGCCGGTCATGTTGGCGACGAACACCCGGTTCAGGCCCAGGATGCTGGCGGCGTCGACCAGCCCGGTGACGAACGTCAGGCCCAGCAGCAGGGCGGGCAGCGGTCCGTGCGCCGGGTCGCGCAGCAGGCCGGGTCGGGGGTCAGGGGCGCTTACTGCGTCATCCTCACCCGGCGGTGGACCGGGCCGCGCGACGAGCCGCCCGCTGCCCGTGACCGGTGCCGCGGGTGACCCCGGCGGCGACGGCTCGGCTTGACCCGCGGCTGTTGCTCAGCAACAATTGACTCAATGAACGACGAGAGAGATGACGTGGCCGGGCGCGTCGCCCGGTTCGCGGCGCTGGCCGACCCGGTCCGGCTGCGGATCGCGGACCTGCTCGCGCTCGGCGACGCCGCGCCCGGCGAGCTGCAGGCCGCGCTGCAGGTGCCGTCCAACCTGCTGGCGCACCACCTCGGGGTGCTCGTGGCCGCCGGCGTGGTGGTCCGGTCGCGGTCCCGTGGCGACCGGCGGCGCACCTACCTGCACCTCGCCGCCGCGGCGTTCGACGGCCTGGTGCCGGGCTCTCTCGTGCCCGTGCGCCGCGTCGTGTTCGTCTGCACCGGCAACTCGGCGCGCTCCCAGCTGGCCGCGGCCCTGTGGCACGAGGCGAGCCCGATCCCGGTGGCCTCGGCCGGGACGCACCCCGCCGTGGCGATCGCCCCGGGCGCCGTCGCGGCCGCCGCCCGCCACGGGCTGACGCTGCTGGCGGCCGCACCGCGCGCGGTGGCCGACGTGCTGCACGACGAGGACCTGGTCGTCACGGTGTGCGACGTCGCCCACGAGGAGCTGCGGGGCGGGGCGGGCCGGCTGCACTGGTCGGTCGCCGATCCGGTGCCGGTCGGCACCGACGTCGCCTTCGACGCCGCGGTCGACGACCTGCGCCGCCGCGTCGACACGCTTGCCCACCACACCACGGCCGCCTGAGCGCGGCGCCCCACCGAACCGAGGAGTCCCGATGACGACCACCCGCCCGAGCGTCCTGTTCGTCTGCATCCACAACGCCGGTCGGTCCCAGATGGCCGCCGGGTTCCTGTCGGCCCTCGCCGGTGGCGCCGTCGAGGTGCGCTCGGCGGGCTCGACCCCGGCCGACGCCGTCAACCCGGTGGCCGTCGCGGCGATGGCCGAGGTCGGCGTGGACATCGCCGGCGAGCAGCCGAAGGTCCTCACCACCGAGGCCGTGCAGGCCTCCGACGTGGTCGTCACCATGGGGTGCGGCGACACCTGCCCGTTCTACCCGGGCAAGCGCTACGAGGACTGGGTGCTCGACGACCCGGCCGGCCGGCCGATCGAGGAGGTCCGCCCGATCCGCGACGCGATCCGGGCGCGCGTCCTGGGGCTGCTCGAGGAGCTGGGCGTGGTGCCGGTGGCCGGCTGAGCCGACCGTCGCTGCGACACGACCCCGCCCGGCAGGGCGCGGCCGCGCCGTGACGTGTGGGGCGTCAGGCGGGGCAGCAGCACGCACCATGGGGCGCCGCGCTCCTCCCGATGAGCCCGCCGACGAGGGCGGACCGGGCCGCCCGTCGCGAAGCCGGCCCGTCCCGGCCCGTCCCGGCCCGGCTCGCGAGGCCGGCGCCTGGGCCGTGCAGGCCGGGATCTTCCCCGAGAACACGGCCAGCGTCGCGCTGCACCGGGCCGCCGGGCTCCGCGTGGTCGGCACGCGGGAGCGGCTCGGGCGGATGGGCTTCGGCCCGCTGGCCGGCCGGTGGCGCGACGTGCTGCTGCTGGAGAGCCGGTTCCCGGAGCCGGCGCACCGGCAGGACCACCGGGTTCGGGGCGCCGACGCCCATGCCGTAGGATGGGTCGGCCTTGTGCGCGGGTGTCCCCGGTGTGCCTGGCTCCAGCTTCCCGGCCCCCCGGTCGGGGTCGGTCGAGACGCAGAACATCGCAGAGGTGGCAACGCCATGGCCAGCAAGGCCCAGGACATCCGTCCGAAGATCACGCTCGCGTGCACGGAGTGCAAGGAGCGCAACTACATCACCAAGAAGAACCGGCGGAACGACCCCGACCGGCTCGAGCTGAAGAAGTACTGCCCGCGCGACGGGCGTCACACGCTGCACCGCGAGACCCGCTAGTCGTCTCGGTCCCGTGCCGGTCGACGCCTCGTTCGTCGGGCGTACGTACCCGCCCGGCGAGACCTACACCGTGACGCGCGCCGAGATCGCCGCCTTCGCGGAGGCCGTCGGCGCGACGCATCCTGCCCACACGGACCCGGAGGCGGCGCACGCGCTCGGGTACCGGGACGTCGTCGCCCCGCCGACCTGGCCGGTCGTGGTGGCGCAGCGGGCCGAGGCCGCCTACGTGGACGACCCGGCCGCCGGCATCGACTTCTCCCGCGTCGTCCACGCCGAGGAGCGGTTCCGCTACGCCCGGCCGGTCGTCGCGGGAGACCGCCTGGTCGCGACCCTGCGCGTCGACGGCGTCGTCGAGCGCGCCGGGCTGGCCATGGTGACCACGCGGGTCGAGATGGCCGACGAGGACGGCGCGCCGGTCGTGACGGTGACGTCGACCCTGGCGGTGCGGCCGTGAGCCCGCGCGCGGGTCGTCACGGCGGCGCCGGCCCTGGCGGTGCGGCCCTGCGCCCGCGCGCCGGGCTCGTCGGCGCACGTCGCACCGGGGCCCGCGGCCTGCTCGGCCCCGTCTCGTCCGCTGCAGTCGTTGCTGGAGGCTCGTGTGGGCGTGCGACTCGCTGACCTCGCCGTCGGCCAGGAGGTGGCACGCGGCGCGCTGTCCGTCGACCGCGCCCGGCTGGTCCGGTACGCCGAGGCCTCCGGGGACCAGAACCCCATTCACCAGGACGAGGCGGCTGCGCTGGCCGTCGGGCTCCCCGGGGTGATCGCCCACGGCATGTGGACCATGGGGGCGGCCGTCCAGGTCGTCGTCGACTGGCTGGGTGACCCGGGTCTCGTCGTCAGCTACGGCACCCGCTTCACGCGGCCCGTCCCGGTCCCCACGGCCGGCGAGGCGACGCCGCTGGTCGTCGCGACGGTGGGGGCGGTGAGCCCCGCGGAGGGCACCGCGCGCATCGACCTCGACGTCACGCTCGACGGCAGCAGGGTCCTGGGCAAGGCCCAGGTCGTCGTCCGCCTCGCCGCCTGACCGCGCCGGCCGGCGCCGTGACGGGCCGCGCCTCCGCCGAGGGCGTCACCCCGCGCGGTCCGCTGGCTCGATGAGCGCCCGAGGGCGCCGTGATGGCCGTGCCTTCCGCGAGGGCGTCACCACGCGCGGTCCTGTGGCTGGACGAGCGCGGGGCGCCGTGACGGGCTGTGCCTTCCGCGGGGGCGTCACCGGGCGCGGTCCTGTGGCTGGACGAGCGCCCGAGGGCGCCGTGATGGCCGTGCCTTCCGCGAGGGCGTCACCACGCGCGGTCCTGTGGCTGGACGAGCGCGCGGGGCGCCGTGACGGGCTGTGCCTTCCGCGGGGGCGTCACCGGGCGCGGTCCTGTGGCTGGACGAGCGCGGGAGGGCGCCGTCGCCGGGCGGTGGGCGCCGCGGGGCAGGGGCGAGATCAGGCGGGCGGCGGCCCGGTCGTCGTGCCGACGACGAGGTGCACGGGCAGGTCGAGCGACGCGGGCTCCTCGCCCTCGAGCAGGCGCACCGCCTCGTGGCCGGCGGCGCGGCCCTTCTCGGCGAGCGGCTGCGCCACGGTGGTCAGCACGTCGGGGGCCAGCCACGGCAGGTCGAGCCCGTCGAAGCCGGCGACGGACACGTCCTGCGGCACGCGCAGACCCAGCTCGCGCGCGGCGAGCACCACGCCGCCGGCGAGCAGGTCGGAGTGGCAGAGGATCGCGGTGGGCCGTTCGGGCAACGTCAGCAGCGCCCGCCCGGCCTGCGTGCCGTGCTCGACGAGCGAGGCCGCCGTCTCGTAGACCGCCACCGGCGTGACGCCGGCGTCGTGGACGCCGCCCAGACGCCGCCGGGTCAGCTCCCACCGGATGGACCGCTGGCGCTCGTCGTCCGCGAAGCCTGACGCCCGGTCGGGGCCGAACGGCAGCGTGACGACGGCGATCCTCGTGTGCCCGAGCCCGACCAGGTGCCGCGTCACCGTCGCCATGCCCTCCCGGTCGGCGATGCCGATGACCGACACACCCGGCTGGCGACGACCCTCGACGAGGACGATCGGGATGTTGCGGCGTCGCAGGGCGTCCAGGACCAGCTCGTTGAGGGTGCCGCCCCACAGCATGATCGCCACGTCCATCGCGGCCGACTCGACGAGCGGGTCGATCGACGGCTCCGGTGCGTCGAGCGGTCCGGGGATGAGCAGCACGCCGAGCCCCAGCGGCCCGAGCTCGGACGTGATGCCGTCGAGCACCTGGACCGAGACCGGGTCGCGGAAGGAGCGGCGCAGCGCGTCGCCGACGACGACGCCGACGATGCCGGAGCGGCCGCGCCGCAGCTGGCGGCCGAGCGGGTTGGGCCCGCTGTAGCCGATCCGCTGCGCGGTCTCGCGCACGCGCTCGCGCGTGGTGGCTGCGATGGGTCCGGCGCCGGAGAAGGCGAGCGACGCGGTCGACACCGAGACGCCGGCGGCCGCCGCGACGTCGGCGAGCGTCGGACGCTGCTGCGACACGGGCACCCTCTCGTCGGTGGTGCCGGCGCGGGGGCCGCCGGCTCCCGACAAGGATGGCATGACCGCCCCGGGACGTTCGGCCGCTCTGCTAACCTGTCGGTCGAATCGATTCGATCTCGTCCCCGGGAATCGTCGTGCCGCCCGCCCTTCCGCTGCGCACCGCCTCGCGAGCGCGCTGGCTGCTGGTCTCGATCTACCTGCTGTTCGGCGTGATGACCGCGTCGTGGCTGGCACGCCTGCCGACCGTGCGCGACCTGCTGCGCCTGTCGACGGGTGAGCTCGGCGTGCTGCTCCTGGTGGGCTCGCTGGGCTCGCTGGCCGCGGTGACGGTCTCCGGGCTCGTCGTGCAGCGCCTGGGCAACCGGACGACGCTGCTGGTGGCGTCCGGCGTGCTCGTGGTCGGCTACACGCTCATGGGCGTCGGGCCCGCGGTGCGGTCCGGGATGCTGCTCGCGGTCGGCATCCTGCTCAACGGGGTGGCGGTGTCGCTGGCCAACGTGACGTTCAACGTCGAGTCCGCCCGCATCGAGCGTGCGATGGGTCGCACCGTCATCCCCAACTTCCACGCGGCGTTCTCGCTCGGCGCCATGGCGGGAGCGGGCCTCAGTGCGCTGGCCTCGCGCGCCGGCGTGCCGCTCGTGGTGCAGATGCCGGCCGTGGTCGCGGTCGCGGTCGGCTGCCGGCTGGCTGCGCTGCCGGGGGCGCTGCTGCCCCGCACCGACGACGAGGTCGTCGTGCCCGCCGCCGGCGCGCCCGGTCGCCGCGGCTTCGCCACGGCCCTCGACCCGTGGCGGGAACGGCGCACCCTGCTCATCGGCGTCGTGGTGCTCGCCGCCTCGCTGTCGGAAGGGTCCGCCAACACCTGGCTGTCGCTCGCGGTGGTGGACGGCTTCCACACGGTGGAGGCGTCCGGGGGACTGATGCTCGGCGTCTTCGTCGGGGCCATGACCGCGGTCCGCGCGCTCGGCACGCGGCTCATCGACCGGTTCGGCCGGGTCGCGGTGCTGCGGGCATCCGGCCTCACCTCGCTCGCCGGCCTGCTCACGTTCGGGCTGGCGCCCGCGCTGCCGGTCGCCGCCGCGGGCGTCGCCGCATGGGGGCTGGGGGCGGCGCTGGCGGTGCCGATCGGCATCGCCGCCGCATCGGACGACCCCCGCCGGGCCGCCGGACGCGTCGCGGCGGTGTCGGTGTTCTCGTCGGTCGCCTCGATCGCCGCGCCGCCGCTGCTCGGGCTGGCCGCCGAGTCGATGGGCACCCGCCACGCGCTGCTCCTGGTGACGGCGGCGATGGTGGCGTCGGTGTCCGTCGCGGGCCAGGTGCGACGCTCGACGGCCGCGTCCGGGCGGGCCACACTGTCGTCGGAGCCGGCGTCCGCCGGGGCCGGCGAGCTCGTCACCACGTCCGCCACCTCGGAGCTGCGATGACCCAGCCCACCGCCGACACCGCGCCGCGACTGCGGCGAGCCTCGCTCGGCGTGTTCGTGTGCTTCGCGCTGTCGGGGTTCAACTTCGCGTCCTGGGCGTCCCGGCTGCCGGCGGTCCAGGAGGGCCTCGCGCTGCGCAAGGACCAGATGGGGCTGCTGTTGTTCACCGGGGCGGCCGCCTCGGTCGCGGCGCTGCCCCTCTCCGGGCTCGTGGTCGAGCGCCTGGGCACGCGCGCGACGGTGGTGTGGGCGGCGGCGCTCAACGCGCTGGGGCTCGCGGCCGGCGGTGTCTTCGCAGGGGCGGGGAACGCCGTGGGGACCGTGGTCGGGCTGGTCGTCTACGGCGTCGGCACCGCGACGTGGGACGCCGCGATGAACATCGAGGGCGCCGCCGTCGAGCAGCGGCTGGGCCGCACCGTGATGCCGCGCTACCACGCGGGGTTCTCGCTCGGCACCGTCGTCGCGGCGGCGCTGTCCGCGCTGCTCGCGGCGGTGCACGTGCCGATCGGCGTGCACCTGCCGGTGGCGCTCGCGGCGTCGTTCGGCGTGCTGCTGTGGTCGGTGGCCGGGTTCCTGCCGCGGGCGCAGGAGCCGCACCGCGGCGCGGCCGACGAGGCCGGTTCCGCCCACCGGGGCGCCCGCGGTGCGCTCGCCGCCTGGACCGACGGGCGCACGCTGCTCATCGGGCTCGTCGTCCTCGCCGCGGCGCTGACCGAGGGCTCGGCCAACGACTGGGTGAGCCTGTCGGTGGTCGACGGCTGGAAGACGCCGGACGCCGTCGGCGCGCTCGGGCTCTGGCTGTTCGTGGCGGCGATGACCGGCATGCGGTGGTTCGCCACGGCGCTGCTCGACCGGTTCGGCCGGGTGGCCGTGCTGCGGCTGTGCGCGGGGCTGTCGATCGTGGGGCTGGGCATCTTCGGACTGGTCGGGCCGCTGCCGCTGGCGCTGATCGGCGTGGTGATCTGGGGCGCGGGGGCCGCGGTCGGGTTCCCGGTGGGCATGAGCGCGGCGTCCGACGACCCGCTGCACGCCGCCCAGCGCGTCGCGGTCGTGTCGACGATCGGCTACTCGGCGTTCCTCGCCGGGCCGCCGGTGCTCGGGCTGCTGGCCCAGCACCTCGGCTACCGGCATGCGCTGCTGGTGATCGGCGTCCCGGTGCTGCTCGGGCTGCTCGTGATGCGCGCCGCGGCGCCGCTGCACCGGCCGGTGGTGGCGGGCGTCGTGCCCGCCGATGCCGAATCGTGATGAGCAGGTCACCAGCCGTTCACCTCGCCATGGCCCATCCGTCCACATAGCCGCCGTACTGTGGCCGCATCGTCCACAGGAAAGGCGGGCCGATGCGGCTGCCGACCGTCGTCTTCGACTTCGACGGAACCCTCGCGCTGGGTCGCGGTCCGGTGCTCGCGTACGCACGGCACGTCGCCGCGTCCGCCGGCGACGAGGCCTTCGTCCCGGCGGCCCTGGCGGCGCTCGACCGGCTGGACGCGGGCGAGACGGACCACCTCGACGGCTACGACGCGGTGCGCCATGTCGCCCTCGCCCACGCCGTGCCCGCGGCGGTCCTCGAGGAGGCCTACCAGGCGAGCCGGCACGAGCTGGGCACGCCCGCCGCGCCCGTCGCGGGGCCGCCCGGTCTTGCGGACTTCCTGGCCGACCTCGCCTCGATCGCGCGCCTCGCGCTCGCAACCAACGCGCCGGCCACCGGCGTGGATCGCGTGCTCACGGCGATCGGTGCTGCCGAGCACGTGACCGAACGGCACTTCGCCATCGGCAAGCCGGCAGGCCTGGCCGTCGTCGTCGCCCGCTACCTCGGCGACGGCCCCGTGCTGTCGGTCGGCGACATCTGGGCGTACGACCTCGCGGCGGCCGACGAGCTGGGCGCCGCCACCGCCCTCGTCGGCCCCAGCGCCGGCCGGTTCGACGTGCGCCCCACGCTGCGCGGCGCCAGCCTCGCCGACCTGTACGGCGACATCCACGCTTGGGCCGCGCACGCGGCACCAGGAGCGTCGGCGCCCGCCGGCGCCGATCCCCTCCCTCGAAAGGCATGACTGACATGCGCAAGACCCTGTTCGCGCCGGGTGCTCTCGCCCTCGCAGTCGTCGCCCTGGCGGCCTGCAGCACGTCCGGTGCCACCTCGAACGCCGCCGCGACGGGGACCGCGGGCTCCACCCAGTCCGCGCAGTCGTCGTGGCCCAAGCAGCTGACGCTCGCCCTGATCCCCAACGAGCAGGTCAACGACCTGGTCACCTCGGCCAAGCCGCTGACCGACTACCTGTCGCAGCAGCTCGGCGTCACGGTCACCGGCGTGGTGACGAAGGACTACCAGGCCGCCGTCGAGGCCGTCTGCGCCGGCCAGGCGCAGATCGCCATCGCCGACGCCGGCTCCCTCGCTGCGGCGCAGGACCAGTGCGGCGCCTACCCGGTGCTGCAGGACGTCCGCTTCGGCGCCTCGTCGTACGCGTCGGAGTTCTTCACGAACATCGCCCACGCCAGCAAGTACTGCACCGACGCCCCGGTCACGGCGACGTACGCGGCCAACGGCGCCAGCTACCTGTACTGCAACGGCGTCGCCGACGGCACCAAGAACACGGGTGCCGGCCCGGTCGCCGTGGACGCGCTGAAGAACATCACGCCCGGCACCAAGGTGGCGTTCGGCAACACCACGTCCCCGGCCGGCTACCAGCTGCCGGTGCTCGCGCTGGAGTCCCAGGGCATCAAGGTGGACGACCTCACGCAGGTCCCCGTGACCGGCAACGACAACCTCGTCATGGCCGTCTACAAGGGCGACGCCGAGGTCGGCTTCGCCTACTGGGACGCGCGCTCGGCGGTCAAGGCATCGGAGGCCCCGGACCTCGGCGACAAGGTCGTGGTGTTCGGCCTGTCGCAGATGTACCCCAACGGCGGCGTGGTGCTCGGCAAGGACCTGCCCGCCGACCTGCGGGCGAAGATCACCACGCTCATGGCCGGGTACGACAAGGTCGACCCGACGACGCTGAAGAACATCTTCAGCCAGACGGCCTGGGTGCCGGCCGACCCGGCCGCGATCGACGTGGCGCGCCAGGTCAACAAGCGCTTCTCGGGCAAGTGACCCAGTCCCTGGCCACGGGCCCGGGGGCGGCGCAGGCCGCCTCCGGGCCATGGCCCCTGCGCCTGACGGACGTGACGGTGCGCTACCCCAACGGCACCGTCGCGCTGCGCAACGTGTCGCTGTCGGTGGCGCCGGGCGAGATGGTCTCCGTCGTCGGGCTGTCCGGCTCCGGCAAGTCCACGCTGATCCGCACCCTCAACGGCCTGGTCCCGGTGACCTCCGGCCACGTCGAGGTGGGGCCGTACGCGGTCGACGAGCTGCGCGGCCGGCGGCTGCGGCAGCTGCGGGGCAGCGTCGGCATGATCTTCCAGGGCTTCAACCTGGCCGATCGGACGAGCGTCTACCGCAACGTCCTCGTCGGCCGGTTCTCGCACACCCCGACCTGGCGCACCGTGCTCGGCCTCGTCGGGCGCGAGGATCGCGACGTCGTCATGGCGGCGCTGGACTCGGTCGGCATGCTCGAGAACGTGTGGGGGCGCGCCGGGGCGCTGTCCGGCGGCCAGAAGCAGCGGGTGGCCATCGCGCGGGCGCTCAGCCAGGAGCCCCGGGTGATGCTGGCCGACGAGCCGGTGGCCAGCCTCGACCCGCCGACCGCCCATGCCGTCATGTCCGACCTGCGCCGCATCAACTCCGAGCGCGGGCTCACGGTGCTGGTCAACCTGCACCTCATGGACCTGGCCCGGCAGTACACCACGCGCATGATCGGACTGCGCGGCGGCGAGCTGGTCTACGACGGGCCGGCGGCGCCCGCGGACGACGCCGTGTTCGAGGAGATCTACGGCCGCCCGATCCAGGCCCGCGACACCCTGGAGCGCTCGTCATGACCACGCTGCCGGTGCCCCGTCGGCCCCGATCCTGGCCGCGGGTCGTCGCCGTCGTCGCGGTGATCGCGGCGATCACGGCCACCACCGTGACGCCCGCGCTCGGCGGCATCCGGATCGACCTCGGCGCCATCGCCCGCAACTGGCACTACGGCGCGCACCACATCGCGCAGATGGCGCACCTGGACTTCTCGATCCTGCCGCGCACCGTCACGCCGCTGCTCGAGACGCTGGAGATGGCGGTGGTGGGCGCCGCGGTGGCTGCGGCCCTGGCGCTACCGCTGTCCCTGTGGGCCGCACGCCCGACGAACCCGGGCCCCAGCCGGCGCGCCGTCCGGGCCGTGCTCAACGTGGTGCGATCGGTCCCGGACCTCGTCTACGCGACGCTGCTCGTCGCGATGGTCGGCGTCGGTGCGCTGCCCGGTGTCCTCACGCTCGTCCTGTTCGACCTCGGGGTCGTGGTCAAGCTCGTCTCCGAGGCGATCGACTCGGCGGACTCGTCGTTCCTGGAGGCGGGGCACGCCGCGGGCGGGACGCAGACCCAGATCAACCGGCTCACGGCCGTGCCTCAGGCGTGGCCCGCCTACGCCGGCCAGGTGCTCTACTCCCTCGAGCTCAACGTCCGCATCTCCGCCGTGCTCGGCCTGGTCGGCGCCGGCGGCATCGGCCGCCTCATCGACGAGGTCCGCGGCTTCTACCGCTACGGGGCGCTCGCCGTCATCATCCTGGAGATCCTCGTCGTCGTCATCGCCATCGAGGTGGCCTCCAACGTGCTCCGCAAGAGGGTGCGATGACCACCACGCTGCCCACCACCGCGCGGGTCACCGCCACCCCCGCGCGCCCCTCGCGCCTGCCCGTGCGAGCGGCGCAGCTCGTCGCCGGCGCCGTGGTGCTCGCCGCGCTGGCGCACCTGCGCATCGGCTGGTCGGACCTCGCCGCGCTGCCGGGCGCGCTGGGTCGCTACCTGGTGCTCATGTTCGCGCACCCGAACTGGGGCAAGCTGCCGTACGCGCTGCAGCAGACGTGGGTGTCGGTCCAGATGGCGTGGGTCGGCGCGCTGCTCGGCGTCGTGGTCTCGACCGTCCTCGGCATCCCGGCCGCGCAGGGCGTCGGCCCGCTGTGGGTGCGGCTGCCGCTGCGCGCGGTGTTCGCGGTGCTGCGCGCCGTGCCCGAGGTCATCATCGCGATCGTCATCCTCACGGTGACCGGACTCACGCCGTTCACCGGGGCGCTCGCGCTGACCATCGGTGGCATCGGCACGCACGGCAAGTGGACCTACGAGACCATCGAGGCGGTGCCCACCGGCACCGCCGAGGCGGTCCGGGCCGCGGGCGGCTCGCTGCTCGAGGTGGCCCGCTGGGGGCTGTGGCCGGCCGCCGCGCCGCAGCTGATGTCGCTCGCGCTGTACCGGTTCGAGATCAACGTCCGCACGTCGGCCATCCTCGGGCTCATCGGGGTGGGCGGCGTCGGCGACCTGCTCACGGGGTACACCCAGTACCGTCAGTGGGACGCCGTCGGGGTGCTCGTCATCGTCGTCGTCGTGGTGACGATGGCGCTCGACGCGGTGTCCGGGGCCATCCGGCGCCGCATCATGGGAGGGGCGCGCGCGCGTGTCGTGGACCGGACCGTCTGACGCGCCGCCGTCGGTGCGCATCGCCGCGCTCGCGCCGTCGCTGCAGCCGAGCGAGCGCCGCGTCGCGGACGCGATCGCAGCCGATCTCGCCGGGTCGGTCGAGTGCACCGCGCAGCAGCTGGCGGACCTCGTCGGCGTCGGCCGGGCCTCGGTGGTCCGCACGGCCCGCACGCTCGGCTACGAGGGCTACCCGCAGCTACGGGTCGCCGTGGCCCGCGAGCTGGCGTTCACGCCGGCGCCGGCCGACGAGACGGGGGACGGCACCGTGGTCGGTGCGTTGCGCGCCGGGATCGACGCCTTCGCGCGCAGCCTGCCCCGGGTCACCGCCGCGCTCACGGAGCAGGCGGTCGTCGACTTCGTCACCGCCCTGGACGAGGCGGACCGGGTGGTCGTCGCCGCCAGCGGGCTGTCGACACCGCTCGGGCTCGACGTCGCCATGCGGCTGGGATCGGCGGGCCGGCCCTGCGAGTTCCTGCCCGACCCGCTCACGCAGCGGATCATGGCGCGGCAGCTGTCGCCCGGCTCGGTGTGCCTGGCGCTGTCCGGCTCCGGGGCCAGCCGGCCCACGCTCGCCGCGGCCTCCGCGGCGCGCGACGCCGGCGCGCGTGTGCTGGCCATCACGTCGTTCGCCAACGCTCCGCTCGTCGCGCTCGCCCACACCGCCCTGGTGGTGCCGCCCGTCACCGGGACGTTCCGCGACGAGCTGCTGCACACGTCGCGTGCCGCGCTCGGACTGGTCGTCGAGCACCTCGTCGAGCTGCTGCTCGACCGTCGCGGGCGGCGGTCGGCCGGCGCGCGGGACGCCGTGCTCAGCGCGCTCGCCGAGAGTCTGGGCGAGTAGGCCCGGCCTACCCTGGGGGCGTGACCGCCGCCGCGACCGCCGCCCCGCCGCTGTCCTCGCTCACCACGCTGCGGGTCGGGGGGCCGGCCGCCGGGTACGTCGAGACGGCCACGGAGGCCGAGCTCATCGACGCCGTGCGCACGGCCGACGAGGCCGGCGAACCGGTCCTCGTGCTCGGTGGTGGCTCGAACCTGCTCGTGGCCGACGAGGGGTTCGCCGGGCTCGTCGTGCGTGACACCCGCAGCGGCATCGACGTCCCGGACCACTCGGCGTGCGCCGGTGTGACGTACCAGGTCCCCGCCGGCACGCCGTGGGACGCCGTGGTCGAGGAGGCGACGAGCCACCGCCTGTACGGGCTGGAGGCGCTCTCCGGAATCCCGGGGTCCACGGGCGCCACGCCCGTGCAGAACGTCGGCGCCTACGGCCAGGAGGTGGCCCAGACCATCGCCTCGGCGCGGGTGTGGGACCGGTCCACCAGCCGCGTGCGGACGCTGGCGCTGGACGACCTGCGGTTCGGCTACCGCACGTCGCTCCTCAAGCGCTCGATGCGGCCGTCGGACGACGACCCGCGCTCACCCTGGGGACCCACCCCGCGCTACGTGGTCCTCGACGTCACCTTCCAGCTGCGTCAGGGCAGCCTCTCGGCTCCGGTGGCCTACCCCGAGCTGGCGCGGACGCTGGGCATCGCCGTGGGGGAGCGGGCGCCGCTGCTCGACGTGCGTGCCGCGGTGCTCGAGCTGCGCGCGCGCAAGGGCATGCTCCTGGACCCGGCCGACCACGACACGTGGAGCGCCGGCTCGTTCTTCACCAACCCGATGCTGTCGGCGGACGCCGCCGCGTCGCTGCCCGACGAGGCCCCGCGGTATCCGGCGGGCGGCGGCCTGGTCAAGACGAGCGCGGCATGGCTCATCGAGCAGGCGGGCTTCTCCCGGGGGTTCGGGGCGCCGGGGCCGGCCGCCGTGTCGAGCAAGCACACGCTTGCGCTGACCAACCGTGGCGGGGCCTCGGCCGCGGACCTGCTGGCGCTGGCGCGCACCATCCGCGACGGGGTCGCGGCGCGGTTCGGCGTCACCCTGGAGCCGGAGCCCGTGCTGGTGGGCGTCACGCTCTAGGCGACCGCCGGCCGTCTCCTGCTCCCGACGACGTCGGACCCCCGGTCGCGCCCGCTGGGCCGCACGGTCGCCGCCGGCCGGCGTGACCGGGGCGCGCCTCGTGCATCCGGTCCTCCGCACGGGGCGGTGGGCCTGCGGGTGTCAGGACGTTCCGAGCAGCACGCCACGCACCAGTGCGATGGCCTCCTCGTCGGACAGCCCTGCGGCGCGCACCTGCGCGACGTAGGCGTGCGCGGCGCGGCGCGGCCCGTCGTCGGCCGGCCGAGCCCCGGTGGCGATCACCGTGCCGGTGCGCCGGCGGGTGGCGATGACACCGGCCAGCTCGAGCTCCCGGAAGGCTCGCGCGACGGTCCCCGGGGCGATCCCGAGGTCGGTCGCCAGGGCGCGGATGGTCGGGAGCCGGTCGCCGGGACGCAGCCGTCCAGCCGCGACGTGAGCGACCACCTGGGCTCGGACCTGCTCGTACACCGGTACCCCGGAGTCCACGTCGACCTCGAGGAGGAGCGTCACGACGGTGCCCCGGCCGATCCGGTGGCCGTGGCCGGCGCCAGGCGCGGCCGGGCAGCCTCCCCGGCGGCGCGCGAGAGGCTGACGACGGCCACCACCACTCCGCTGACGAGCGTCGCGGCGGCCAGGGCCGCGGTGACCACCGAGGCGACCACGGCGCCCGTGGACACGTGCTCGTACCAGGTGGCCGCGACCGAGCCGTCCGACGCCATCCCCACCGTGTACGTGGAGAGGTTGTGCGTCGCGGCCGCCGTCACGGCGAGCACGCCGCCGGCGGTGACGGCCAGCACCAGCTGGGTCCCCGCGAGCACGCGGCGTGCGCAGCGGCGCCGCAGCCGGTGGTCGTCGTCGGGCGCGGTGTCGGCCACCGCGGGCCGGAGCGCGATCAGGCGGAGCACCACCTCGCACCCGGCGACCACCACGAGCGTGCCGACGAGCAGCGGCCCGCCGTAGTACCAGCCGGGGTACGGGCTGGCGCCCGACTGCCCCAGGGCGCCGTGGCTCACCAGGAGCCCGCGGCCGGTGGCGTCGGCGGTCACGCCGGTGGCGACGAGCGTGGCGGCGATGAGCGTCGCCCAGCCCCAGGTGAGCCGGCGCAGGCCGGTGGGCGCGAGCATCCGGACGGTGCGTACCACGAGCGGGGCGCGCCGCACCGCGCCGACGGGGTGGGGCCAGCGCAGCTCGCCCACCGCCCCCACCGCCAGGAAGACGACGCCGGCGGCCGCGGGGGTGACGGCGAGTGCGATGCCCGGTTGGGGCAGCCGCGGCAGGCCCATGAGGAGCACCACGGCGACGACGAGGAGTGCGGCCCAGGACCTCCGGCCGACGGTCCGGGCATGCGCGAGCGCACGGCGGTAGGCCGCGGGTGCGTCGTCGACGGGTCGCGGGGCGATCCCTGGTGCGAGGGCGCTGCGCCGTCCGTGGGCCGCGCCCACGGCGACCGCGGCGAGCAGCACGGCCAGGCCTCCGGCGATGACGACGAGGAACATGCCGATGGCGACGGCGGTGAGGATCATGGCGCGCCTCTCCTCGACCATTGAATCAATACATCGATACAATGGACCTCTGGGGAGAGGGCGTCAAGCGCGATCAGGCCGGGGTCGCGAGCCAGGCGTCGACCCCGGCCAGCAGTCGCTGCTTGGTGGCCGACGACGCGCGGCTGGCGCGGATCGACCCGCGGGCCAGGTCCGCGATCTCCGCGTCGGGCAGGCCGTGGACGTGCCGGGCCTGCTCGTACTGGTCGACGAGCCGGGCGTGGAACAGCAGCGGGTCGTCGGCGCCGAGCGCCACCGTCGCACCGGCGTCGACGAGCGGCCGCAGCGGCACGTCCTGCGCCGACCAGTAGACCCCGAGCGACACGTTCGACGAGGGGCACACCTCGAACGCCACGCCCGCGTCGACCGCGCGCCGCAGCACGCCCGGATCCTCGGTGGCGCGGATGCCATGGCCCAGCCGGTCCGGCCCGAGGGCCTCCAGGACCTCGGCGACGTGCGCCGGCCCGAGCAGCTCGCCGCCGTGCGGCACGGATGCCAGCCCCGCGCGCCGTGCGATGGCGAACGCGGGCGCGAACGCCGTGGTGTCGCCGCGCCGCTCGTCGTTCGACAGCCCGAAGCCCACCACGTGGCCGGGCCCCTCCCCGGCGTACCGCGCGGCGAGCCGTGCCAGGGTGCGGGCGTCGAGCGGGTGACGCAGCCGCGACGCCGCGACGACGACCGCCACCTCGAGCCCGTGCCGCGCCGACGCCGCGCGGGCCTCGTCGAGCACGATCTCCAGCGCCGGGGTGATCCCGCCCACCCAGGGCGCGTACGACGTGGGGTCCACCTGGATCTCCAGGCGCCCGGACCCCTCGGCGGCGTCGTCGGCCGCGGCCTCGTCGACCACCCGCCGCAGGTCCGCCTCGCCGCGCACGCACGCCCGCGCCGCGTCGTACAGCCGCTGGAACCGGAACCAGCCGCGCTCGTCGCCGGGCACCTGCAGGGGGTGGGCGTCGAGCAGCGCCTGGGGCAGTGCGAGCCGCCGAGCTGTCGCCATCTCGGCGAGGGTCGTCACCCGCATCGAGCCGGTGAAGTGCAGGTGGAGGTGTGCCTTCGGCAGCCGGGCCAGGTCACGCTGCGGCTGCATGGCCGCAAGTATGCGTGACGTTCGCCACCCCCCACCCCCCACCGCCTGCCGCCTGCCGCCTGCCGCCTGCCGCCTGCCCCCTGCCGCCTGCCCCCCGCCCTGCCCCGGCCGAGGGCCGCCGCCGAGAGGGGCACATGGACGCGAGATGGGCACCCGGACGTGCCCATCTCGCGGCGACGTGCCCATCTCGCGGGCGCGGCGAAGACGAGGGGGTAGCGGGATCGGGGTGTCAGCGGGCGCGGAGGGGGAGCGGGGTTACGCGCCGGGCAGGATGCCCCGTTGGATCGCCACGGTGACGGCGTGCGTGCGGTCGTCGACGCCGAGCTTGCCGAACACCCGCAGCAGGTGCGTCTTGACGGTGGCCTCGGTGATGAACAGCTCGCGCCCGATGGCGGCGTTCGACAGCCCGCGGGCCACCCCGGACAGCACCTCGAGCTCACGCGCCGTGGGGCGCTCGGCGTCGCCCCGCAGCTGCTGCACCAGCCGCCGCGCCACCGAGGGCGACAGTGCCGACTCGCCGCGCGCCGCCGCGCGCACGCCGGCGACGAGCTGGTCGCGTGGCGTGTCCTTGAGCAGGTAGCCCGTGGCGCCGGCCTCGACCGCCCGCAGGATGTCGGTGTCCGTCTCGTACGTGGTCAGCACCAGCACGTGGACGTCCGGCAGATCCTCGGTGATCTGTGCCGTGGCGGCCGCGCCGTCGAGCACGGGCATCCGCAGGTCCATGAGGACCAGGTCGGGCACCAGGCTGCGCGCCAGCCTCACCGCGGCGGCGCCGTCGGCCGCCTCGCCGACCACCTCGACGTCCGGCTCGACGGCGAGCATGCCGGCCAGCCCGGACCGCACCACCGGGTGGTCGTCGGCGATGAGCACACGGATCGTCACGGTGCCACTCTCTCCGGTCGTACGGTCTGGTTCGCTGGTGTGGGCATGGTCGACCCCGACGAAGGAGCGCCCTCGCCGGCCGCCGCGGCACCGGCCGGCGCGCCACCCTCGTCGGCCGGCGCCCCTACCGGCACGGTCAGCCGGAGGGTGGTGCCGACGCCGGGCGTGCTGTCCACCTGCAGGGCGCCGCCGGCGCCGCGTGCGCGCTCGCGCATGCCGTGCAGCCCCTGCCCCTCGGCGGCGCCCGCGGCGATGCCGCGTCCGTCGTCGGCCACCGCGAGCGTCACCTCGTCGCCCGCACGGGCCAGCCCGAGCGTGACGTGGCTGGCGCCGGCGTGCCGGCGGACGTTCGCCAGTGCCTCCTGCGCGGCGCGCAGCAGGGCCACCTGCGCCTCGCGCGACAGGCCGACGGCGGCCTCGTGCGTCCCGGGCCGCAGCGTGACGGCCACCGTGGTCTGCGTCGTCAGACGCTCGGCCAGCCGGCCGAGCGCCTCCCCGAGCGTCGCGTCGGTGAGGTCCGCCGGTCCGAACGCCGCCACCAGCGCCCGCGCCTCGGCGAGGTTCTGCCGCGCGACCTGCTCGATCTGGGCCACCCGCGACAGCGCCGCCTCGGCGTGCCCCCGCTCCAGCTCGGCCGTGGTCGTCTGGGCGAGCATCACCACCGAGGTGAACCCCTGGGCGAGCGTGTCGTGGATCTCCTGCGCCATGCGCTCCCGCTCCGCGACGACGCCTGCCGCGTGGTGGGTCGCGGCGAGCTCGTCCTGCGCGGCCCGCAGCTGGAGCACCAGCTCGCGCTGGACCTCGGTCTGCTCGGCCATCTGCGTCACCCACAGGCCCAGCGCGATGGAGAAGACGAGGGCGATCCCCATCGACGACGCGACCCCGACGAGGCTGTCGTGGTCCGCGAGGGCGACGAGGGCGAGGCGCAGGCCGACCCCGGCGCTCAGCGCGATCGTCCAGAGCACGCCGTGCAGGCGGCGGTCGGTGAAGAACCAGATCTGCGAGTAGGCGACGAACAGCAGCACCGCGCCCAGGCTGTCCCACCCGACCTGCAGCGACGTGAGCCCGACGAGCAGGGCGAGGTAGACGTGCGCCAGGCCGGGCCGGCCGTCGGCCAGCGCTCGGCGGCCGACCAGCGGGTAGGCCACCGTGATGAGCGCGATGCAGCTCAGCGACCCCGCCCGAGCCTGCGTGCTGCCGCCCGTGACGAGGGTCGACAGCGCGACGAGGGCCATCGCGATGTAGAAGAACCGGTCCCACAGGTGCACCGATCGAGCCCAGAAGCCAGCACGCGCGGCGCGGGGCTCGCTCGGCTGCGTCGTCATGACGCCGACCCTGCCATGTTCCCGGCGCCGCCGTCAGCCGGCGTCGCGGCGCAGCCAGCGGAACGTCCGGGCGCCGAGGACCAGGCCGACGACGAGGTATCCGGCCAGGACCGCGGCCGTCGCGCCGTGCTGCCACGAACCGCTCGGCTCGACGAACCTGACGGCCGAGTCGGGCAGGAACACCGAGCGCATGCCCTGCGCCATCCACTTCAGCGGGAACAGGGACGCGACGTCCTGCATCCAGTGCGGCAGCTGGTCGAACTGGAAGAACACGCCGGAGACGAACTGGAGCACCAGGACGATCGGCGTCACCACGGCGCTGGCCGACTTGCCGGAGCGCGGCACCGACGAGAACGCCACGCCGCACACGGACCCGGCGGCCGTGCCCAGCACCAGCACCCAGGCGAAGGTCCACCAGCGGCCGGCGTCGGTGGGCATCGGCACGTGGAACATCGCCGCCGCCACCACGAGCAGCAGCCCGGTCTGCACCAGCGAGGTGACGAGCACCTGCCCGACCTTGCCGAGGAAGTACGACGAAGCCGGCAGCGGCGTGCCGCGCAGCCGCTTGAGCAGCCCCTCGTCGCGCTCGACGGCGATGAAGATCGCCAGGGACTGGAAGCTCGACAGCATGACGCCGGTGGCGATCATCCCGGGCAGGAAGTACTGCGCGAACGTCACGTCGACGCCGGTGCCGCTGAAGGGGTTCTGCTTGCCGAAGACCGTGGCGAAGATCGCGAGCATGAGGATCGGGTACAGGAAGATGAAGAACACCGCGTCGCGCTCGCGGGCGAACAGCCGCAGCTCCTGACGGGTGCGCGCGACGCCGAGGCGCAGGGCCGACGGCAGCGCGGGGGTGCGGACGGTTCCGGCGGGGTTGGGGATCGTGGCCGCGGTCATCGCAGGGCCCCCTCGAGGTCGGCGGTGGACGAGCGGTCGGCCGTGCCGACCAGCTCCAGGTAGACGTCTTCCAGGCTGGGCCGCAGCACCTGCAGCCCGGGGATCTCGGCCTGGCCGAGCGCGGCGAAGCGCGCGACGAGGTCGCCGACGACGCCGGTCGGGCTGTCCGTGGCCAGCTCGCGAGGCTCGCCGTCCTCCAGCCAGCAGACGCGCGCCCGGTGGGTGGCCGCGCCGCCGAGCGACGCCGGCGAGCCCTGCGCGACGACGTGACCGGCGGTGACGACCGCCACGCGGTCGGCCAGGTGCTCGGCCTCGTCGAGGTAGTGGGTGGTGAGCAGGATCGTCGTGCCGTCCGCCCGCAGCCCGGCGACGAGCTCCCAGAAGGCGTGCCGCGCCTCGGGGTCGAACCCGGTGGTGGGCTCGTCGAGGAACAGCAGCTCGGGGCGCCCGACGACGCCGAGCGCCACGTCGAGCCGGCGGCGCTGCCCACCGGACAGGTGCCGGGCCCGGGTCCGCCGCTTGTCCTGCAGGCCCACCGCCGCGATGACCTCGTCCACGTCGCGCGGGGCCGGGTAGAACAGCGCGTGGTGGGCGACGAGCTCCTCGACGGTGGACTCGGAGCCGACCGCGACGTCCTGGAGCACCATCCCCACCCGGGCGCGCCAGGCGCGGCCGGCGTGCTGCGGGTCCTCGCCGAGCACCGACACCCGCCCGGAGTCGCGGTGCCGGTAGCCCTCGAGGATCTCGACGGTGGTGGTCTTGCCGGCACCGTTGGGTCCGAGGACGGCGACGATCTCGCCGGTGTCGACGTGCAGGTCGAGCCCGTCCACGGCGAGCTTGTCGCCGTAGCGCTTGTGCAGGCCGGTCGCCTCGAGCGCAGGGGGTGTGGGGTTCATGACGACGAGACTGCCCGGCGGGTGGGGTCCGCCGCGACGACCCACCGGCCGTCGTCGGTGTCAACCGATCGGTTGACGTGCTCGTCGACCTGCGGGCCAAGCCGCGCCCCCGGGTCCTTCACTGTCCGCTCATGGCTGCCGATGGATGCTGCAACCGCGGCCGTTGCGTCCATCCGAACGGGTGAACGTCGCCGGCGTCCGTGGCGATTTGCACCGAGCGGGCCCGCACCCGCGGACCTAGGCGGCAGGCTTGCGCCGACACGGTGGACGACGAGGGGCAGGGGGCACCATGGGTGAGAGCACCGGAGGCTGGGGCAGCTGGGACACCGACGCGCGGCTGGCGTCGGATCCCCAGGCGTCCGGCGAGGACCTGGCACGGATCGCGGCGACGCGGCCGGACCTTCATGCGGCGCTCGCCGCCAACCCGGCGACCTATCCCGCGCTGCTGGACTGGCTGCGCGCGCTGCACGACCCGATGGTCGACAGCGCGCTCGACGCCCGGTCGTCGGTCGCCGCGCCGGTCCTGCCGCCCGCGTCCGCGCCCGCCGCGCCGGTCCTGCCGCCTGCGTCCGCGCCCGCCGTGCTCTCGGCGCCCGACCCGGCGCGGGCGACCGATTCGTGGTCGTGGCAGGGGTACCAGCCGGGAGCCGTCGACACCTCGATGCCGGTGCTGCTCGGTCCCGAGCCGACGCGCAGGCGTCGCGGCCGGATGTGGGTCGGCATCGGCGTCGCCGTCGCGCTGGTCCTCGGTCTCGGCGTCGGGGCGTACGCGTACGTCGGCGCCAAGCTGTCGGGCTCGCCCACGCCCGAGGCCGCCGTGACCAAGCTGCTGGACGGCGTGGCCAAGAAGGACCCGTTGGCGCTGGCCGGCGCGCTGTCGCCGGCCGAGTTCTCACCCTTCAAGGCGGTGTACGGCGACCTCACGGACCGTAAGGCGACCGGCGACCCGAAGGTCCACGCGGCGGTGCAGAAGGCGCTCGACTCGCTGACGATCACGGTCGACGGCCTGCAGACCCGCAGCACCACGCTCGACTCCGGTCTGGCCAAGGTGACGATCACGGCCGGCACGGTGACGGTGGACGGCGATCCTGGCGTCATCGCCGACGCCGTCGCGACGGCGGCCGAGAGCAGTGCCCGGGGTCTGCTGGCGACGGGCTCGGCGGACCTGCGCAGCCAGCTGTCCGACGAGCTGTCCGCGAAGCTGCCGTACACCCTGAACCTGGCCGACGACCTGGCCTTCCAGGGCGGCGCACCGTTCCTCGTCACGGTGCAGGAGAAGGGCAAGTGGTACGTCAGCCCGCTGATGACGCTCGGCGAGTACCTCGCGGACTCGCAGGGCATCACGCGCGGTGCGATGCCGACCACGGCGGACGCCGTCAAGCCGAAGGACCCGGTCGACGCCGCCAAGCAGTTCGCCGCGGCGCTCGAGAAGGTGCCCGGCGGCGACCTCGGGCCGTTGGCGGCCACGCTGCCGCTCGCGGAGCGGCGGTTCGTCGACGTCTACGGCCAGGCCTTCGTCGACCAGGCGATGAAGCAGGACCCGAAGGGCGGCGGCACGCTGACCATGACGTCCACCGACTTCCAGGTGGTGAGTCGGGGCGCTTCCTCCGCCGAGGTGGCGCCGACCCAGCTGGCGTTCGACATAGCGGACAGCTCCGGGGCCAAGCAGTCGGTCTCCACCGACGGCCGGTGCCTCACCGTCGAGTCGACGGGCGGCTCGACGCACGCCTGCACCAGCGACCTGCCGCTGCTCGGCTCGCTCGGCCTGGACCAGCTGCGGCTGACCACCATCAACGAGGACGGCGGCTGGTACGTCTCGATCTTCGGGACCGTCGGCAGCCTGTCGACGACCGTGGAGAAGAACCTCGCGCAGCTCGCGAAGGACGGCAAGCTCGACGACCAGACGTGGTGGCAGAGCCAGCTGCCGGCGAGCAGCGGCTGCTCGCTGTCCGGCAGCTGCTGAGCGCCGGAGCGGTCAGCGCGCCTCGCCGAGGAGGTCGACGATCCGGCCGACCCCCTCGGCGAGGTCGGCGTCGCCGAGCGCGTAGGACAGTCGCAGGAAGCCGCTGGGGCCGAACGCCTCGCCGGGCACCACCGCCACCTCGACCTGGTCGAGGATCAGGGCGGCAAGCTCGGCCGACGTCGTCGGGACCTGCCCGCGGATGGTCCGGCCCAGCACGCCCTGCACCGACGGGTAGGCGTAGAACGCGCCCTTCGGCCGGGGCACGACGACACCGTCGATCTGCTCGAGCAGGCCGATCATCGTCGTGCGGCGCCGGTCGAACGCCGCACGCATCGCCGCCACTGCCGACAGGTCGCCGGTGAGCGCCGCGATCGCCGCGCGCTGCGACACGTTCGCGACGTTGCTCGTGAGGTGGGACTGCAGGTTGGTCGCGGCCCGCACCACGTCGGTGGGCCCGATCAGCCAGCCGACCCGCCACCCCGTCATGGCGTAGGTCTTGGCGACGCCGTTGAGCACGATCGCGGTGTCCGCGAGCTCGGGCACGGCCCGCACGATGGGGGTGAACACGGCGTCGTCGTAGGTCAGGTGCTCGTAGATCTCGTCGGTGATCACCCAGATGCCGTGCTCCACCGCCCAGCGGCCGATGGCCGCCGTCTGCTCGGGGGAGTACACGGCGCCCGTCGGGTTGGACGGCGAGCAGAACAGCAGCACCTTGGTGCGCGGGGTGCGCGCGGCCTCGAGCTGCTCGATCGTGACGAGGTACTCCTGGTCCGGTCCGGCGAAGACCTCGACCGGCACGCCGCCCGCCAGGCGGATGGCCTCCGGGTAGGTGGTCCAGTAGGGCGCGGGCAGCAGCACCTCGTCACCAGGGTCGACGATGGTCGCGAACGCCTGGTAGACGGCCTGCTTGCCGCCGTTGGTGACGAGCACGTTCGACGGGCTGATCTCGTAGCCCGAGTCCCGCAGCGTCTTGGCGGCGATCGCCTGCTGCAGCGCCGGCAGGCCGGCCGCGGGCGTGTACTTGTGGTTGGCGGGGTCCTTGGCGGCGGCGATCGCGGCCTCGACGATCGGGGCGGGGGTCGGGAAGTCCGGCTCGCCCGCGCCGAAGCCGATCACCGGCCGGCCGGCCGCCTTGAGGGCCTTCGCCTTGGCGTCGACGGCGAGGGTCGCGGAAGGGGCGATCGCCCCGATCCGTGCGGAGACGCGGGAGCGGGGCGCGGGCGGCTGCTGGGTCACGGCGACATCCTCGCGCACTCGCCTCGAGGCCGGAACCGCGTTTCACCGCCGGGCCGCCCGTCGCGTATGGTTGTCCACCGGCGGTTGACGTCCGCCATGCTGGCGGCTGCCCATCCATCGATCGGCGACCGCCCGTGCGGGGGCGTCCGGCCGTAGGGCAGTGGCGCAATTGGTAGCGCAGCGGTCTCCAAAACCGCAGGTTGCAGGTTCGAGTCCTGTCTGCCCTGCGCACGCGGTCACCCGACCGTGGGCACGACGAGAGCGATCAGAAGAGGGCCGCACGTGAGCGAGAGCGCCGCGGAGGCACCGTCCGAGGGGCGGGCCGGCCGTTCGAGCACGGCTCCGCGCCAACGTGCACCGCGTGAGC
>JAJYTJ010000208.1 GCA_021793115.1 Actinomycetes bacterium | reverse complement strand
TCCGATCTGCGCATCTGCAGCTGGTAGGTCCCGGAGGCGGCGGGATCGGGCACGAACTGCCACTGCACGCACTTCTCGTCCCCGTTGGCCTGCGTGTAGATCCGCATGCACGTGCCGCTGTTGGAGCCGAGGTCCTGGCAGGTCGCGATGTAGTTGACCTCGTCGGCCGGGCTGAAGAGCACGTTCCCGGAGCGCACCTGCCGGTCGATCACCGCCAGGGCCTGGCGGGTCGCGAAAGCGGCGTCCGAAGCCCCGGAGGCACTCTTGGTGACGTCCATCGTCGCGATGACCGCGCCGGTGATCATGGCCATCGCGATGGCGAAGACGATCATCGCGACGAGCATCTCGGCGAGGGTGAAGCCCTCGTCGCGCCGCGCTCGGACCATCCGGCGGCGAAGGTCACGGAGCATTGGGGGCCGCCTTGTAGCTGACGTCTGCGGTGAGCCCGCCGAGGTCGGTGACGACGGCGAACCGCGTGAACGGAGTCGCCGAGCCGTTGAGGTACACGCTGACGTCGACCCGCCCCACCACTGCGCCCGAGCCGTTGACGGACGTGGTGCAGGCTGCGGACTGGCAGTCGACCGTGGGGTCGCCCGTCCTGGTGACCGGTGTCCGGACCACCTTGGGGCGCTGCACGATCACCGAGCCGGAGTACGTGATGGAGATCGCGCTGCTGTACTGGACGGACGTGGTCGGGATGTCCCACTGCTGGGAGGCCGGCAAGAGCGCGCTCGCCGGGGTCTCGAACTGCGAGAGGTCCACCTGCTCGTAGCCCGAGTACGGGCCGCTGCCGGTGTACACCCACAGCGTGCCGGCCCGCGTGTAGAGCTTGCTGAGGTCGGAGGTGGCGCCGACTCCTTCCTCCGCCCGTGCCGTCTCCTGCAGACCCGAGACGTTCCACAGGCCCTTCGTCGTGTCGAACGGCACCGTGCCCATCGCCGGCGTGGCGGCGAACGCGAACGTGTTGAGCGAGCGGGACGCTGCTGCGTGCACGCAGTCCACGGGCGTCCCGCCCCCGTCACAGGCGTTGGTGTTCGCAACGCCGAGCACTGCCGCGATCGCTCGGGAGGGCTGGGACTCGCCGCTGAATGTCGCCAGCGCCACGTTCGCGGACTTGAGCGGCGAGACATAGGTCAACGCGCCCCCGCCACCCTCCTTGAGGTCCGACGAGGCGCAGGGCCGCAGCGGGGAGCCTGTCGTGAGCGCCGTCCCGCCCGCACCGATGCAGATGGTGCCGTCGGCCGCGACCGCAGCGCGCGCGTCGCCCACGTCGCCCGCGGTCGGCGTCACGCTCAGCGTGCCGTCGCCCGGGGTGCCGTTCGTCCCGATGCTGATGGTGTCGGCCGACTGCGTGGTGCTGTCGGTGACCGACTGGTTGGGCGTCGACGACGGGTCGGAGTCGACCGTCGCCTTCGCGGACTCGCCCCCGGTCGACGTGCTGGTCGCGCCCTTGCTCTGCGCCGAGGAGGTCGTCGCCGTCGCGGTCCCGCTCGCGGTCTGCTCCACGATGAAGGTTGCGGACGTCGACGAGAAGTTGAGGAGGAGCTGGTCGACGGCCGACCCCAGCGCATCGGTCCCGAGCAGCGGCAGGGTGGAGTCGGTGGGGTCGCTGGCCGTGATGCCCGACAGGGCCTCGCCCGCCCGTGCGGTGACGTACGCCTGGCAGGGTGCGGCGAACGGCGACGTCGCCGTCGAGAGACACCCGGCCGGCGAGAACGTCGTGGACCGCTGCGCCACCTCGCGCCCGCCGGGCCACACGCTCGACGCCCAGTCGACGATGACGGTGAGGTTGTAGGACTGGCTTCCGGACTGCGTCACGGGGGCGAGCGTGACGTACGTGCTCACCTTGTAGGTCACCTGGTCGACGAGCTGGGTCGCCCACTGCCCGGAGACCCCGTTGACGATGAGCGTCTCGTGCAGCCCGCCGGGGAGCAGCGAGGCCGGCGGGTCGAAGTAGCTGATGCCGTTGGTGCTGCTGGCGTACGGCAGACCGGCGGCGTAGCTCGAACCGTTGGGCAGTGTCACGGAGTCGTACGGCATCGCCCGCAGGCGTTCGAGGGTCTGGCTCGCGAGGGCGGTCGCGGTCTGCCGTTGCTTGGCCTGCTGGATCGTCTTGAGGCTGCCGACGACGCCGTAGACGAGAGCCGTCATGACCGTCACGGTGATCACCATCGCGATGATGACCTCGATGAGCGTGAAGCCCGCGTCGCCACGGGCACGCCGCGCCAGTGCACGGCGGATGCGCGTCGTCACGAGGGCTCCTTCGGTGCGTGGGGTGGGGCGAGCCGTTCCATGGCCGTCAGCAGCTCGTGCTGGTGGCGAAACCGCCGACCCTGCGTCGCGACGCAGGGTCGGCCCGTCCCCAGCGGTGCAGCCACTGGCACGCTGAGAACGTCGCCGAAAGGGGGCGGCCACCGGGGTGGCCACCCCCTTTCGCGAGGGCGGAGGCGCGATCGGCGCCCACGCCCGGAGCGTCGTCAGCAGCCGGTGGTCTGCAGGCCGTCCGCCGCCGAGTAGTACACGCTGGACCGCGTGCCGCCGCTGTAGTCCACCTCGACGCACCACGACGTCGACGCGTTGGTCACGTCGCTGGTCGACGTCGGGGCGGTGGCGCCGTTGCTGCCGTAGGCGCCGTAGGTGAGCTTCGCCGCGGTGACGCCCTTGCTGGTGTTGCCGATGTTGGTGAGCGTGCCCAGGCTGTACGGGCTGATGGCGAATGCGCCGCCGGAGACACCGCCCAGGACGGTCGTGGCGTCGACGTAGTAGGTGGCGACTTCCTTGCCCAGCGTCGACACGTCGGACGTCGCGGCGGTGTCCTGCGCCTTCTTGCGCTGGTTGAGGAAGATCGGGATCGCGATGGCCGCGAGGATGCCGATGATGATCATGACGACGAGGAGTTCGATGAGCGTGAAGCCCTTGTCCTTCTCCTGCGTCGACTTGTGAATACGAGCGATCATGTCCTGTCTCCGATGAGTCGGGAGGGTCGATTCCAGCTGCATCCGGCCGCCGTGGCCGGCTTCAGGTCCTGCGGGTACTGCTTGCCTTGCATCCCGGGTATCGTCGTCGCCCCGCGCTCACTTGAGTCCGCTGGGTCCGTTTCGCGGACATTCACCCGGACGGCGGCACGGCACCGGGCGGCGGCTCACTTGATGACGTTGAAGATGCTGAAGATGGGCATGTACAGGCCGATGACGATGAACCCGATGATGCCGCCGATGATGACGATCATGATCGGCTCGATGAGGCTCGTGAGCTGCTCGGTGGTCGACTCCACCTCGTCGTCGTAGAAGTCGGCGACCTTGCCCAGCATGGTGTCGAGGGCACCGGTGTCCTCGCCCACAGCCATCATCTGGACGACCATCGGGGGGAACACCGGGTGCTGCGACAGCGGCCCCGAGAGCGACTCACCGCGACGCACCGAGTCCTGGACGGCCTTCGCGGCGTGCTCGATGACGACGTTGCCGCTGGTCTCACCGACGATCTCCAGCGCCTGCAGGATCGGCACGCCGGACTTGATCATCGTCCCGAAGTTCCGGGTGAACCGGGAGATGGCGATCTTCTTCCACAAGGGCCCGAACACCGGCACCTTGAGCTTGATCGGATCGGCCTTCTCGCGTACCGCCGCATCGTTCTTGTGCCGGCCCCACCACACCCCTGCGACGACCAGCACCACGACGAGAGGTCCGATGCCGATCTTGAGCGCGTTGGAGAGAAACACCAGGAACTGCGTCAGGGGCGGCAGCTTGCTGCCCAGCGAGGAGAACATGTTGGCGAAGATCGGCACGATGAAGAGCAGCATCCCGATCATGGCGAGCATCGCGAAGATGAAGATGATCGTCGGGTAGGTCATCGCGGACTTGATCTTGCCGCGGAGCTTGACCTCCTTCTCGAAGTTCGTCGCCACGGACAGCAGCACCTCGTCGAGGAAGCCGCCCACTTCACCGGCCCGGACCATGTTGACCATGAGTGGCGGGAACACCTGAGGGTGCTTGCCGAGGGACTGCGAGAAGGAGAGGCCCGACTCCACGTCGTTGCGCACCTGGGCCAGCACCTTGGCCAGGCCCTTGGACTCGGTCTGGTCGGCGAGGATCGCCAGGGCGCGGATGAGCGACAAGCCCGAGCTGATCATGGTGGCGAGCTGGCGTGAGGCGATCGCGAGATCCTTGAGCTTCACCTTGTCGCTGGAGAAGCCGGGGATGTTGATCTCCCGGCTGAAGCCGGTGCTGCTGACCTCGTTGATGGAGACGGCCGCCAGGCCCATCTCGCGCAGCCGCCCGGCGACCGCGGCCTGGTTGTTCGCCTCGACGCGGCCCTTGACGATCTTGCCGGAACGATCCCGGACGGCGTACTCGAAGGTCTTCGTGCCTGCGGCGCCGGCCATCACAGCACCTGCCCGAGCGTGGGCTCCATGAGACCGGCTTGTCCCTGCGTCTGGCCGGAGAACCGACCGGTCAGCCGGTTGTAGTCCTCGACGTGGTGGCACTTCTCGAGGCCGACCTCGTAGCTGATCCTGCCGTTGCGAACCAGGTCCGCCAGGTGCTGGTCGAGCGTGTGCATGCCCTGCTGCGCACCCGCCTGCATCGAGGAGTAGATCTGGTAGGTCTTGCCGTCGCGGATCAGGTTGCGGATCGCGGGCGTCGCGACCATCACCTCGGTGGCGACCACCCGGCCCGGGCCGTCGGCGCGCTTGCACAGCGTCTGGCAGACGACCGCCTGGAGCGTTCCCGCCAGCTGCGTGCGCACCTGCGCCTGCTGGTGCGACGGGAACACGTCGATGATGCGGTCCACGGTCTGGGCAGCGTCCTGGGTGTGCAGCGTGGCGAACACCAGGTGGCCGGTCTCGGCCGCCGTGAGCGCGACGGAGATCGTCTCCAGGTCACGCATCTCGCCGACGAGGATGATGTCGGGGTCCTGGCGCAGCACGTGCTTGAGGGCGTTGGCGAACGAGTGCGTGTCCTGCCCAACCTCACGCTGGTTCACGACGCACTTCTTGTGCCGGTGGAGGAACTCGATGGGGTCCTCCACCGTCATGATGTGGTCCTCGCGCGTGCGGTTCGCGAGGTCGATCACCGAGGCGAGGGTGGTCGACTTTCCCGAGCCGGTGGGCCCGGTGACGAGCACGAGCCCTCGCGGCAGCCCGGCGAAGGTGCCGACGACCGGCGGCATCCCCAGCGACTCCAGCGACTTGATCTCGTACGGGATGACGCGGAACGCCGCGCCGATGGACTCGCGCTGCTGGTAGAGGTTGACCCGGAACCGCGCAACGCCACGCACCGGGTAAGAGAAGTCGAGCTCGAGCTCCTCTTCGAAGCTCTCGCGCTGGCGCTGCGTGAGGATCGAGTACAAGGAGCGTCGGAGGGGCTCGGGCAGCACGGGCGGATAGCCCTCGAGCGGCCGCAGCGCCCCCGACACGCGCACCATCGGCGGGGCGCCAGCGGTGAGGTGCACGTCCGACGCGTTGAGCCGGACCATCTCCTGGAGGATGTCGTCGATCGGGAGCTCGTCACCGTGGAGCTCGACCTGGCCGACACGAACGGGCCGCCCGGCGGTGGACACGGGCGGACCCACCGGGCGTGGCAGGTCTCCCCCGGGCGTGGAGCCCAGCGTCGCCGGCGCCACCGGGACGGTGGGCGGCGGCGGGCTGGTGGGC
>JAJYTJ010000207.1 GCA_021793115.1 Actinomycetes bacterium | reverse complement strand
GCAACACGACGCTCGGCATGCTCATGGCCACGATCAACGCCAACATCGTGCTGATCTCGCTGCCGGCGATCTTCAAGGGGATCGGCCTCAACCCGCTGCAGGCGGGCAACGTCAGCTACCTGCTGTGGACGCTCATGGGCTACATGCTCGTGACGGCGGTGCTCGTCACCACGTTCGGCCGGCTCGGGGACATGTACGGCCGCGTGAAGATCTACAACCTCGGCTTCGTCGTCTTCACCATCGGGTCCGTGCTGCTGTCGGTCGACCCGTTCACGGGCCAGCACGGCGCCATGTGGCTCATCGGCTTCCGCCTGCTGCAGGCGGTGGGCGGCTCGATGCTCTTCGCCAACTCGACGGCCATCATCACCGACGCCTTCCCGCCGGAGCGCCGCGGCTTCGCGATGGGCATCAACCAGGTCGCGGCGATCGCCGGCACGTTCATCGGCCTGCTGCTGGGCGGCGCGCTCGCGGTGGTGCACTGGCGCTGGGTGTTCCTCGTCTCCGTCCCCGTGGGCATCCTCGGCACCATCTGGTCGTACCGCTCGCTGCACGAGACCGGCGAGCGCAACCCCGGCCGCATGGACTGGGCCGGCAACCTCACGTTCCTCCTCGGCCTGACCGCCGTGCTCGTGGCCATCACGTACGGCATCCAGCCCTACGGCCACTCCACCACCGGCTGGACCAACCCGTGGGTGCTCGGCGGCATCGTCGGCGGCGTCGCCGTGCTCGTGCTGTTCGCGGCCATCGAGCTGCGCGTGCCGCAGCCGATGCTCGACCTGCGGCTGTTCCGCATCCGCGCCTTCAGCGCCGGCAACCTCGCGTCGCTGCTCGCGTCCATCGGCCGCGGCGGGTTGCAGTTCATGCTCATCATCTGGCTGCAGGGCATCTGGCTGCCGCTGCACGGCTACAGCTTCGAGTCCACGCCGCTGTGGGCCGGGATCTACATGCTCCCGATCACCGTCGGCTTCCTCATCGCGGGCCCGCTGTCCGGCATCCTGTCCGACCGGTTCGGCGCCCGCGCCTTCGCGTCGATCGGCCTGCTGCTGGTGGCCGCGACGTTCCTGCTCTACCTCGCGCTGCCGGTGAACTTCCAGTACTGGCAGTTCGCGGTCATCTCGTTCCTGTCCGGCATCGGCTCGGGCATGTTCGGGGCGCCCAACCGGACGGCGATCATGAACTCCGTGCCGGCCCGGCAACGCGGGGCCGCGTCGGGTGTCACGGGCACGCTGCAGAACGCCGGCAGCTCGCTGTCCATCGGGGTGTTCTTCTCGCTCATGATCCTCGGCCTGGCGTCGTCGCTGCCGTCCACGCTCAAGGCGGGCCTGCTCGCGCACGGCGTTCCCGGGGCGGCGGCGTCCCAGATCGCCAACCTGCCGCCGGTCGGCAGCCTGTTCGCCGCGTTCCTGGGCTACAACCCGATCCAGACGCTGCTCGGCCCCACGGGCGTGCTCGGCCACCTCAAGCCCCAGGACGCGGCCGCCCTGACGGGCCAGGAGTTCTTCCCGACCCTGGTCTCCGGGCCGTTCCACGACGGGCTCGTCGTCGTCTTCATCGTCGCGGCCGTCATGTCGGTCATCGCCGCCGTCGCGTCGCTGGCCCGGGGCCAGCGGTTCGTCCACGAGGAGGTCGTCCTCGCGCCGGCCGGCGACGTCCTCGACGGGCTCGGCTCGCTCGACGCGGGCTCGCCGGACGAGGTGCCGGCCCTGACGGGGGTGGACCGCCACGCGCACGGCACGGCACCGGCCGCGGGGGCGGACACGCCGTGACCGGGCGCGAGCGGGCCGACGACGCGCGGTCCGAGGTGGCCGCGCGTCTCACCCCGGCGCTGCTGCGCATCGGCCGGCGCATCCGGCCCGCGAGCGGCGACCTCGCCGTGGGTCACTTCTCGACGCTCGCGACGCTCTACCGGTACGGGCCGCACCGGCCCAGCGACCTGGCGCGCACCGAGCGGTTCTCGCCGCCGGCCGTGACGCGGATCGTCGGGGCGCTCGAGGAGCGTGGCCTCGTCGTGCGGCGGCCCAGCCCGGACGACGCGCGCTCGACGCTCGTCGAGATCACCGACGCCGGGCGGGACCTGCTCGTCGCGACGCGGACCGAGCAGGCGCGCGGCGTCGGCCGGCTGCTGGCGGTGCTGGACGACGACGAGCTCGCCGCGGTGGCGGCCGCGCTCGACGCGCTGGAGAAGGTGGCGCGCGAGGCGAGCACGGTGCTGGTGGAACCGGCGGTCTGAGGCCCGGTCACGCGCGCCAGGCCGCGGGCCGCCGGCCGGCCACGAGCGCGCCGGTGGTGACGAGCGCGAGCGCCACGGTCGCACCGGCCAGTCCCGCGGCGAGCGAGGCCCGCAGCACCAGCAGCGCACCCGCCACCGCACCGAGCGCCATCGCCACCACGGCGAGCACACGGCGCACCAGCACCCGTCCGGCCGCGGCATCGGCCGCGATGCCGGTGAGCGTCATGGTGAGCACGGTCGTGGTGAGGTCCGGCACCGCGAGCCGGCGCGCCACCGCGTTCTGCGCGCCGAGGGCGATCGCGAGCAGCCCGGTCATGAGCCACGTCGCGGTGCGGGCCCGCGGGTCGGCCGTCGCGACCACGGTGGCGGCCGCGACGAGCGTGAGCTCGGCGGCGCACGTGCCGGCCAGGAGCGCGGCCCGGTCCGGCGGGCGGCGGCGCAGGACGAGCCCGCCCGCGCCCGCGCCGACGAGGAAGCCGGCCAGCGCGACGACCGACCCGACGAGGGAGAACCCGGGCGCGCCGGCGGCGGCGAACCCGAGGAAGACGACGTTGCCGGTCATGTTGGCGACGAACACGCGGTCGAGCCCGAGGATGCTCGCGGCGTCGACCAGCCCGGTGATGAACGTCAGCGCGAGGAGCAGCGCCGGCAGCGGGCCGTGGGCCGGGTCGCGCAGCAGGCCGGGTCGCGGGTCGGGGGCGCTCATCGCGTCATCCTCACCCGGCCGGGCGGGGATGCGCGCGACGAGGGGGAGCGGGTGCAGCCGGCCCGGGCCGCGCGGTGGCGCGACGGTTGACACGCGCAGATCACTCACTGATGATTGACTCAATGAGTGTTGAGCAGGGTGCGATCGCGGGGCGCGCGGCACGGCACGCGGCGCTCGCGGACCCGGCGCGGCTGCGGATCGTCGACCTGCTCGCCGTCGGAGACGCCTCGCCGGGGGAGCTCCAGGCCGCGCTCGGGGTGCCCTCGAACCTCCTGGCGCACCACCTCGGCGTGCTCGTCGCCGCCGGCGTGGTGAGCCGCAGCCGGTCGCACGGCGACCGCCGCCACACCTACCTGCGCCTGGTGCCCTCCGCGTTCGACGGCCTGCTGCCGGACACCCGGCTCACGGTGCGCCGCGTCGTCTTCGTGTGCACGGGGAACTCCGCGCGCTCGCAGCTCGCGGCCGCGCTGTGGCGCCGCGGCAGCGCGATCCCCGTCGCCTCGGCCGGCACCCACCCGGCGCCGGCGATCGACCCCCTGGCGGTTGCCGCCGTCGCGCGGCACGGCCTGGCGCTCGCGGCGGCGCGGCCGCGCGCCGTGGCCGACGTGGTGCGCGGCGACGACCTCGTCGTCACCGTGTGCGACCAGGCGCACGAAGAGCTCGGCGGTGCCGCTCGCCTGCACTGGTCGGTGGCCGACCCGGCGGTTGTGGGTACGGACGCCGCGTTCGACGCCGCGCTGGCGGAGCTCGCGCGGCGCGTGGACGTGCTCGCGCGGCACGCGGTGGCGGCGTGACGCTCCGCGACCCGCCGCAGCCGTCCGACCAGGCCGACGTGGTCGACCGCTCGCCCGACCGCGCGGCCCTGCCCGCTCCCGCCGGTGTCACGGCGAACGGTCGCGCCGGGACGATCGCCGGCGCGCTCGACCTCGCCGGACCGTCCGAGCCTGCCGGACCGTCCGAGCCCACCGGACCGTCCGAGCCCACCGGACCGTCCGAGCCCACCGAACCGTCCGAGCCCACCGAACCGTCCGAGCCCACCGAACCGTCCGAAGGAGTCCCCATGCCGACCGAGCGCCCGAGCGTCCTGTTCGTCTGCATCCACAACGCCGGCCGGTCCCAGATGGCCGCCGGCTTCCTGTCGGCGCTGTCCGGCGGGGCCGTCGAGGTGCGCTCGGCGGGCTCGACCCCGGCCGACGCGGTGAACCCGGTGGCCGTCGCCGCGATGGCCGAGGTGGGCATCGACATCGCGGCGGAGCGTCCCAAGGTCCTCACGGGCGAGGCGGTCCGCTCGTCGGACGTCGTGGTCACCATGGGGTGCGGCGACACGTGCCCGTTCTTCCCCGGCACGCGCTACGAAGACTGGGTGCTCGACGACCCGGCGGGGCAGCCGATCGAGGTGGTCCGGCCCATCCGTGACGCGATCCGCGCGCGCGTGCTCGGCCTGCTCGACGAGCTGGGTGTCGCGCCGGTGCTCGGCTAGCCAGCGGACGGGGTCCGCGGCGGCCCCCTCGCGCTCGTCACCCGCCTCGTCACCCGCCTCGTCACCCGCCTCGTCGTCCGGCTCGTCGTCCGGCTCGTCGTCCGGCTCGTCGCCGGGCACGTCGCCGCCGTGCCGCAGGACCGCCGACCCGGTGCCGGCTCGGCGGTCGTGCGACGACGACCTCAGGCGGACGCGCCCGGCTTGCGGGCCCGGACGACCGCGGGGTGCACGCCGTTGTCCCGGCGTGCGGTGACCGTCACCTCGGCGTCGACGAAGCCGGCGCGCGCGAGGAGGTCGACGTACTCGTCGTCGGACATCGCGCCGCCCGCGCAACTCGCCACGTCGCCCAGCTCGGCGCGCCGCTCGTCGGACAGCGGTACCTCGGCGACCACGTCCGCCACCCGGAGCCGGCCGCCCGGCGCGAGCACGCGGAACGCCTCGGCGAGCACCGCCGGCTTGTCGGGCGAGAGGTTGATGACGCAGTTGGAGATGACGACGTCCACGGACACGTCGTCGAGCGGCAGGTCCTCGATGACGCCACGCCGGAACTCGACGTGCGAGAACGCGGCGAGTGTCGCGCTGCACCGGGGCGCCGGGTTCCGGCTGGTGGGGACCTGGGAACGCCTCGGCCGTATGACGCACGGGCCGCTCGCGGGCCGGTGGCGGGACGTGCTGCTGCTGGAGGCCCGCCTGCCCACCGCGTGAGCGCCGCGCCGGCACCGGTCCTCCCGGCACCGGGCGTGCGGAGGGCGGAGGGCGATGCCGTAGGATGGGTCGGCCTTGTGCCCGGGTGACCCCGGCGCGCGTGGCTCCAGCTTCCCGGCCTCCAGGTCGGGGTCGGTCCAGACGCAGAACATCGCAGAGGTGGCAACGCCATGGCCAGCAAGGCCCAGGACGTCCGTCCGAAGATCACGCTCGCCTGCACGGAGTGCAAGGAGCGGAACTACATCACCAAGAAGAACCGGCGGAACGACCCCGACCGGCTCGAGCTGAAGAAGTACTGCCCGCGCGACGGGCGCCACACGCTGCACCGCGAGACCCGCTAGTCCCTGCGGACCGTGCCGGTCGACGCCTCGTTCGTCGGACGGGTGTACCCGCCCGACGAGCCCACCACGGTGACGCGCGCCGAGATCGCCGCCTTCGCGGAGGCGGTCGGCGCCACCCACCCCGCGCACACCGACCCCGCGGTCGCCCGCGCGCTCGGCCACGCCGACGTCGTCGCGCCGCCCACATGGGCGGTCGTCGTCGCGCAGCGCGTCGAGGCGGCCTACGTCGACGACCC
>JAJYTJ010000028.1 GCA_021793115.1 Actinomycetes bacterium | reverse complement strand
CGATGCCCATGTCGATGACGGCGGACCGCGCGGCGGCGTAGAACCCGGGGTCGGCCGGGGTGAGGCCGGTCTCCTCCAGGGCGGTCATGAGCCGGCCGACCGGCTTGGTGTCGTCGATCCAGCCGAGGAACTGCCAGATGGCGCGGAAGTCCTCGATGTCGTTGATGAGCGGCGTGCCGGTGAGGGCCATGAGCAGGGGCCGGGCGATGCGGGCGCGGATCTGCTCGGCGATCGCCAGCACGTGCTGCGAGCGCTGGGAGCTCCTGTTCTTGATGAAGTGCGCCTCGTCCACCACCATGCCGCGGAAGCCCAGGTGGCCCAGCCACCCGACGTGCCGGTCCAGCAGCTCGTAGTTGACGATGACGACGTCCGCGAACGCGTCCACCTCGTCGCCGTCGCCGTGCACCACGGTGGCGCGGCGCAGCGGGGTCCACAGCCCCACCTCGCGCGCCCAGTTGGTCTTCACCACGTTGGGGACGACGACGAGCAGCGGGTACGCGTCGGCGGCCTGCGCTGCCAGGAGCGCCTGCGCCGTCTTGCCCAGGCCGGGCTCGTCGGCCAGCAGGAAGGTGCGGTGCCCGCTGGCGGCGGCCGCGACCACGCGCGACTGGTGCGGCATGAGCTGGCGGTTGCCGGGCAGCGGCACCGGACGCGGCTCGGGCAGCGCCATGCAGGCCGGCCGGCCGTCGGCGGCCCGTTCGAACGACGTGAACAGCGGGTCGAGCAGCTCCCAGCCGGCCAGCCGCCGGGCCCGCGCGGCGATCCGCTCGGCCGCGGCCTCGTAGTCGGGGGCGAGGAACGGGTTCGCCATCTGGTGGGCGATCACCGACTGCGGCACCACCTGGGCCGCGGCGGCCGGCGTCGGGGCCACCACCACGGGCGCGGCCTCCGGCTCCGGATCGGGCTCGAGCCCGGCGGCCCGCATGAGGTCCGCCTTGAACTGCCGCGCCGCGGCCGAGACGTGCGCGTCCTCGGTGAGCAGCTGCAGCAGCGACGTGTCCCGGGCGGCCGTGCGGGCGAGCTGCGTCGCCAGCCCGTCGAGCCGCTTGAGCTGCTCCGCCCGGCGCGACGCGCTCAGGGTGGCGTCGGCCCGCAGGCGGGCCTGCTCCTGCCGGATGAGCAGCGCCGCGACCTGGAACTTCGTGCGCATCGCGGGGCGTGTGGGGGGCCGGCGCACGATGCGCTCCACCTCACTGACCACCTCGGCCAGCACCGGGATGAGCCCCTGCGGGACGCGGCTCGGCGCGGGCCGGCGCTGGGTGCCGGTGTCGCGGGACGAGGCACGTCGGCGCTGCCCGCCGGCGCTGCTGCCCGACGACGACGCACGCCCGCCACCGCCATCGCCGCGCGCCGGGTTGGCGCTGCGCCGGCCTGGTTGTGCCACTACTCCTCCTTCGACCGCCCACACCCCGCCCGACGACGCACCCGGCCCGGGCGCCGGACCACGAACCGGCCACCGCACGGCGCGCTGCCGCATCGTGCGAACGCGGCTTCTCGCCGACGCTGCGCGGCGTCCGCAGCCCGCACGTCCGCGGGACCGTCCGCCGATGTCCCCAACCTGTCGCCCGATCGGGCGGGTCGTCGCCTCCGGGCCGTGTGGCGGTACTCACGTCCTCGTCCGGCGAGACGAGCCGATGCTAGACCGCCTGGGCGGTCTCCCGCGGCCGACTCGCGTGCGGAGGGCCGGCGACAGCCTCGACGTCGTCGGCGGCGACGCCGATCCCTCACCCCTCGCGCATCAGCTCGCGGCGACGAGCTTGTCCACGGCCGGACCGATCGCGTCCACGAATCGCGGGACGCCCGCAGCGCCCAGCGCGGCCAGCACCTGAGCTGGCGCGAGCGGGGGACGTCCGGTGGCGCTCGCCTGCTCGACGACGACGCGGGCGACGATCCACTCGTCCAGGTCGGCGAGATCCAGCAGGAAGTCGCCCGCCGAGACGGCGTGCAATCCCAGCTGCGCCAGCGCACCGTTCGGGAAGTCCGCGAGGTTCGCGGTGACGATCGCGTCTGCTCCTCCGCGCTTCGCCGCAGCGATGACGTGCTGATCGTTCGGGTCGGTGCTGACGACGATCCCCTCGGCGAGAGGTTCCCAGCCCTCGACCAGCGCGTCCTCGAACGACTCGTTCATCGCATGGATCCGCGAGTCGATCCGCGAGGGGTCCATGTCCGGATGGACACGCAGCACGGCGTATCGAACCTCCTCGAGGATTCGACGTGACCAGAGCGGGCGGTACAGGCCGGCCTCAGCCGTTCGGAGCAGAGTGTCGGCGAGCGCGACGGAGGCCAGGACGTTGGCATCCAGGAGCGCGGCGAACGTCACCTCGAGTCCCCCGACGTGCGAGCCTCCTTGAGCGCGTCCGCGCAGTCGGCGCCACTGTCGTCGTAGAGCCCGTCAGCCACGGCCTGGCGAGTCACCTCGTCGAGGGCACTGCGGCGCTCCACCCGGCGGCGCTCGCGGTAGGCCAGCAGGTCGTCGAGCCGCACCCGGCGATGTCGCGACGTGCGCTCGAACGGGATCTCGTGCTCTTCGAGCAGCCGGACGAGAGTCGGCCGTGAGAGGCCCAGCATCTCGGCCGCCTGGCTCGTCGTCAGGCGCATCGACACCGGCGCGACGGTGATCGCCTGCCCGTGCCTCAGCGCATCGACGACGTGGGACAGCAGCTCGTGCACCTCGACGGGCAGCTCGACCGCCACGCCGTCCGGCCCCACCAGCTTCGCGACCGGTGTGCTCAGGACGCGCGCGACCTCGTCGACCGCCTCGACATCTTTCGGGGGCAGCGTGACGGGACTGGATGCGGTGGCGGCCATAGGTTCAGTGTGGTTCAAAACGAAAAAAACGCAACCATGGAGATGGCGAACGCCCCACCTGGGACGTGGCGGGGCGTTCGCGTCCGACAGGCGTCAGGGCTGCTGAGGACCCGGCGTCGTCGGATCCTCGGGCAGTACGGAGGGACCAGCCGGCTCGACCGATGGGCCCCAGTACTGCGGACCGCGCGCATCCTCAACCACATTCGGCGTGATCGGCTCAGCCTTGCGTCGCGAACGAACAACGATCAGCACGACCACGCCGGCGACGATCACCAGTGCCAGACCGCCACCGCCGAAGAGCATCCACGGAGCGATGGCACTTTCCGCGGAGTCCTTGGCGACGGCGTGCATCTTCAGCGGCTGCGTCGGGTCGCTCGGATGCCACGTGACGGTGTTCGTCTTCGTGTCGATGGTCCCATTCGCGTCTGTGACCTTGCCGGGGAACGTGAAGGCGATCTTCACGGTCCCGGTCTTGATCATGCTCAGGGTCGTCGCGTCAGTCTCCCCCGAGCTCAGGTCCAAGGTGCCGTCCACGACGTACGTGCCGTTCACATGCTTGGCCGTCATGGACCCGGAGCCGTCGCCTTTGCCCTCGTTGAACTTCGACAACGGCTGGTTCTTGATCGTGAACGTCTTGCCGACGAGGTCACCATCGCTGAACGGTGCGCTGGTAGCCCCTTCGAAGTCGCTGTCGGGGAAGAGGTCGTCCACGGTGCTGCCTGTCAGGCTCAGCATGGACTGGTTGACCGCCATGATCATGGTGGCGTCAACGGTGTCGTTGGAGTGGATCGTCACGGCCATGTCGATCCGGAAGCAGCCGCTCAAGGTGAGCAACGCTGCGAAGGCGGTTGCTACGCCGACGATCAGGCGCCGACGAGAACAAGCGGATCGGTTTCTCAGCATGCTCACAGGGTCGACCGGTGGGCACCGGTTTCGCAGTTGTTCCCGACACCTCTTGTGCGCGCGTGCCGCCAGAATGGCCCATCAGGGCCGCCAAAACGGGACTGTTGACCCAGGCGCAGGGACGGCGACTTGCCCGTGGCGGATGCATTGACGCGCCCGCGCACCGCCTCCGCTGGCGCGTGGCCCTTGTCGATCGACGCAGCGCGGCGCGTGTCAACACCCCAATCGGCCTGCGAGCGGCCCGACCGACGTCGGCTCGCCGGGGAGGTCCGCCGGTGTAGGCGACCTCCTCTGGCCGCCTACATCTTTTCGTCATACGCTTTTCCTGTGGGGAGCGAGGACCAGATCCAGCGGTGGGCAGACGAGGCCGAAGCCGGCTACGACGTCGACGCCCTGAAGCGTCGCGGCCGTGGGCGCCCTGGGCGCGGGGCGGAACCCATGCAGGTCGTCGCCGTCCGACTGACGGCGGAGGAGCTCGACGCCCTCGACGCCAGAGCGGCGGAGCAGCACATGACTCGGTCCGAGGCGATCCGGGCCGCGCTCGCCCACTTCGCCGCGTGAGAGTCCACCGAAGCGCGCTCAGGCACGGCATCGCGGAGATGCGCGACGCGGAGACAGTTATGGCTATGCGGCCCTGACCAGTCACTTCGCCTCGACAATCAGGCCCCGGACCCGGGCGTGAATCACTACCATTCAAGCCACCGACGACGAGCAGTCCGCAAGGGGGCGGTGCTCCATGTGGTGGTCACGCACAACCCGATCCATGGTGGCGCTCGGCCTCGTCGTGCCCGCGCTCGCCGGCTGTGCCGCCGTGACGATCGGCACCGGCGGCGGCGGGGCGTGCGTCGCGCCTAGCGGCCAGGTGCCGACGAGCGCGGCACCTGGCCAGACCGTCACCATCCCCCTGAAGTACCTCTGGGACCCCAACGACTGTCACGACACGAGCGTCAACGGAGCCATGCCGCCGCCCCGCAAGGTCCTCGCCCAGGTCACGGCGGAGCTCCGGGGTCCTTGCTCCGCCAGCGCGCCCGTCGTGTCCGCGGACACGACGAAGGTCGACGACGACGCCGACCACACGGCCACCGTCCACCTGGCGGTGCCGGCCGACGCCCCCGGCGTGTACTGGGTGCTGGTGTCCGGCATGCCTGTCGGCGGCATCAACGTCGGCCTCGACCCGGCCGCGTCCGCGCCGAGCTTCCCCTTCGACGTGAGCGCCTGCGCCACGGGAGCGTGACGGCCGCCCTTCACGCCTGGGTAGTTGCCGCCGGCCGGGCGCCCTTCGATCCCCGGGCCGGCGACTGTGAGATCACGAGCCGCCAGAGGGGAACCTCGACGGTCACGTTCTGCCGTACCGGTGTCGATAGGCACGGTGGGGCCGCTCGCGAGTCGCAGGGGGTGCGAGATGAGTGCGGAGTCCGTGACGGCGGCACTGGCCGGCTGGGAGGACCGGCTGCGCAGCCTGGGGTCAGTGGCGGTGGACTGCCTGCGGCCCGGCGTCAGCCGCGAGCAGGCCGACGCCCTGGCCGCGGAGTTCGAGGGCGGGCTCCCGGAGGAGGCCGCCGCGATCTGGATGTGGCACGACGGCTGCGACCACGGCGACGCGCCCATGCCTGGCCTCCGGAGCCTGGTCCCGCACCGGTTCTTCGTGCCGCTGCGCCAGGCGTTCGCCCAGGCCCTCCAGCTCTACGAGATGACGTCCGAGCCGACGCAGTACGTCGAGCACCTGGTCGACCGTCACGAGCGCGCCACCGCCCGCTGGGTGTCTCCCCTGGACAGCGAGCATCCGGGCCAGGCCGCGTGGTACCGCCCCTGGTGGCTGGTGCTCCTCACCGGCGGCGGGACCACCTTCGTCGACTGCGCCGAGCCGGAGAGCCCCGAGGCGCCCATCGGCGTGTGGGACCCGCACGACGACCTCTACGTCGGCACCCTGACCCTGGCCGAGCGCGTGTGGTGGTGGCACTGGGCGCTGGACACCGGTCACTGGTGGATCGACGACGACGGCCTGTGGGGCTACGACCACACGACGAGCCCGGAGGCGGTGCTCGGCGACATCGCGTACCGCCACGTGCTGCCCTGACGGCGTGCGATCACTCGCCGGGTGCCTAACGACTCGCACGTCACCAGATCCGGCGAGCCGCCGCTTCCGCGCGCCGCCCCTCAAGGTGACACCCGGCGCTCGCCGATGACACGACGGTGAAGGGGGCATTCAGTCGCAGGTGGGATGCGCTGTGGAACCGGCGGCGCGCAGGGTGGCGTGCCCGGCGCAAGTACGCCCAGCAGCGCAAGGCGTGGCTCCGTCGACACCGAGGAGTGTGGCTCGCCGCGACTGGCGTCTCCGCCGCGGTGTGGCTCGCGTTCTGGGCGCTCATGAGCTGGCTCCCGGGCGACCACACGTGGGCGACGGCGGCCTTCGCCGGCGCCCTCATCGGCGTGCTGTTCGCGTTGCGCCAGAGCCCGCCCGTGGCCATCGCCACCTGGGAGGCCGGTGCGCTCGGTGAAGAGCAGACGGCCAAGCAGTTGCGCCGTCTGGAAGGCGACGGGTGGGTCGTGCTCCACGACCTGGCCAACGGAAGCGCCAACTTCGACCACGTTGTCCTCGGCCCTGCTGGGGTGTTCTGCCTGAACTCGAAGTGGTCGAGCTACCGCCTCGAGGAGTCCAAGGCCGGGCGGCTCGTCGGGCGCCACGAGTACGACGAGCCGCTCACCCTGGATGTCGATGCGGTCCTCAAGAAGGTCCGCGGCGAGGCCGCCGCCCTGTCTCGTCAGATCCAGGACCGTTGCGGACATCGCGTCTGGGTCACACCGGTCGTGGTCTGGTGGGGACAGGTCTTCAACGGCGGCAAGCTCGTGGACGGCGTGGGGGTTGTGGCGCAAGCGCCTTGTCGAACGCCTGCGCGTCCAGCGCGGACGGCCGGTGCCGGACTTCGACGCCGTGGTCCAGGCGCTCCGCCCCGGGCGACACCGCCGTTGATCGCAGCCTTGCCGCCGATGCGCACGGCTCACCAAATGCTTTGTCCCGTGCGCCTGAGCGGATTCGAACCGCCGACACCCGCTTTAGGAGAGCGGTGCTCTATCCCCTGAGCTACAGGCGCGTCGGGCGTCGCCGCCCGCGCGTCCGCAGGCCCGGGAGCCGTGCGGACGACGACGAGCCTACCGGGCGCCTCAGCCCCGGCCGAGAGCCGGGCAGCGGCGGCCCCAGCCCCCATCTGTTGACAGCGCTCCCACGCCGAGCGAGCCTGGTCGGCATCGGGGGCGCCCCACAGCGCAGTGCACCGGCGCCCACCGCACAAGGGAATCGAGATCCACCCGCCGGTGCACGTTCGCGCCGGCTCGTCAGAGTGGGAGCGTTCTCATGACAGGAACAGCAACGAAGCTCGTCTCCGTCGCGGCAGCCGCCGCCCTCGTCGTCCTGGCCGCCGGCCCCGCCGCGGCGTGCCACACGCCGGATCCGGCCGGCAACCCGCTGCAGCCGGGCGCCCGGCTGTACGTCAACCCGCACAGCACCACCGCCCAGGCGGCGGCCAAGCTCCGCGGCCCGGCGTGGCCGGGGAGCCCGAAGGCTGACGCCCAGCTGCTCGCGCGGTTCCCCTCCGCCACCTGGTTCACCGGCGGCACGCCGCGCCAGGTCCGTCACGACGTCGCCACCGTGGTCCGCGGCGCGCAGAAGACCCGCAGCGTGCCCGTGCTCGTCGCCTACAACACGTCCAACCGCGACTGCGGCCAGTACTCCGCGGGCGGCGCGCAGACCACCGCCGAGTACGAGGCATGGATCGACGGCCTGGCCGCCGGCATCGGCGACGCCCCGGCCGCGGTCATCCTCGAACCCGACGGGCTCGGGCTCATCCCCAACTACGTGAGCAAGATCGACGGCAGCTCCAACTGCACCATCGCTGGCGTGGACCCGGCGCAGCGCTTCACGCAGCTCGGCTACGCCATCGACCGCCTGAAGAAGGGCCACCACACCGCGGTGTACCTCGACGCCACCCACACCGGCTGGCAGAACGTCGGCGAGTCCGCCCAGCGGCTCCTTGAGGCCGGCGTGCAGCGCGCGGACGGCTTCTTCCTCGACGTCTCCAACTACCAGTTCAGCCCCAACCTCGTCGACTACGGCACGTGGATCTCGGACTGCATCGCCCTGGCGGAACGCGACAGCGCCGCCGACCCGACGGCCTACGACTTCGGGAAGAACTGCGGCAACCAGTACTGGGACGGCGGCCCGGCGACGAGCTGGGCGGGTGCCGCGCTCGACAACACGAAGGTCTGGAGCAACCAGCCGTACAGCGGCGTGGCGGACGACCTCACGTGGAACACCGTGGGCATCGACTCGCGCTACGCCGCGGCGCTGGGCACCACCGCTGCGACCACGCACTTCGTCGTCGACACCAGCCGCAACGGCCAAGGGCCGTGGGTGGGCGCGCTCGACTGGTGCAACCCTCCGGGCCGGGGCCTGGGGCTGCGGCCGACGACCACCACCGGCAACGCGCTGGTCGACGCGTATCTCTGGGTGAAGGTGCCGGGCGAGTCCGACGGCCAGTGCGACCGCTCCGGCACGGGCACCGACCCGGAGTGGGGCGGCATCGTCGACCCCGCCGCCGGGGCGTGGTTCTCGGCGCAGGCACGCCAGCTCGTCGCGCTGGCCAACCCAGCGCTGACGTAGCGGGGAGACGGACCGCGGCGGGGCCGGCATCCAGAGGACCCGGCCCCGCCGCTCGTCGGCCGCCCGACGAGGCGTCCAACTCCACGACGATGCGTGCCCGGCTGACGAGGGGCGATCTTGCCGTCGCGGTTTCGAGGCCCGGCGGTACCGTCGACGCCATGACGCACGGCGACGACGCCCCGGTCGAGAAGGTCAAGAAGACCAAGAAGTCGAAGAGGGCCAGGCAGGGCGCGCGCCGGCACCCGGACAAGATCCCGAACGACGTCTACGAGGCCGAGCTGTTCCGGCTGCAGACGGAGCTCGTCAAGCTGCAGACCTGGGTGCGCGCCACCGGGGCCCGGATCGTCGTGGTCTTCGAGGGACGTGACGCGGCCGGCAAGGGCGGCACCATCAAGCGGTTCACCCAGTACCTGAGCCCGCGCACCGCGCGCATCGCGGCCCTGCCGACGCCGACGGAGCGCGAGAAGACCGAGTGGTACTACCAGCGGTTCGTCGCGCACCTGCCGGCGGCCGGCGAGATCGTCGTGTTCGACCGCTCCTGGTACAACCGCGCGGGCGTCGAGCGGGTCATGGGCTACTGCACGCCCAAGCAGTACACGGAGTTCATGCGGCAGACGCCGATCTTCGAGCAGATGCTCGTCGACGACGGGATCCTGCTCCGCAAGTACTGGTTCTCCGTGTCGGACGGTGAGCAGCTGCGTCGCTTCAAGTCGCGCCTGTCCGACCCGCTGCGCCAGTGGAAGCTCTCGACCACCGACCTGGAGTCGATCTCCAAGTGGGAGGACTACTCCCGCGCGAAGGACGAGATGCTGGTGCACACCGACGTGCCGGCCGCGCCGTGGTTCATCGTCGAGTCGGAGATCAAGAAGCACGCGCGGCTCAACATGATCAGCCACTTCCTCTCGTCGGTCCCGTACACCGACGTGGCGCAGCCGAAGATCACGCTCCCGGACCGCCCCGCGCCGAGCACCGGGTACGTCCGGCCGCCCCGAGAGCTGTCGACGTACGTGCCGGACCACGTGGCCCAGCTCATCGGCGACAAGGAGAGTCGCTTCTAGGCAACGCCGACAGCCGCCGCCAGGGTTCGGGGAGGAGCCGCCGTGATCGGTCCGGACGTCGCCATCAGCGAGTCGTTGGCGTGGATCGACCTCACGGGCGTGGCCGCCAACGCCCTGCTCGGCGGGGTCCTGGCGCGCGCGGAGCGGCTCGACCCGGTGGGCTTCGGCGTGCTGGCGATCCTGTCCGGCCTGGGCGGCGGGCTCATCCGCGACACCCTGCTGCAGCACGGCACCCCGATCGCGCTCACCGACTACGCGTACATCCTCACCGCGCTGGCCTTCGCCGCGGTCGCCTTCCTCCTGCCGGTCGGCGGCCGGCTGTGGGACCGCGCGTTCCCGTTCGTCGACGCCCTGGCGCTGGGCTGCTGGGCCGCGGCCGGGGCGCAGAAGACCCTTGTCGTCGGCCTCGGCTGGCTGCCCGCCGTGCTGCTGGGCACCATCACCGCGGTGGGCGGCGGCATGGTGCGCGACGTGGTGCTGCGGCGCATCCCGGCGATCTTCGGCGGCAACACCCTCTACGCGATCCCCGCCGTCGTGGCCAGCGCCGTCATGGTCCTCTGCTACGACAACGGGCTGCGGGTGGCCGGCCCGGCCGTCGCCACCCTCGTCGGCGCCGGGTTCACCCTGCTGGCGCGCTGGCGCGGCTGGCAGCTGCCCGTCGCGCCGGCCTGGGAGGGCGGCGGGCTCCCCCGGTATCCACGCCCGCGCTGGCGGCGTGAGAATCGAGAAGCCGCTCCGCCGGCCTCGGCGGACGACGAGACCGATCGGAGGTCGTCATGAGCACCGAGTCCCGCGCCCAGGCCGTACTGGCAGGCCTGCCCTCCGTCCGCGCGTGGCAGGAGGACTTCTACCGCGACCTGCACAGCCACCCCGAGCTGTCGCACCACGAGACCCGCACCGCACGACGAACCGCGGAGCGGCTGCGTCAGGCCGGCCTCGAGGTCCACGAGGGCATCGGCGGCGCCGGGGTCGTCGGGATCCTGCGCAACGGCGACGGCCCCACCGTGCTGCTGCGCGCCGACATGGACGCCCTCCCGGTGAAGGAGGCCACCGGCCTGCCCTACGCCAGCACCGCGACCGACGAGGCCGGCACCCCGGTGATGCACGCCTGCGGCCACGACGTGCACGTGGCGTGCCTGGTGGGCGCGGCGCAGCTGCTCGCCGACGCGCACGACGAGTGGTCCGGGACCCTCGTCGCGCTGTTCCAGCCGGCCGAGGAGACCGGCGACGGCGCCCGCGGCATGCTCGACGACGGCCTGGCCGGCGTCATCCCCCACCCGGACGTCGCCCTCGCCCAGCACGTGCTGCCGTTCCCGTCGGGGCAGGTGGCCACCCGCTCGGGCCCCACCCTCTCGGCCGCCGACAGCCTGCGGATCACCCTCCACGGCCGCGGCGCGCACGGCTCGATGCCGCAGGCGGCGGTCGACCCGGTGGTCATCGCCGCGAGCGCGGTGCTGCGGCTCCAGACGGTCGTCTCGCGTGAGCTGGCGCCGGGCGAGCCCGCGGTGCTGACGGTCGGCAGCGTGCAGGCGGGCACCAAGAGCAACGTCATCCCTGACAGCGCGACTCTGCTGCTCAACATGCGCACCTACAGCGACACCACCCGCACCGCGATGCTCGACGCGATCCGCCGCATCGTCACCGCCGAGGGCGAGGCGGCGCGCGCGCCGCAGCCGCCGGACATCGAGCCGTTCGAGAGCTTCCCGCTGACGTCCAACGACCCGGCCGTCACCGGCCGCGTCGCCGAGGCGTTCACCGCCTTCTTCGGCGACCGCGCCGGGGAGCTGCCGCGGCAGTCGGCCAGCGAGGACTTCGGCGACGTCCCGAACGCGCTCGGCGTGCCGTACACGTACTGGGGCATCGGCGGCATCGACCCGGACGTCTACGCCGCCGCCGAGAGCGCCGGCCGCGTCAACGAGGACATCCCCGTCAACCACTCCGCCACGTTCGGCCCCGTGCTGCAGCCCACGCTCGACACCGGCACGCAGGCCCTCGTCGTCGCGGCGCTCGCCTGGCTCTGAGCGGGGCGGCACCGCTGCCCCGGCCGGTGGTGCGTCCACCCAGGTCACGCCTGCGCGCCGACCATTCCCCATGCGAGGATCCCAGCATGACGACGAGCGACGCGACCCCCGACCCCATGGCCAACGGGCTGGACGCCCGCCTCTGGGTGGAACGCATCGGGCACCGCCGCTACACCGGCTACAACGACCGCGGCGCGCGCGTGGAGATCGGCAACACCGGCGACGAGGGCGTGTTCGGGCCGGTCGAGCTCATGAAGCTCGCGCTCGCCGGCTGCGCCGGCCTCACCGCCGACAACCCGCTCTCCCGCCGCCTCGGCGACGACGTCCCCGTGACCATCGAGGTGGGCGGCCCCACCGACGGGCCGGAGGACCGCGTGCCGGCGTTCGCCGAACGCCTCGTCGTCGACCTGACGAGCCTGACCGACGACGAGCGGGAGAAGCTTCTCGTGGTGCTCGACCGGGCGATCACCGAGCACTGCACGGTGAGCCGCACGCTGCAGGCCGGCGCCACCGTGACCCTCACGGTCGCGGGCGAGGGGTGAGCCGCATGCCCCTGCTCGACGCGGCGCTCGACAAGGCGGTCACCGTGCCCTCGGCGAGCATCCACGCGCACGTGACGTCGGTGCGCCGGCGCAACCCGGGGGCGGACCCGCAGCACGTGGTGCGGCTGCTGGAGAAGGAGTACCTCGCGGTGGTCGCCGCCACCGGGGGTGCGGTGGGCGTGGCGGCCGCGGCGCCGAGCGTGGGCACCGGCGTCGCCACCGCCCTGACCGTCAGCGACGTCGCGACGTTCTTCGGGGCGTCGGCCGCGTTCGCGCTGGCGGTGGCGTCTGTGCACGGCATCGAGGTCGACGATGCGGAGCGGCGCAAGGCGCTGCTCATGGCCACCCTGCTGGGCGAGCCGGGCGCGGCGGTGGTGAGCGACGCCGCCGGCATCACGACGGTGCGCGTGGCCCGCACGCTGCTCACGCGCCTGCCACTGGGCACGGTGCGCCGCGTCAACGCCCAGCTCGCGAAGCGCCTGGTCAAGCGGCAGGTGGTGAAGCAGGGCGGCCTCGCGCTGGGCCGGCTCGCGCCGTTCGGCATCGGCCTGCTCATCGGCGTGGCCGGCGGCCGGGCGCTCGGCCGCACCGTGGTGGCCGGCGCCCGCACGGCCTTCGGCCCGGCCCCCGAGCGCTTCGACCGCACGATCGAGACGTGGCCGACGCCCCCTGCCCTGCCGCCTGACCCCGCCTGACCCCGCCTGACGGCGGCCGCGCCGACCGGCGTCCGCGGGGATCGCTCCCCGCCCCCGGACCCACCGGACGTACGTGACCTCCGGGCTACGGACGGCGACGCCCTAGGCCGACGCCGTCGCGCATCCGTTCGACAACGACAGCCGGCGCCGCCGCCGCCGCGACCATGGCGCCCGTGACGGCGCCGAACCATGCCCAGGCCTCCGTGCTCCCGGGACCACCGCCGCCGGCCAGCCGCAGCAGCACGGCCAGGACGAGTGCCGGGCCGCCCGCCCCCGCCGCCACCCACGCCAGCGACATCCCGACGGCGCGCCCCCGCCCGCCCGGCGACAGGTGCCGCCGCACGTACACGACGAGCAGCACCAGCCACAGCGCGGTGCCGGCCAGCGTGCCCGGCAGCGCACCGCCGATCACGGCGCCCAGCTCGGCCCAGCCCTCGCTGCTGTCCGCGGGCCCGGGACGCGCCAGCAGGTAGACGGCCATGCCGATGCCGACGGCGCCGACCGCGACGGCGGCCAGCCCCAGGAGCCAGAACCGCAGCGGCCGCTGCCGGTTCGGTGCCGCGCCGACCCATCCCGCATCCCCCGTGCCCCGTGCCCCGTGCCCCGTGCCCCGTGCCCCGTGCCCCGTGCCCCGTGCCCCGTGCCCCGTGCCCGGACGGTCGCACCTCCCGGGGACGGTGGGCGCCAGGACGGCGCGCCGCACGTCCGGCCCTGGCCGGATCATGCACGCGCCACGAACCACCGAAGAGGTGGGCACACCCACGTCAGTCGGTCAGACCCTGCCCGCACGCCGTTCGTCGGCCCCCCAACACGGCAGTTGGTGTCGAACACGGCAGGCCGGACTGCCGTGTTCGACACCAACTGCCGTGTTCGGCGAGGAAGAAGGGGTGGGGGAAGGAAGGAGGGGGGAAAGGAGGGAGAGGAAGGAAGGAGGGGGGGGAAGGAGGGAGAGGAAGGAGGGAGGGAGGAGGGAGGGGAAGGGGAAGGGGAAGGAGGAGGAGAGGGGATCCGACCGGGGGCCGTTACCAGCGGTGGTGCACGTGGAAGCGGATCGACTCGTCGTAGATCCGCTGCAGCCCCGCGAGGGTCTCGTGGTCCAGCGGCGGCAGCTCCGCCGCCTCGGCGTTGCCGAGGGCCTGCTGCGGCGAGCGCGCCCCGGGGATCACCACGGACACCCCGGGCTGGTCGATCACCCAGCGCAGCGCCAGCTGCGCGGTCGTGGCCCCGGCGGGCGTGAAGCTGGCCACCTCGCGCGCGGCGACCACGCCCACCTCGAACGGCACGCCTGCGAACGTCTCGCCGACGTCGAACGCCTCGCCGTTGCGGTTGTACGTGCGGTGGTCGGTGGCGGCGAACGTCGTGTGCTCGTCGTACTTCCCCGTGAGCAGGCCGGACGCCAATGGGACCCGCGCGATGATGCCCACGCCGGCCTCGCGCGCCGCGGGCAGCACCTCCTCGAGCGGCTTGCGCCGGAACACGTTGAGGATGATCTGCACGGTGGCCACGTTCGGCCGCGCGATGGCGAGCAGCGCCTCCTCGACGGTTTCGACGGAGACGCCGTAGGCGGCGACGCGGCCCTCCGCGACGAGCGTGTCCAGGTCGTCGTACGTCCGCTCCCGCCGGTACACGTCCGTCGGCGGGCAGTGCAGCTGCACCAGGTCGATCGTCTCGACGCCGAGGTTGGTGCGCGAGCGGTCGTTCCACCGCCGGAAGCTGTCGAGCGTGTAGGCGTCCGCGACGTGCGGGTCCGCGCGGCGGCCCATCTTCGTCGCCACCGTGATGCCCTCCCGGCCGCGCTCGGCGAGCACCGCGCCGATGAAGGCCTCCGACCGCCCGTCGCCGTAGACGTCGGCCGTGTCGAGGAACGTCACCCCCGCGTCGAGCGCGGTGGTGAGTACGGCGCGCGCCGCGTCGTCGTCCACCTCGCCCCAGTCCGCGCCCAGCTGCCAGCAGCCGAGCCCGACGACGCCCACCGAACGGCCTGTGCGGCCGAGCACCCGAGTCTCCATGCCAGGGAACCTACCGGGTGCGGGCTTGCTCGGGATCCTGCCGGGGACGTCGTAGGCTCGCCCACGGCCACGACACCGACGCGCGAACCGCCGAGGAGAACGATGAGCACCACAGCCCCTGGGGCGACCCCCCGGCACTACCTGATGTGCGAGCCCACTTACTACACGGTGTCCTACGAGATCAACCCGTGGATGCACCGGGAGCAGGCGACCGACACGCAGCGGGCGGTGGACCAGTGGCGCCGGTTGCGGGACGTGTTCGTCGACCTCGGCCACACCATCGACCTCATCGACCCCGTGCCGGGCCTGCCGGACATGGTCTACGCCGCCAACGGCGCCACCGTGGTGGACGGCATCGCCTACTCGGCGAAGTTCCGCTACCCGCAGCGCCAGCCCGAGGGGCCCCTGTACGAGAAGTGGTTCGCCGACCACGGGTACGTCACGCACACCGCGCAGCGCGTCAACGAGGGTGAGGGCGACATGCTCGTCGTCGGCACCGTGCTGCTGGCGGGCACCGGGTTCCGCAGCGAGCGCGCGGCGCACGCCGAGGCCCAGGAGGCGTTCGGCCACCCGGTCATCTCGCTCGAGCTCGTCGACCCGCACTACTACCACCTGGACACGGCGCTGGCCGTGCTCTCCAGCTCGGCCGACGACCCGCAGATCGCCTACTACCCGCCGGCGTTCTCGGCGGGCTCGCAGAGCGTGCTGCGCCAGCTGTTCCCGGACGCGGTGATCGCCGACGACGACGACGCGGCGGCCCTCGGCCTCAACATCGTCTCCGACGGCGGGCACGTGGTGCACGCCCCCGGAGCGCAGCACCTCGCCGCCGCCGTGCGCGAGCGGGGCTACGAGACCATCGCGGTGGACACCACCGAGCTGCTCAAGGGCGGCGGCGGCGCCAAGTGCTGCACGCTCGAGGTCCGCGAGCCGGTCAGCTGCTGAACTTCACGGCTCCGTAGAGCCAGCCGCCGGACGTCGCGCCGCCGATGAGCATCCGGCTGACGTCCGTGCGCACCATCTGCGCGCGGTGCGGCGCCGAGTTGGCCCACGCGGTGACGAGCGTGCTCACCGAGCCGGTGGTGCAGCCGACGATGTTGTCGTACCCCGAGTGCCAGATGCCGCCCGAGGCCGCCATGTCGAGCGCGTGCGCCACGAGCGTGGACGAGCGCTGGATGGCCAGCGCCGGCAGGCCCTGGCCCTGGCGCCAGGCGTTGATGGCCGTGCCGATGGCGCTGTAGCTGGACTCGCCGATCCCCGCGCCCACGGGCGCCCCGGGGCAGACGAGGCCGCCGGCGGGGATCGCCTGGACGCGGCCTCCAGCGGGTGCGGGCACCGAGGCGGTGGAGGTGACGGGCCGGGTGCTCGTGGTGTGCCGGACGGCCGGCTTGGTCACGGCGGCCCGGGCCGCGGCCTGGGCGGCCGCCTGGGCCGCAGCCTGCTCAGCGGCGATGCGTGCCTGGTCGGCGGCCTGCCACGCGGCTTCGGCGTCCGAGGCGGCCTTGGCCGGTGCGGCCACGCCGGCGGCGGCGGCGGACAGCTGCACGAGGCTCGCGGTGTCGTCGGCAGCCGTGGTGGTCGCCACGCCGATCGCCGCCTGGAGCGCGGCGAGCAGCGCCGGGTCGGCGTGCGTGTCCGCGGCGAGCTGGGTGGTGCCGTCGGCCGCGGCGGCGCGGGCCGCGGCGCGCGCGGCCGCGAGGGCGCCGCCGAGCGCACCGGCCGCGGACTGCTGCGCGGCGTACCGGGCCGCCACGTCACCGTCGGCCACGGTACGGTCGGCCGCCACCCGGAGGTCGGCCGCGGTGCGCGCGGCCACCTGCTGGGCGTGCTGGTGGGCCACGACGACGCTGCTGGCGACGAGCGCGCCGCTGACGGTCAGCGCGACGACGAGGAGGCCCGTGCGGCCACTGCGGCGCTGCGGCGCCTCCTCGGTGCCGACCGGCTGGGGCTGCAGCTCCGGGGCCTCCGGGAAGGCTCCGCGCTGCGTGGGGACATGGTCCAGCAGGGGCGCGGTCGCGACGCCAGGGCCGTGCGGCTCGGCCGCGTGCGGCTCGGCCGCGTGCGGCTCGCCGTCGGTCGAGCTCTTCTGGTGCGGGACGGATGTCGCCGCGACACGCCGCGTGAGCGCCATGACGCCGCCTTCCCAGTGCCGGGGTGTATACGCCTCCGGGACATCGGCACGGGACGGCTGCGACTGAAGGGGCGAATCGCCCTTTCTTCGCACACGCCGTGTCATGGCACGGGACGGTACGCAGCACGTCGGGCAACCCACCCGGGACTTGTGGCCCACGGTTGCGCGTCACGAAGCGGTAGTGGCACCCGCCCAGCGGAACGCGTTCTCCCCGGATCGGGCCCTTCTACCCACAACTAGCCCGTGATGTGATATGCGGTACCGCGGGCACCGGCTACTCGTCGTCCCCGAGCGTGCACTTGCCGGTGACGATCATCACCGGGCACTGCGCGTGGTGAAGCACCGCCTGGCTCGTCGAGCCCAGCAGCAGGCCGGCGAACCCGCCCCGGCCGCGCGAACCGACGACGAGGAGGTCCTCGCCGCCGGAGATCTCCGTCAGCAGCTGGGCGCCCGTGCCGTCGCGCACCGTCCGCGTGATCGTCGGCGCCCCCGGCTCCTCCGCCGCGACACGGTCGACCAGCACGTCGAGCGCCGCGGCGACGTCCTCCAGCACCTGTTCGTGGTCCACCGCCGCCGGCAGCCACGCCAGCGTGCCCGACCCGGCGGTGACCGGCACGCCCGTGACGGCCACCAGCTCGGCGTCCCACGCCTTCGCCTCCCGGATCGCCCAGCGCAGAGCCAGCTCTGCCTGCGGCGAGCCGTCCAGGCCCACCATGACGCGCCGCACGGGCCGCACCACGAGCGGCTCCTCCTGCGGCGGGACGCCCTTGGCCACCCGCCGGGTCGGCACCACGATCGTCGGGCACTGCGCGTGCGCGGGCAGCGCCGACGAGACGGTGCCGAGCAGCCGCTCCGCGAACCCTCCGCCGCCCCGGGTGCCCACCACGGCCATCGTCACGTGCGCCGACTCGTCGATGAGCACGGCCGCCGCGTCGCCGACGGTGACGTGCGACGAGACCGGCACGCCGGCGTGCGCCACGTGCTCGGCCGCCTCGGCCACCACGGCCTGCGCCCCGGCGCGGATCGCGGAGTCGTCGAGCGCGGCGTACCCGCCGTCGAGCGAGGCCGCCGCGAACGACGGCAACGCGTAGCCGCACACGAGACGCAGGCCCAACCCGTGGACCGCCGCCTCCTGCACCGCCCAGTCCAGCGCGTGCAGGCTGGCGACCGAACCGTCGACCCCGACCAGAATCTCCCGAGAGCGCGTCATCACCCCATCGTGGCACGTCCTTGACGATCTGATGGGTCGAGTGCGGTGGCCCTCCGCGGCGCGTCGCGCGGCCCTTTCAGGCGGCGAGGTAGCGGCTCCAGGACGCCTCGGAGCGGGCCGCCGCGGCGCCCAGCGCCACCGACCACCGGGGGGCGTGCGGCGTGAACGGGAGCTGCCAGCCGATCTCGTGGAGCAGCCGGTCCGCCTTGCGGTGGTTGCACCGCACGCACGCCGCCACCACGTTGGTCCACTCGTGCCGCCCGCCGCGCGACCGCGGCAGCACGTGGTCCACCGTGTCGGCGCCGCCGCCGCAGTACGCGCAGCGGTGGTTGTCGCGCTGCAGCACGGTGCGCCGCGTGGGCGGCACCACGCGCCGCTGCGGCACGTGGACGTAGCGCGTGAGCGACAGGACGACGGGAACAGGAAGGGCCGCACGCTCGGAGTGGAGCATGCGGCCCTCGGATTCCAGGACGGTCGCCTTGCCTGTCATGACGAGCACCACCGCACGTCGCAGGCTGACGACGCAGAGCGGCTCGAGGCTCGCGTTGAGGAGCAGAGCCCTCGGGGGTGTCCCGCCCGCCGGCCCGTCCGCGCCCTCCGTGTCGGGGGCCCGCCCGGGTGCGGGCGTCGTAGATGGTGGGGTGGCGTCCGTCGTCAGCACGGCGTTCTCCTGACCTCGCAGGTGGGGCCGGCTGGCTGCCGGTCCCTGCCCAGGCAACTCGCGTGATGCAGGACACAGGGTAGCCGCGTCACCCAGCAGCCCCCTGACGACGAAGGCCCCGCTCGACGGGTGTCGGCGGGGCCTTCGACGGAACGCTGCTGGTCAGCTCACCCGGATGAAGACCGGGTTGGACTGCCAGATGGCGCGGAACTGGACCGTCTTGCCGGGACGCGGCGAGTCGATCTGCATGCCCCCACCGGCGTAGATGGCCACGTGGCCGGGCGACCAGATGAGGTCACCGGGCCGCGCGTCGGCCGCCGAGACGACCGTCCCGGCGTAGCGGTCCGCACCGGCCGTGCGGGGCAGGCTGATGCCGAGCTGCGCGTAGACGTACTGCACGAACCCGGAGCAGTCGAAACCGGCCGGGGTGGAGCCGCCGTACACGTAGGGGGTGCCCACGTAACGGGCGGCGATCTGCAGCACCGCGCTGCCGGCGACGCTGGGCGGCGCCGGGTTGTTGGCCACCGCGACGCGGACGGCTGAACGGCTGGTCCGCACGGTGGACCGCACCACCTTGGGCGGGGCGGGCTTGACCGCGGTGACGCTGTCGACGTCGAGCGTCCACTGCGCGTCGGCAGGGGCGGTGACGACGGGTGCGAGCTCGAGCTGAGCCTGCGCCTGGGCGGCGAGGGCAGCCGTGTCGACCGACGGGAACCCGACGGCACTGTCACTGCTCGCGAATGCGGGCGTGGCACCCATGGCGGACACGATGAGTCCGGACGAGGCGGCCACGATGGCGGTACGGCGACCGACGACCTGCAGCTGCGAGGTCGCCGTCGACGTGAACTGCGTGAGAGGGGTCGACGGGCGCGTCGCCGCGCGATGCCGGCCGTGAGACGTGCGTACGGACAAGCTGGCTGCCTCTCCTGACGCCTACGAGGTCAGCTGTCGGGTTCGGGTGGGAGATCACCCGGCCGGTCGAGCGGTCCGAAGACCGTCCGCCCGGCTTCACCCCAAGGACACCGTGACCGGTGCCCGCGATTGGGTCCCCCGCTCCTGCCGGCGAGTTGTACGGACCCCGTGCGGCGGCAGGATTCGGCGATCCGCCCGAGGGCTTCCCGGAGGAGGGTTCCGGCAAGCGGTTCGACCGTACCGGACCGTTCGGCCGCTTGTCACGTTCCGGTCACGAACGTGTTCATCCGTCCAGATGGCGCCCACCAGGCATGTCGCGACCGCCCCGCGCGAGCCCCACGCGACATGGGACCAAAGTCACATTGTGGCGACGAAGATGTGCCGCGCGACCTCGTCCGGAAGGTCGAGGACATCGGGCGAACCGGGCATACCCACCGTCACCAGACCGTCCTCACGGGCCACGCTCACCTGCGCGCCGGGCAGGATCCCGGCCTCCGCGAGCCGGCCGAGCAGCTCGACGTCCACCTGCACCGGCTCCCCGATGCGCCGCACCACCCCGAGCGCGCCGCCCGTGGGTGCGCCCGGGTCGACGAGCGACACCACGCCCTCGAGGAACCCGGGCACCGTGCCGTGCTCGCCGATCTCGTCCAGGCCCGGGATCGGATTGCCGTACGGGTCGTAGTGCGGGTGCTCGAGCAGCCGCGTGAGACGCATCTCCACCCGCTCGCTCATCACGTGCTCCCAGCGGCACGCCTCGTCGTGCGCCAGCGGCCACTCCAGGCCGATGACGTCGATGAGCAGCCGCTCGGCCAGCCGGTGCTTGCGCATGACGCGCATCGCCTTGAGGTGGCCTGCCTCCGTGAGCTCGAGGCGCCGGTCGCCGGCGAGCACGACGAGGCCGTCGCGCTCCATGCGCGCGACCGTCTGCGACACCGTGGGGCCCGAGTGCCCGAGACGCTCGGCGATGCGGGCCCGCAGCGGCGTGATGCCTTCCTCGCTGAGCTCGTAGATCGTCTTGAGGTACATCTCGGTGGTGTCGATCAGGTCGCTCACGCGTCGCCTCCACGTCCCTGCCACGTGCGTCCGGGCGCGGGCCGCCCTGGATCCCAGGGTAGTGGCGCGATCGGCGCATATCCTCGGCGCATGGCCCCCGATCTGCGCATCCCCACGGACCTGCTGCCCTCCGACGGGCGGTTCGGCTCGGGTCCCTCGAAGATCCGGCCGGAGCAGGTGGCCGCCCTCTCCGCCGCCGGGTCCTCGCTCCTGGGCACCTCCCACCGGCAGAAGCCGGTGCGCGCGCTCGTCGGCCACATCAAGGCCGGCCTGACGTCGCTCCTGGGCCTGCCGGACGGGTACGAGATCGTGCTGGGCGCCGGCGGCTCCTCCGCGTTCTGGGACGTCGCGACGTGCTGCCTGGTCGAGCACCGCAGCGCCCACGGCGTGTTCGGCGAGTTCGGCGCCAAGTTCGCCGCGGCCACCACCCGGGCACCCTTCCTCGCCGAGCCGTCCGTCACGCAGTCCGAGCCGGGCACCGTCGTCCTGCCTCGGCCGGTGGAGGACGCGGACGTCTACGCCTGGCCGCACAACGAGACGTCCACGGGCGTCATGGCGCCGGTGCGGCGCGACCCGCGCTACGGCGACGCGCTCGTCGTGGTGGACGCGACGTCCGCGGCCGGGGCCCTGCCCGTCGACCTGACGCAGGCCGACGTCTACTACTTCGCGCCGCAGAAGGTGCTGGCCTCCGACGGCGGGCTGTGGCTCGCCGCCGTGTCGCCCGCGGCGATCGAGCGCGCTGCGCGGATCGAGGCGAGCGGCCGCTGGGTGCCGGAGTTCCTGTCGTTCAGCGCCGCGGTGACGAACTCACGCCAGGACCAGACGCTCAACACGCCGGCGATCACGACGCTCGTCCTGCTCGCCGAGCAGCTGGACTGGATCGCCGCGCACGGCGGCCTGCCGTGGGCCATCGAGCGGTCCGCGACGTCCGCCGGGCACCTCTACTCGTGGGCGCAGGCGCGTGACTGGGCCACGCCGTTCGTGGCCGACGAGGCCGCGCGCTCCACGGTGGTCGGCACGGTGGACCTGCTGCCGCCGGTGGAGGCCGCCACGGTGACGTCCGTGCTGCGCGCCAACGGCGTCGTCGACACCGAGCCCTACCGGCGGCTGGGCCGCAACCAGCTGCGCGTGGGCATGTACCCGGCGGTCGACCCGGACGACGTGCTCGCGCTGACCGCGTGCGTCGGGCGTCAGCCGGCGGTGCGGCGGCGACGCACCAGGATGCGGATCACCACGAGGAGGGCACCGAGGAGGAGCCCGCCGAGCGCCACGTAGAACAGCGGCGTGGCGTCACCGGCACCCGTGAAGGCCAGCACCGCGCTCGTCGGCGGCGTCGCGTCCTCGGCGGCCAGCACCTCGGACTGCGGCGGGTTGCAGAACGCCTGGTCGGGCGGGTAGGTGACGGTGACGGTCGCCTCAGGGTTCACCTTGAACGTCACGGGCACGGTGGGACGCACCCAGTCCCACTGGTCACCCTTGACCCACTTCCCGTTGACGAGGCTCCAGCCGGGCCAGTCGACGACGTTGCCCTGGGAGTCGAGGACCGTGCCAGGCCACAGGACGCTGCCGGAGAGCGGCAGGTTGGACTGCGTCACGGTGTTGGCCGTGCTCGGGTCGCCCCAGACGATGCTCAGCGCGGTGTCCGGGGTGCCCTCGGGCCGCACCGCGTAGTCGAGGTACGGCGCGTTGTTGCGGCACACCGCCTGGGCCTTGAGCACGACGAGCTGGCACACACCGGACGGGGCGTACCCGTTCTCCTGGTCGAGGCAGGCGTAGCCCGTCGAGGCCGAAGGGCTGGGGTCGGAGGAGGCAGGCGGATTCGCGGCCATGGCTGGGCCCGCCAGGGCGACGGTCGTCAGCAGCACGGCGGCGACCGCCACAGAACGCCGGACGAAGCGCAACACTGTGACTCCCGGTGGTGTGGGCGAATTGAACCGTTTGCCCGATTCTGCCCCCTTGTGGCGCCAGAGCGAAGCCGCCTTGGGGTGAAATGCCCGTTTCACCCCTGACAGGTGACGGTCTGCATCCCCTCGGACGTCAGCGTGGGTGTGCTCCAGACCGTGAGCGACGAGCCGTGGACCGGCACGGTCGCGCGGTAGGTGGCATGGCCACCGGGAGGCAGCCATGACGTGACCACCTGCACGGCACGGCCGTCCTGGGTCGCGGCGGTGCCGGAGACGTACCCGTCGTCGAGCCGCAGCGCACCGAGAGTCGCCCCCACCGGCGTGTACACGGAGATGTTGGTAGCGAGCCAACCCGTCGGAAGGCCGCCCTTGCGCGGCCCCGTCACGTACACCGGCTCGCTCGCGACGTTGGCCGGGGGCGAATAGGTCAGGTCGAGCCGCACTGTCGCCGTGGGGTTCGGGCCGGTGCACGTCATGTCTTCGACGCTGACCTTCGTCGTGAGGTAGTAGTCGAGCTTGCCCTCCGTGCCGTCGTCGAGGAACACGCCCACGGCGTTCCCCGTGTCGCCGGTGAGGAACGCCCCGCCGACGCCACTGGTGATCAGGTCACGCTCCTCCGCATCGTGCGCCGACCAGATCCGCAGCCGGCCCTCGCCCGCGGCCTGGCTGAGCGCCGCGACGACCGCAAGGCGGTCGCCCTGGGCGTCGGCGACGGCGTGGAAGATCGCGGTGGCGGCCTCCGCGTACACGGCGTCCGCCGCGGCGTTGTCGCCGCCCTTGTACGGCAGCTGAAGGTAGGCGTCGTGCAGCATCTGACGGAGCAGCGCGCTCGCCTGCAGCCTGACGCCTCCGGCGATCGTGACCGGACCGGTCGCCTTCAGCAGCTGCGCCGCAGCCACCGCATCGGTCGCGATCACCCCGTCGAGGTGCTGGCCGGTGGTGGCCTCCCAGCGGGCCGCCACCAGCTGGGCCGTACGCGGGAAGTCCGGGGTCATGGTGGCGTTCTGGATCCAGCGACCCAAGACGTCCGTGTGGATCGCCGTCTCCTCCGGCGTCAGGGGGAGGATCGGGGTGGCAAGGCCGGGGAACGCGGCAGTCGACCGCTGGCCGACCAGGGTGATCGAGCCGTGGTCCGCCCTGAGGACCGCCATCGCTCCGACGATGCCGCCCCCTGTCCGCAGCTCGGCGGAGTTGAGGGAGACAAGGAGGTACGAACGCGGGCCGTCGGCGCCGACCATGCTCGGCAGCAGCCGCGCTATCTGCTCGGCGGAACGCGCGGGTCCCGACACCTGCTCGAGCTGCCGCTGCAGCGCCGCCACCGGTGCGGCCAGACGCGGCGTCAGCCCGGCCGCGTCGATGCCCGCCACGGCCTGGGATGCGGCGTCCACCTGCTTCGCGGCAGCCTGGATCTGGGGCAGGGCATCCAGGAGCGGCCCAAGGTTGAGCTGGCCACCCGTGTGCTGCGCCGCCAGGACGGTGTCGGCCGCGTCGAGCGCCGGGCCCGCCTCGGTCACCACCTGGTCGAGCGCGATCGTGACCGTGCGCACGGCGCCGAGCTGCCTGCCGGCCCATGGCAGGGCGGTGCTCGCGCGCCACAGGGGGTCATCAACCGCGCGGCGCGCAGCGTCCAGGTCCGCCCGCACACCTGGGAGCGCGGCCTGCACGCCGGGCAGGTCGCGGTCATGCGCGCGCTGGGCCATCGCCGTCACACCGTCCTGGGCGGCGAGCAGGGCATGCCCGGCCTGGTAGACGCGGAAGGCCAGCCAGCCCGCGGCGACGACGACGGCGGCCAGCACGACGAGCACGGCGACGAGCAGTCGCCGCCGCAGCCGCCTGGTGCCCGGCCGGCTGCGGTCGACCACACCGTCACCGACGCCGGGCTCCGCAGGTGGAGCCGCCTCAGGTGCAGGCTCGTCGGGCACGTCGCGCCGGGGTGCAGGCTCGTCGGGCGCGTCGCGCCGGGGTGCAGGCTCGTCAGCCGTATGGCGCCCGGGTGCGGACGTGTCGGGCGGCTCGCCGGTCGCCGACTCGCCTGCCGCCGCCCGGCCCGCCGGACCCGCCTCGCCAGCCGCGTCGAGGGCGGCCTCGTCTCCGGCAGCCGAGGGGGAAGTCACGCGACGATCGTGACATATCGGGCAGGTGTCGAGGTCGCCTCGGCCCCCGATTCACCCGCGATCACACCGCCGAGCGCGCCCCAAGGTCCCGCGCCGACGGGAGCACGTTCTCCGTCGGGCACGTCACCTGCAGGCGCGGGTGCTCGTCGGGCCGGTACCGGACGCGGACGTGCATCGAGCGCCCCACCCACAGGAGCGCGGCCACGGCGACCAGCACCGCGGTGATGCCGCCGATGCCGATGGCCCAGCGGGCCCCGAACTGCTGGCCGATCCAGCCGACGATCGGCGACCCGATCGGCGTCGCGCCCTGGAACACCATCATGTAGAGGGCCATGACGCGCCCGCGCATCTGCGGCTCGGTGCTCATCTGGATGGTGGCGTTGGCCGCGGTCATCATCGTCAGCGAGGCCAGCCCCACCGGGACGCACAGCACGGCGTAGGTCAGGTAGGTCGGCATGACCGCGAGCAGGCTCGCGGCCACACCGAAGCCCAGCGCGGCGCCGACGACGAGCCGCACCCGCGGGTGCTCGCGCCGGGCGGCGATGAGGGCACCCGACAGCGAGCCGATCGCCAGCACGGAACCGAGCAGCCCGTACTCCCCCGCTCCCTTGTGGAACACCGTGCGGGCGATCAGCGCACTCGTCATCTGGAAGTTCAGGCCGAACGCGGAGACGACGCCGACGACGACCATGATGACGAGGATGTCCGGCCGGCCACGGACGTACGCCAGGCCCGCGCGGATCTGTCCCTTGGAGCGCGGCACCATCGGCATGGCGTGCAGCTCCGAGCTCCGCATCAGCACCAGCGCGAGGATGGTCCAGCCGAACGACGCCGCGTTGAGCCAGAACAGCCAGCCCGTGCCGATCGCCGCGATGAGCAGGCCGGCCACGCCCGGGCCGATCAGCCGGGCCGCGTTGAACGAGGCACTGTTGAGGCCGACCGCGTTGGCCAGCTTCTCCTTCGGCACCAGCTGCGCGACGAACGTCTGGCGCACCGGCGCGTCGAACGCCGAGGCGACACCAAGCGCGAGCGCAAGCGCGTAGACGTGCCACAGCCGTACCTGCCCGGACATCACCAGGGCTCCCAGGACTGCCGCCAGCGCACCCATCGACGCCTGCGTGATGAGCAGCAGCTTGCGGCGGTTCATCCGGTCGGCGAGGACCCCGGCGAACGGAGAGACGAACAGCGCCGGCGCGAACTGCAGCCCGGTGACCGCGCCGAGCGCGACGCCCGAGTTGTGGGTCAGCTGGGTGAGGACGAGCCAGTCCTGGCCCACACGCTGCATCCAGGTGCCGATGTTGGAGACCAGCGCCCCGGTGAACCACAGCCGGTAGTTGCGGTACTTGAGGGAGGAGAAGGTGGCGCTCACGAGACGGCGATCTCCTTGAGGAGCACCGCGGCGCGCGCGAGCGTCGCGCGGTCGTCGGGCGCCAGCTTCGCCAGGCGGGACGTGAGCCAGGTGTCGCGGCGGCGGCGGGTCTCGCGGACCTCGGCCTCGCCGGCCGGCGTCAGGCTCACGACGACGAGGCGGCCGTCGTCGGGGTCGGGCCCCTTGCTCACGAGGCCGAGCTCCGCCAGGCAGTTGACGGTGCGCGTCATCGTCGGCGGCTGGACGCCCTCGAGCTCCGCGAGCCGGCCGGGCGTCGTCGGCCCCTCGCGCGTGAGCACGATGAGCACCGAGTACTGCGGGTAGGAGAGGTGCGCGTCACCGACCTGGGCACGCAGCCGGCGGTGGGTGCGGCCGATCGCCTGCCGGAGGTCGCCGGCGAGGGCGGAGCTGGTGGTGGCCACGATCCTTAGCATAACTCATTACCTGAGGTAACGATCTGGGCCGCCGACCGTCGCGCAGCCATCACCCGCCGCCGGTTCACCCCCCTGTCCCCCCCCCCGTCCCGCCGCTGGGTCGACACTCTGCCCCCTCCGCTCCGGCCCCGGCCCCGGCCCTGGCACTGGCCCTGGCCCTGGCCCAGCTCGGCACCCGTCAGCGCCGAGGGCCGCCCTCGGTCGTGCCCGGCGCGACGAAGGCGCCATCACGCGCTCGCCGCAGCCGACAACCGCACCGGAGGGCGCCCTCGACCTCGGGGCCGGCGGCGAGGGCGTCATGGCGCGCACCCGCGGCACCTCGCGGAGCATCGTCGAATCGTTCCCCCCCCCCCCCCCCCCCGCCCCCCGCGCGTCCGCGCCCGGACCAGCCGCGCCCGCGACGTCCCTCGTACGTTCGACGCTCGGCGCGGGCGGCGGCGCACGCCCTCCGGGGAGCGCCTGAGGGCGCCCGCGGCCGCGACGGGGCGAACGGGAGCGCCATTGCGCTCCCTTGATGGCCGGGGAACGCGCGTAAGGACGCCGGCGAGGCTATGGCCGACGACGAAGGTCGCTCCGTGCGCGGTTCGGCCGGTCCCGCGAGGAGAGCGGCAACGGGGGCAACGACGGGGACGACGAAGGAACCGGCGACGAGGACGACGAGGGGGACGGCGACGGGAACGACGACGGAACCGCGAAGGGGACGACGAAGGGAACGACGACGAGGACCACGAAGGGGACGACGACGGGAACGACGACGGGAACGACGACGGGAGCGGCCAGCGCGGGGCGCGGCGCTGGAGCGGCCGACGCGCCGGTGAGCGGGCGCGCATGCACCCCACGGAGCGCCGATGGCCGGCGCCGAGGCCTCCCTATGCTGGGCCGGTGCGCGCCTCCCGCAGGGTCCCGGTCGCGGCGGTCGTGCTCGTCGTCGCCGGCGTCGCCCTCGCGATCGTGGCGGTCGTCCTGGCTGCGCGCGGCACACCGTCACCCGGGGCAGCGGCGGGAGGTCCGGCCACCGCCACGTCCCAGGTGACGGCCACGTCCCAGGCCGGGGTCGATCCCGGCAGCTACGCCGATGCCCTGCGGCAGGCGGCCGACGACGCCCGCGTGGCAGCCGGCTTCCCGCGGCTCCCACCGGCGGCGTGCGCGGCACCGGTGGCGCAGGCGCGGGCCGCCGCCCTCGTCGGCCGGCCGCTCGAGCACGCCCCGCTCGACGACCTGCGCCGGGCGTGCGCCCCGGCCACCACCGACGCCGAGAACCTGTCCCGCGCGGCTGCGGCACCGGCCGACGTGGTCACCGCCTGGATGGCCTCGCCCGGGCACCGGGCGAACATCCTCGACCCGTCCCTCACGACGATGACGGTCGCGTGCGTGCACGACGGCGACACCATGCTCTGCTCGCAGCTGTTCACCGGGCCATAGCTGCCGGCATCAGCAGCGCGCCCCGTCGGGGGAACCTCGCACCACCGGTCGACCCCGACGCCGGACGCCGCGCCGCCGCCCGCCACCACCGAGCCACCGAGCCACCGAGCCGGCGAGCCGGCGAGTCCCGGGCCCAGGGCACGGCCGGCGCCGCGGCGACCACCCGTGGTCCCGGGCCCAGGGCACGGCCGGCGCCGCGACCGCCGGCTAGGTCGAGCCACGCTTGCACGTCCCCGGGCCCAGGGCACGGGCGCGCCGCGACGACCGCTCAGGGGCGCCCGAGCGCCCGGTACGTCCAGCCGGCCGCGCGCCAGCGGGCGGGGTCCAGCACGTTCCGGCCGTCGAGCATGGCCTTGCTCGCCACGACGGCGCCCAGCTCGTCCGGGTCCAGGTCGCGGTACTCGGACCACTCGGTGGCCAGCAGCACCACGTCGGCATCGCGCGCCGCCTCCAGCGCCGTGGCGGCGAACCGGATGTCCGGCCACTTCGCCCGGGCGTTGGTGATGGCCTGCGGGTCCGTGACCGTCACGTGCGCGCCCTGCAGCTGCATCTGCGCCGCCACCGAGAGCGCCGGGGAGTCCCGGATGTCGTCGGAGTCGGGCTTGAACGCGGCGCCGAGCACGGCCACGCGCCGCCCGACGATCGAGCCGTCGCACACCTCGCGCGCCAGGTCGACCATGCGCACCCGCCGGCGCATGTTGATCGAGTCGATCTCGCGCAGGAACCCCAGCGCGTCGGACACGCCCAGCTCGCCGGCCCGCGCCATGAACGCCCGGATGTCCTTGGGCAGGCAGCCGCCACCGAAGCCAAGGCCGGCGTTAAGGAAGCGGCGGCCGATCCGCGGGTCGTAGCCGATCGCGTCGGCCAGCTTGGTGACGTCCGCACCGGTCGCCTCGCACAGCTCGGCCATGGCGTTGATGAAGCTGATCTTGGTCGCGAGGAACGAGTTCGCGGCGACCTTCACCAGCTGGGCCGTCGCGCGGTCCGTCACCACCAGGGGCGTGCCCGCGGCCAGGGGGGCCGCGTAGACCTCGTCGAGCGCGGCCCTGGCCTTCGCGCCGGCGGGGGTGACCGCGCCGTCGTCGTCGGTCGGCAGGCCGTAGACCAGGCGGTCCGGGTGGAGCGTGTCCTGCACCGCGTAGCCCTCCCGCAGGAACTCCGGGTTCCAGACGACCACCGCGCCCGTCGGCTCGAGCGTCTGGGCCAGCCGCTCGGCCGTGCCCACGGGCACCGTGGACTTGCCGGCCACCACGTCCCCCGGGCGCAGGTACGGCGCGAGCCCGCGCGTGGCCGCCTCGACGTAGCTGAGGTCGGCCCGGAACTCACCGTGGGCCTGCGGCGTGCCTACACACACGAAGTGGACGGCGGCCCCCTCGGCCTGCGCCATGTCGGTGGAGAAGGTCAGGCGGCCCGTCGTCGAGACCTCCGCGAGCAGCTCCGGCAGGCCGGGCTCGTAGAACGGAGCGTTGCCCTGGCGCAGCGCCGCGACCTTCCGCTCGTCGACGTCGATGCCGACCACCTCGTGGCCCAGCTGGGCCATGCAGGCCGCGTGGACCGCGCCCAGGTAGCCGCACCCGATCACCGAGACCTTCACCACGTACCCCCACGTTCGACGACGACGTCCCTGGGACCCTACCGGGCCCGCCGGACACCACCCGGCGGCCCCAGCCCGGCACCTACCCTGGGCAGGTGCCGCCCGCCACTGTGTCCCAGACGCGCACCGCGAGCCGCGTGGCGCTCGCCTGCTACCTCCTGGTACTCGCTGCCCTCGTCCTCACGCCGCAGCGCGACGAGCACCACAGCTTCGGGCTGGCGCGCCGGGCCATTCATTGGGTCGCCGCCCACGGCATCCCCCTGACCTTCCCCGTGGCGGAGGCGGCCGGCAACCTGCTGCTGTTCGTGCCGTTCGGCCTGCTGCTCGGCGCGATGCTGGGGCTGCGGCGCTGGTGGGTGGTGTGGCTCGCGGGCTCGGTCACCTCGGCGGCGATCGAGACGATCCAGCTGGCGATCCCAGGCCGCTGGAGCACGCTGCAGGACTGGGTCCTCAACACGCTCGGCACCGCGCTCGGCCTCCTCGTGCTAGTGGCGCTGCGGCGCCGCCGCGAGCCCGGGATTGCCTCGTCGGCGGACGCCTAGCTTTCGCGCCGTGAGTCAAGGGGCTCAGCGGGCAGGGGTGGTCGTCCGGGCTGTTGGCCCGGTTGGTGACGCGGCGGGGGGTGGTTCGTCGGGAGTGCTGGGTCGCCCCGGGGGTTCGGCAGG
>JAJYTJ010000027.1 GCA_021793115.1 Actinomycetes bacterium | reverse complement strand
TCGGCGACAAGGTCCAGATCGTCGGCGACGACCTGTTCGTCACCAACCCGACGCGCCTGGCCAAGGGCATCCAGCTCAAGTCGGCCAACGCGCTGCTCGTCAAGCTCAACCAGATCGGCACCGTGACCGAGACCCTGGACGCGATCGAGCTGGCGCACCGCAACGGCTTCCGCACCATGACCTCGCACCGCTCCGGCGAGACCGAGGACACGACGATCGCCGACCTGTCGGTGGCCTCCAACGCCGGCCAGATCAAGACCGGTGCCCCGGCCCGCGGCGAGCGCATCAACAAGTACAACCAGCTGCTCCGCATCGAGGAGGAGCTGGACGACGCCGCCGTCTACGCCGGCGTGTCGTCGTTCCCGCGCTTCAAGGCCTGATCAGGCCTCACCCGACGACGCCCGGGCTCAGGGGCTGCGGCCCCCGGCCCGGGCGTCGTCGTCCGTGACGTCGTCGTCCGTGACGTCGTCGTCCGTGACGTCGTCGTCCGTGACGTCGTCGTCCGGCGACAACGCGCGGGCGCGACCGGGGTCCCCGGGGTTCGCGGTCCCCGCAGGCAGAATCGACAGCATGCCCACGCAGCGCTCGTCGTCGTCCGGCGTCGGCCGGCGTCCGAGCGCGCCCCGGCCGGGGGTCCCGCGCACCGGCTCCGCACCGCGTACGGGCGGTCAGCCCCGCGCCGCGCGGCCGGCCACGGGGGCGCCGCCGCCGGGACCGCAGCGGGGCTCGTCGGGTCCCGGCCGGTCGGGGCCGCGCGTGGAGCGCGTGCGCGCGAAGACCCCGAAGCTCATCAGCGCCCGCGCGATGGTGCTCGGCATCGTCGCGCTGCTCGCCTTCGTGCTCGTCTACCCCACGTTGCACTCCTACCTCGCGGAGAAGGCGGCCGTCGACGCGCTGCGGGCCCAGGTCACCACCGCGCAGAAGACGAACGACGACCTCAAGGCCCAGCTGGCCCGCTGGAACGACCCCGCGTACATCACCGCGCAGGCGCGCGAGCGGCTGAGCTTCGTCATGCCGGGAGAGACGGCGTGGCGTGTCGTGGACCCGCAGATCGTGCCGGGGGAGGCGCCGGACCCGGTGGTCACGCCGGCCGCGGCCCCCACGGTCTCGGTGCCCTGGTACGGGAAGGTCTGGCAGTCCCTGCAGGGCGCCGACCGGGCGGCCGCCGAGCCGACCGGCAACTCCCCGGCGGCGCCGACCCCCGCGCCAACCCCCTGACCGGAGCCGGCGCCCGCGCCAACCCCCTGACCGGAGCCGGCGCCCGCGCCAACCCCCTGACCGGAGCCAGCCGGGGGCGGTGCACTCCACGAACGGTGCACTCCCAAGCGTCCGGTGCGGCAGGGGCTGCACGGCCCGCCTGGACGTGCACCGCACACCCGCATATGCACCTGACGCGTGCCGCTGCACCTGACGCGTGCCGCCGCACCTGGCGCGTGCCGCTGCACCTGACGTGTGCCGCCGCACCTGGCGCGTGCATATGCACGTGACGCGTGCACATGCGTCGGACCCGTCCCTGTCCGTGGACCGAACGCGCTGCGAGGTGGCAACGTGCGGTGCACTCCCAAGTGTCCGGTGCAGCAGAGCGTGCACCGCGCGCGTGGAGGTGCGTCCCAGGCGTGGAGGTGCGCCCCAGGCGTGGAGGTGCGGCGCGCGCGCCGGGGAGAATGGCGGGGTGACGATCGCTCCCGCCGACCTCGAGGTGCTCGCCGAGCAGCTGGGCCGCCCCCCGCGCGGCGCGGTCCGCGTCGCGGCGCGGTGCGTGTGCGGGCGCCCCACGGTGGTGGTCACCGCGCCCCGGCTCGACGACGGCACGCCCTTCCCCACGCTCTACTACCTCACGTGCCCGCCCGCGACGGTCGCGCTGAGCCAGCTCGAGGCGACCGGCATCATGAAGCAGATGACCGCCCGGCTGGCGGCCGACGACGAGCTGCGCGCCGCCCACCGGCGCGCGCACGAGGCCTACATCGCCGACCGGGAGGCGCTCGGCCACGTGCCGGAGCTCGCCGGCATCTCGGCCGGTGGCATGCCCGACCGCGTGAAGTGCCTGCACGCGCTGGCGGCCCACGCGCTCGCGGCCGGCCCGGGGGTCAACCCGCTGGGCGACGAGGCGCTCGCGCTCGTCGCGGACGTGTGGCGCCCGGACCGCTGTCGCTGCTGACGGGCGTCGACCGGGGTCGTCGGGCAGGCTGACCCGGCGGTGGCCCGATTCCGGTCCGACCGGCGGTGACCCGATTCCGGTCCGACCGGCGGTGGCCCGATTCCGGCCCGGCCGGGCGCGGATGGCACGATGTCGCGGTGACGCGAGTGGCCGCCATCGACTGCGGGACGAACACCATCCGGCTCCTGGTGGCCGACGTCGAGGGCGGCGCCCTCGTCGAGGTCGAGCGGGACGCCGTCATCGTCCGGCTCGGCCAGGGCGTGGACCGTACGGGCGAGCTCGCGCCCGACGCGCTGGAGCGCACGTTCGTCCAGACGCGCGAGTACGCGGCCCGCTGCGACGACCTCGGCGTGGACGCCGTCCGTTTCGTCGCGACGTCCGCGACGCGGGACGCGCGGAACCGGGAGGCGTTCGTCGCCGGCGTGCGGGCCGCGATCGGGGTCGACCCGGAGGTGGTCAGCGGCGACGAGGAGGCGGCGCTGTCCTTCCGAGGTGCGGTCGGTGCGCTCGGTGCGAGCCGGCCCGGGCCGTTCCTCGTCGTCGACCTCGGCGGTGGCTCCACCGAGCTGGTGCTGGGGGAGCGAGGCCCGGCCGCCGCGTGGTCGATGGACATCGGCTCGGTGCGGCTCACGGAGCGGCACCTGCGCACGGACCCGCCCACCGACGACGAGGTCGCCGCAGCCCGCGCCGACATCGCGACGGCGCTCGACGAGGCGACGCGGGTGGTGCCGGTCGGCCGGACCGCCACGCTCGTCGGGCTCGCGGGGACCATCACGACCATCACCGCGCACGTCCTGGGCCTGCAGCGGTACGACCGGGGCCTCATCGACGCGGCCGAGCTCCCGGTCGACGCCGTGCTCGCGGCCTGCGACGACCTGCTGCACCGCAGCCACGCGCAGCGGGCGGCACTGGGCTTCATGCACCCCGGCCGGGTGGACGTCATCGGCGCGGGCGCGCTCGTCTGGCACGAGGTGGTGGCGCGCGTGCGGGACGCGGTCGCGGCCGAGGGCGGCCGCCTGGAGTCGGTGCTGACCAGCGAGCACGACATCCTCGACGGCATCGCGTGGAGCGTCGCGGAGCGCTCCGGCGCCACGATGTGAAGAACGTCACCAGGTCCGGCGCGCCCAAAGACTGAGGTTCGCCTTACCTTGGAAGGGTGTCCGCAACCACCGACCGCAAGCCGCGCACCTCGCCGCGGGTGCTGATTCTCGGCGGCGGCACCGTCGGCCTCTACACCGCCCGCCGGCTGCGCAAGCGCCTCGGTCGGCGGGAGGCCGCGATCGTCGTCGTCGACCCCCGGCCCTACATGACCTACGCGCCGTTCCTGCCGGAGACCGCCGCCGGCTCGATCGACCCGCGCAACGTCGTCGCCCCCCACCGGCGCAGCCTCAAGGGGGTGGACGTGCTGCAGGGCCACGTCACCCGCATCGAGCACGCCGACCGCCGCGTGCAGATCGCGCCCGAGGAGGGCGAGCCCTACTGGGTGAGTTACGACTTCCTCGTCGTCGGCCTCGGCTCGGTGGCCCGCACACTGCCCATCCCGGGCCTCGCCGAGCAGGGCATCGGCTTCAAGAACGTCGAGGAGGCCATCGCGGTCCGCAACCATGTGCTGGGCCGCATCGACGCCGCCGCCTCCACGTGGGACCCGGAGATCCGCCGGCGGATGCTGACGTTCGTCTTCGTCGGCGGCGGCTTCGCGGGCGTCGAGGCGATCGCCGAGGTCGAGGACATCGCCCGGTACACGGTGAAGAAGTACCGGCAGATCGAGCCCGACGAGCTGCGCTTCGTGCTCGTCGAGGGCAGCACCCGGATCCTGCCGGAGGTGAGCGCCGAGCTGGGGGGCTACACGCTCGACCAGCTGCGCACCCGCAGCATCGAGATCCACCTGGCGACGTTCCTCACGTCGTGCGTCGACGGGCACGTGGTGCTCTCCGACGGCACCGAGATGGACGCCGAGACCCTCGTGTGGACTGCGGGCGTCAAGGCGAACCCGGTGCTGAAGAACTCGGACCTGCCGCTCGACGAGCGGGGCCGGGTCATCACCAACGCCAACCTCGAGGTGACCGCCGCGGACGGCACCGTGGTGGCCGACGCGTTCGCGGCCGGTGACTGCGCCGCGGTGCCCGACCTGGTCAACCCGGGGCAGACCTGCCCGCCCAACGCCCAGCACGCGCTGCGCCAGGGCAGGCACCTCGGCGAGAACCTCGCGCGCGTGCTGCGCTCGGCGGAGCCGACGCCGTACCGCCACAAGAGCATCGGCGCCGTCGCCTCGCTCGGCATGTACAAGGGCGTGGCGCAGATGTTCGGCCGGTTCAAGGTCCGCGGGTTCCTGGCCTGGGTGCTGCACCGCACGTACCACGTGTTCGCCATGCCCACCTGGAACCGCAAGATCCGCATCATGGCCGGCTGGACGTGGTCGCTGCTGCTGCGGCGCGAGGTGGTGGCGCTGGGCTCGCTGCAGGACCCGCGCGCGGAGTTCCTCGCCGCCGCGGTCCCCGCCGCCGCACCGGCGCCCACCGCGGCGCAGGACGAGCGTGCAACGTCCCAGGAGCGCCCGACGCCGGCCGGCACCGGCACGCGCGGCGGGAGCCGCACGCGGGTCTGACCCGCACGCGGTCGTCACGGGCGCCCGGCTCGGGCTCAGCGCCGGTCGGGCCCGCCGTCGGAGCCGGTTCCCGGCAGGCCGGCGCCCGCGACCGCGCCGCCCGGCTGCACGACGACCGAGCCGTCCGCGTTGCGGCCGACGGTCCAGGGTCCGGCGTTAAACGGGTCGGTCCGCGGCACGACGAGCTCCGCCGCGGTCGGCTCGTCGTCCCCGTACCGCGGGACCAGGCCGGGCGGCCGCCCGAGGACGATGCCCTGCACCTCGTCGAGACCCTGGCCGCCCGGCGTGAGGGCGCGGCGCACGGGCCGGTTGGCCGCGGGCCGGAGCGACTCCCGGACGATCCGCAGCGCGACGAGCGCCGCGAAGACCACCCAGGGCAGCGACCCGAACCACCAGGGCAGCGCGCGCTGCGTCGCCTGGGCGGCGACGAGGTAGCCGACCCAGGCGAGGATCGCGGCACCGACCAGCCAGCGCCCGACGCGCGCCACGGTGCGACCCTACGGCGGGCGGGGCGCGCCCGCGCCCGGATCCGCTGCGGATCTCCGCCCGATCGGCGGGAGGTCAGTCCGGGTCGTCGGGGTCGATCGGCGCGTGGTGGTCGAGGCCGGCGACACCGCGCCGCCAGTACCCGCTCGCGATGACCTGCTGCGCCGGCAGGCCCAGCTCCCGGCGCAGGTAGCGCCGCAGCGGCACGAGCGTGGTGGCCTCGCCGGCGAGGACGACGACGGTGCCGGGGTCGATCGGCAGCGCGCGGAGATCGGCCTCGAGGTCGATCCCGGCGCGGATCGTCGCGCGCTCGGAGCCGGGGACGCCGTCGAAGTAGCCCGCGGCATCGTCGGGCTCGCCGGGGGCGTCGAGGAGCAGGGTCACGGGCACGATCGCCGGCGTCAGGCGCAGCCACCGCGCGGCCGTGGGGAACGCGGACTCGTCGACCACGAGCACGAGGCCGGTCAGCCCGTCGGGCACGAGCTTCGAGGTCTTCGGGCCGGCGACGACGAGCGGGTCGCCGACGGCGGCGCGGCTCGCCCACGCCGAGGCGGGCCCGGCATCGCCGTGCAGCACCATGTCGAGGTCCAGCTCGCCGGGACGGTGGTCGGCGGGCGTGTAGTCGCGCGCGACGACGGCACCCGGCGCGGACAGGCCCAGGCCGCCGGCATGGAAGCCGGGCGTCGCGATCTGGCCGGTGGCCGGGTCGGGGAAGAAGACCTTGAGGTGGTCGGTGGGCCCCTCGGCGGCGAAGCCGTCGAGCTCGCCGGTGAGCGTGACCCGCACGATGCGCGAGGTGACGGGTCGGACGGCGGCGACGGTCACGCGGCGCTGCCGCAGCTCGTGCCGCACGTGCCGGCGGGTCAGTGCGTTCGGTTCGGTCATGCCTCACGGTAACCGGCGGCCGGGCGGCGACGGTCAGGCGGCACCGGCGGCCGGGCTGCGACGGTCAGGCGGCGCCGTGGGCCGAGCGGTGACCCTCGGGGGGCGCCGGCCGCCGGAGGGTGCGGGCGACCGGTCGGCGCGGGCCGGGTGCCAGGATGGTCGCGCCCCCGTAGCCCAACCGGCAGAGGCAGTCGGCTTAAAACCGATCGAGTGCGGGTTCGAGCCCCGCCGGGGGCACCACCTCGTCAGGCGGGGGCCGCCGGTTCGTCGGCTGGCCGGTCCTTCGGCTCGCGCTGCCGCCGGTCCCGTTCGCGCTGGCGGTTGGAACGGGCGAGCGCGGCGAGGAACTCGGGGTCGTCGTCGGGCCCGCTGGCCCGCGTGCGGCGCATGCGCGACGACGACGTGGTCCGCACGTGGCCGTCGACGGGCCGCCCGGCCAACAGCCACGCGGCGGGGCCGACGAAGGGGATCAGGACGACGAGGGCGAGCCAGAGCGGCTTGGGCAGCCCGCGCACCCGGGTGGCGTCGGACTGTGCGACGTCGATGGCGCAGTAGAGCAGGAAGGCGATCCACAGCAGGACCGGAAGGTAGCGCATGGCGCCTCCTCGGGACGGGCCTGCCACCGACGGTAGCTCACCCCGTCGGCACAGGGCCGCGCGGGTCGGTCAGCGGCCCTCGCGGTCGTCGTCCTCGTCGTGGGCGCGGTCCTCCCGCTCGCGCAACCGACGCTCGCGCTCGCGGAGCTGGTCCTCCCAGTCGCGCAGCATCTGCTCGTGCCGTTCGTCGGAGCGCCGCTGCTCGGCGAGGAAGGCCGGGTCGTCGTCGGGGCCGATCGGGCGCCGGTGCTCGTGCTCGGGGAACCCGGACGTCTGCGTCGCGGGCCACGAGACGCGCCGGGTGCCCGTCTGCAGCGGCCGGCCGGCGACGAGCCAGGCCACGCCGCCGGCGAGCGGCACCAGGACGATGAGGAGCACCCACCCGCCCTTGGACAGGTTCCTGATGTCACCCTCGTTCGACTGCAGGCAGTCGATGAGGCAGTACACGAGCAGGGCCATCTCGACGACGAACGGCACCAGCCACATCGGCGTTCCCCCTGGGACTCGGCTGTGCGACGCGAGGCACGGTAGCCGAGCGCTGCCGGCCCGCGCAGGCGTTTCGGCCGGATCCGCCGCATCGGCGAGGGAACCCGGCGCGCCGGCGCGGCGTTGTGGGAGGCACAGGACCGTGGTGCGGGCTCGTCGAGCGCGCCCGGCACCCTCGGCGGACGTCCCGGATGCTCTCAGCAAGGTCCGAGGATCCGGGCGTATACCGTTGAGGCACCGACCTTGAGGAGGTCATCGTGGCCAACCCCGTGTTCGACAACGACCCGGTCTTCGGCGACCCGCGCCGGCGGCCCAACGCGCAGCGCGCGGTGGTCGCGCAGCCGGGGGTCGACCCGGTGACGCTCGAGCAGATGTACGCCGCGCCGTCGGCGACCGCCCGGGACACCGGCCGGCTCACCTACGACGACGTCATCGTGCGTACCGGTGGCCTCCTCGCCGTGCTGGCGGTCGTCGCCGCCGGCACCTGGTACGGCACCGAGCACGGCATCCTGCCCGCGGGCACGTGGCTCATCGGCATGGTCGTCGGGCTGGTGCTCGGCCTGGTCAACGCCTTCAAGCGCCAGCCCAGCCCGGTGCTCATCACGCTCTACACGGTGGCCCAGGGTGTGTTCCTCGGCGGCATCAGCCTCGCGTTCACGGCGCTGCCCGTGGGGACCACGTCGACCGGCACGGCGCAGCCCATCGTGCTGCAGGCCGTGCTGGCGACATTCGCGACGTTCGGCGCCGCGCTGTGGCTGTTCAGCTCGGGGCGCGTGCGCGTCACCGCGAAGTTCACGCGGTGGCTCATCATCGCGATGGTCGGCTACCTGGTGTTCCAGCTCGTCAACGTCGTGCTCTCGTTCTTCGTCGCGGGCGGCGACTTCGGTCCGCTGCGGTCCGGCGGCTGGGGCCTGGTCATCGGGCTGTTCGCCGTCGGGCTCGCCGCGGCGAACCTCATCGTCGACTTCGACGCCATCAAGCGCGGCGTCCAGGCCGGTGCGCCGCGGCGCTACGCGTGGACGGCGGCGTTCGGGCTCGTCGTGACCCTCGTGTGGCTCTACCTGGAGATGCTGCGGATCTTCGCCATCCTCTCCGGCCGACGCTGAGCCGTCACCCGCGCCCGGATCGCGTCGCCTCGCGGCGGCCGGCGCGGGCAGGTGGCACCCTGACGCGGTGAAGTACGTCGAGCACGTCGCCGACCTCGTCGGCGGCACGCCCCTGGTGCGGCTGTCCGCCGTCACGGCCGGCCTGGCCGCCACCGTCCTGGCCAAGGTCGAGTACCTCAACCCGGGCGGCTCGATCAAGGACCGCATCGCGCTCGCGATGGTCGAGGCCGCGGAGGCCAGCGGCGCGCTGCGCCCCGGCGGCACCATCGTCGAGCCGACGAGCGGCAACACCGGGGTGGGGCTGGCGCTCGTCGCGCAGCGCCGCGGCTACCGCTGCGTGTTCGTCTGCCCGGACAAGGTGAGCCAGGACAAGCGCGATGTGCTGCGGGCCTACGGCGCCGAGGTGGTGGTGACCCCCACGGCGGTGCCGGTGGACCACCCCGACTCCTACTACTCCGTCTCCGACCGCCTGGTGCGGGAGATCCCGGGCGCCTGGAAGCCGGACCAGTACTCCAACCCGGAGGGCCCCGCGTCGCACTACCGCACCACCGGGCCGGAGATCTGGTCGGACACGTCGGGGCGGGTGACGCACCTGGTCGCGGGGATCGGCACCGGTGGCACCATCACCGGCACCGGGCGGTACCTGCACGAGGTCTCGTCGGGCGGCGTCCGGGTGGTCGGGGCCGACCCGGCCGGCTCGGTGTACTCCGGCGGCGAGGGAAGGCCCTACCTCGTCGAGGGCGTGGGCGAGGACTTCTGGCCGGCGGCGTACGACCCGGCGGTGCCCGACGAGGTCATCGCCGTCAGCGATGCGGACTCGTTCGCCATGACGCGGCGGCTCGCGCGCGAGGAGGGGCTGCTCGTCGGCGGCTCGAGCGGCATGGCGGTGGTGGCCGCGCTGCAGCTGGCCCGGCGGCTGGAGGACGAGTCGCCGAGCGCCGCGGCCGAGGCCGTGATCGTCGTGATCCTGCCGGACTCCGGGCGGGGCTACCTGTCGAAGATCTTCGACGACGCCTGGATGCGCTCGTACGGGTTCCTCACGGCGGGCCAGGGGGCGACCGTCGCGGACGTGCTGACGACGAAGACCGGGGTGCTGCCCGCGCTGGTGCACACCCACCCGAACGAGACTGTGCGCGACGCGATCGAGATCCTGCGGGAGTACGGCGTGTCGCAGATGCCGGTGGTCGGGGCCGAGCCGCCCGTGACCATCGGCGAGGTGGCGGGGTCGGTGTCGGAGCGGGCGCTGCTCGACGCCGTCTTCTCCGGCGAGGCCGCGCTGTCCGACCGGGTGGACCGGCACATGTCGGCGCCGCTGCCGCTCGTGGGGGTGGGGGAGCCGGTGGAGTCGGCGCGCTCGGCCCTGGAGAAGGCGGACGCGCTGCTCGTCGTCGACGACGGGAGCCCGGTCGGGGTGGTGACCCGGCTGGACCTGCTGGCGTTCCTCGCGCGATGAGCCGGCTCGGCCGCCGCGGGCGCAGGGCGAGGCGCGGCGGCACGGTGCGCGGGACGAGGTGCGACGGCACGGTGCGCCCACGACGAGCCAGCCGCGCCCGTCGCGCGGGTCCCGGCATCAAGCGGATGGCCCGCGGTGCCGATGCGGGGGCGTGGCACCGCAGGCAGGCTGGTACAGCGACGGCGTGACGCAGGGCGTCGTCAGGTGGTTCGACGGGCAGGCGTGGACCCAGTACACGCAGGCCGTGGCGCCGCCCCCGGCTCCCGGTGTCCAGGGATCCGCGTACGGGGCCGGGGGAGTGCCGCCGTACGGGTCGTCGCCGTCCTCGTCGTACCCCTCGGCACCGTCCTCGTCGTACCCCTCATCGCCGTACGCGTCGGCGCCGTACGGGTCGGCGCCGTACGGGTCGTCGTTCCCCGACCGGACCTCGCCAGGCGCGTCGGGGCACGAGCCGACCGCGCCGGGGTACGGACCGACCGTGGGGTACGGGCCGATCGCGCCGGGGTACGGGCCGACCGCGCCGGCGGACCAGTACGGCCCGTCCGGCGCGCTGCACTGGATCGTCCCCGTCGGCAGGTCGTGGCAGTCCATCGTCGCGGGGTACGTCGCGATCCTTGCATTGTTCGTCTGGCCCGTCGGACCGGCAGCGCTCGGCCTCGGGATCTGGGCGCTGGCGAGGGCCCGGCAGGGCGGTCACGGCCGCGGGCGAGCGGTGTTCGCGGTGATCGTCGGATCGCTCGCCTCCGTCGCAGCCGTGTGGGCGCTCACGGTCGGACCGTTCTCCCACTGACGGCGGGCGCCCTCTCGCCCACCTCACCCGACGACGCCCGTACCTGGACGAACGCCGCATATCGGGCGTAGGATCGAACACATGTTCGTACGCCCTGCGATGGTCGACGAGGGTCCTCCCTCGCCCTCCGGCCGCGCGTGCGGCGGTGACGCGCGGGTCGCCGCGGTGCTGGACGGCGTCGCCGTCGGTTCGGCGCTCGGCCTGATGGTGGCGCCCGAGGGCCTGCCCGCACGCCCGGACGAGCAGCTCTCCTGGCTGTGCCTCGACCCGCACGGCGACGACTGGTGGGCGCCCGATGCGCTCGCGGAGATGGCGGTCCTCGCCGTGCCGCCGGTCGTGACCCTGCCGGGCTGCGAGGAGGTCGGTGGCGGAGGTGCCGACGAGCAGTCCGGCTTCTCGTCGCCGGCATGGTGGGAGTCCGCCGAGTGTGTGGAGCGGCTGGACCCGGGTCCCGGCCTGGCCCAGGTGCTCGAGGTCGTCGACCCGGCGCGGCTGACGGACGCGGCGCTGGTGGAGGCCGTCGCGGCGGCGGAGCGGTTGGCGGCCTGGGCGCACCTGCAGGCCGCGCTGCTGGCCGGCGCCCTCTCGCGGCGGGGCTCGATGAACCCCGACTGGAACGCGCCGGTGCCGACCCGGCGGGGCGTGGCCGGGGACGAGCTGGCGATGCGGCTGGGGTGGTCGCGGCCGGCCGCCAACCGGCTGGTGCGCGACGGGCAGGCGCTCGACAACGAGCTGCTGCTCGTGGCGGACGCGGTGCGGGAGGGGCAGGTCGACACGCCCAAGCTGCGGGTGCTCACCGACCGGCTCGCGGACCGGCCCGGACAGCTGGCCTGGGCGGTGCAGGAGGCCGTGCTGCCGTCGGCGTCGACCCGCACGCCGAGCCAGCTGGCCGCCGACGTCGACCGCGCGATCCTGCAGGTGGAGCCTGAGGACGCGGCCATCCGGCTGCCGAAGGCGATCGCCGCCCGGCACGTGTGCCACCCCCGGCGCCTGCCCGATGGCATGGCCGGCCTGTGGGCCGTCCTGCCCGCATTGGACGCCGCGCGGATCGACGGGACGCTCGAGGCCACCGCGCGAGCCGCTCGTGCCGCGGGCGACCCTCGCACCCTGGACCAGCTGCGGGCCGACACCCTCACCGACCTGGCCACCGGGGCCGCGCTGCTCGCCGGGACGGCTCGTGCCACGGGTGAGGGCGATGCTGCGCCTGCCAAGCGTGGCGCGCCGAAGCACTCTCGTGCCGCCCTCTGTGCCCCGGAAGCCCTCGGTGCTGACCGGGGTGCACCGGAGGCCCCCGGCGCTGACCACGGTGTGCCGGACGCCGCGCGTGGCACCTGCGATGAGTTGGAGGGCTCCGCCGCTCGGAGCGAGGCGGACGAGCGGGGCGAGCCTCTCGAGGGGGCTGAGTTGAACCCACCGGGGAGACGGGCGCCAGGCATCCGGATCCCGAAGGTCCGCATCGACGTGACCGTCGCGTTGAGCACGCTGCTGGGGCTGGACGACGAGCCGGGCGAGCTGGCCGGGCTCGGACCCATCCCCGCCGAGCAGGCGCGCGCCCTCGCGGCCGGCGGCACCTGGCGGCGCCTGGTCACCGACCCGCTGACCGGCGCGGTGCTGGATGTGGGACGAACCCGGTACCGCCCGCCCCGACCGATCGCGGAACACGTCCTCGCCCGGGATCAGGTGTGCGCCGCGCCCGGCTGCGGCGTGCCCGGGCACCGCTGCGACCTGGACCACACGACCGAGTACCACGGCACGCCCGCCAACGGGTCGCCCGTGCCCGGCACCACCAGCGCCGCCAACCTCGGGCCGTTGTCCGAGCGGTGCCACCGGCTGAAGACCGACGGCGGCTTCACGCTCACGCAGGTCGCGCCGGGCGTCTTCGAGTGGCGCACGCCCGCCGGGCTCGGCTACCGCGTCACCCCCGGCGACGGTGGCCGCACCGAGCGGCTCGGGCCGGGGCGGAACCGTCCGAACCCGGGCTACCCGGACGAACCGCCGTTCTGAGCCGATCAGGCCCGGTCGTAGGGTTTCGTCGTCCGTTCCCGAGAGACGACGAGGAGCCTTTTCCGGTGGCCATCTTCGACCTGCCGCTGTCCGAGCTCGAGCACTACCTGCCGGAGGTCGACGAGCCCGGCGACTTCGACGACTTCTGGCGGTCGACGCTGGCCGAGGCCCGCACCCACGACCTCTCGCTCGAGGTCACGCCGGTGGACGCGGGGCTGTCGGTGGTCGACGTGCTCGACGTGACGTTCGCCGGCTTCGGTGGCCACCCGATCAAGGGCTGGGTGCTCCGCCCGGCCGGGTCGGCCTCCGGCGAGGCGCTCCCGGCGGTCGTCGAGTACATCGGGTACGGCGGCGGCCGCGGGCTGCCGATCGACCGGCTGGCGTGGTCCGCCGCGGGCTACGTCCACCTCGTCATGGACACGCGCGGCCAGGGCTCCACGTGGTCCGTCGGCGCGACGCCGGACCCCGTGGGCAGCGACGGTTCCTACCCGGGCTACATGACGCGGGGCATCCTCGACCCGTCGTCGTACTACTACCGGCGGCTCATGACCGACGCCGTGCGGGCCGTCGACGCCGTGCGCGCGATGCCCGGCGTCGACCCGGCGCGCGTCGCGGTCACCGGGGGCAGCCAGGGTGGCGGCCTGACGCTCGCCGTCGCGGGACTGGCCGACGGGCTCGTGGCCGCGATGCCGGACGTGCCCTTCCTCACGCACTACCGCCGGGCCATCGACATCACCGACGAGTACCCGTACCAGGAGATCGTCCAGTACCTGAAGAACCACCGAGACCGCGAGGCCGACGTCTTCCGCACGCTGGCGTACCACGACGGCCTGTCGTTCGTGCGCCGGGCCACGGCGCCGGCGCTCTTCTCGGTCGGGCTCCGCGACACCACGTGCCCGCCGTCCACGGTGTTCGCCGCGCTCCACCACTACGGAGCGCTGGCCGACGAGCGGCCGGCGACCGAGATCGCGGTGTACCCGTACAACATGCACGAGGGCGGCCAGTCGTTCCAGCTGAGTCGGCAGATCGCCTGGCTCGGAGCGTTGCTGTCCTGACGCCGGCCCCCGACGGGGTCGGGCACATGTGAGGATGTCGGCATGACTGATGCGCTTCCCGCCGCCACCGGCGCGTTCGGTGACAAGCCGACCCTGACCTTCCCGGCCGAGCCGGCACCCGCCGAGCTCGTCGTGCACGTGCTGGAGCGGGGCACCGGTGACCTCGTCGAGGCCGGCCAGGACATCGAGGTCAACTACCTCGGCCAGATCTGGGGCGGGTCGGTGTTCGACTCGTCGTACGACCGGGGCGAGTCCATCAGCTTCCCCATCGGCGTCGGCATGGTCATCGCCGGGTGGGACGACGCGCTCGTCGGCCAGCCCATCGGCTCGCGCCTGCTGCTGTCGATCCCGTCGCACCTCGGGTACGGCGACCGCGGCGTCCCCGCCGCCGGCATCCGTGGTGGGGACACGCTGGTGTTCGTCGTGGACATCATCGGCGCCAGCTGAGCCTGCGTCGGCTGGGGCCTCGCCGACCGACGCGCTGACGGGCTCGGCGCCGGCCCCCACTTCGGCACCCGCCCTGGCTCGGAGTGAGCTCTCGGCCTGTCGCCGAGCTCTATGGCTCGGGCGCAGGCTGCCGGCTTGTCGCCGAGCCGTCTGGCTCGGCGCCGGTCCCCGGCTCGGTGCCGAGCCGCCGGCTCAGCGCAGCCCGGTGACGAGAGTCTCGACGAGGTACCGGAAGCTTGCTTCGACGTCCTCCGGCAGGCCGAACCCTCCGCCGAGCTCCAGCTCGACGAAGCCGTGCACCGCCGCGCGCACGGTCCGCACCTGGTCGACCCACCGGTCCGGCGGCAGCCCGAGCTCCCGGACGGCGCGCGCGACGAGATCGACCGGCGCCGCCGACTCCGGGCCGAGCGCCGCGGTCTCGGCGCCCTGGACGGCGCGGTACCGGCCCGGGTGGTCGAGGGCGTAGGCGCGGATGGCGAGGGCCAACGCTCGGACGGCCGCGGCCCCAGTGAGCGTGGTAGGAAGCCGCTCGCCGGCGGGCGCGTCCGTGGCGGCGTGGCCGCTGGCGACCGGGCCTGTGACGACCGAGTCTGTGGCGATCGGGCCTGTGGCGATCGGGCCTGTGGCGACCGGCCCTGTGGCGATCGGGCCTGTGGCGACCGGGCCTGTGGCGATCGGGCCTGCGGCGGCGGGATCCGTGCCGGCGGGATCCGTGCCGGCGAGACCTGTCATGCGCCCGGCCACCGTGACGGCCCTCGTCATCGCGGCCGTGAGGTCCTCCACGCATCTGGCTGCCACGGCCGATCGGAGTGCCGGCAGGCCGTCGACGTGCTTGTAGAGGCTCGGCACGGCGACCCCGGCGCGGTGCGCCACGGTCGACAGGGCGAGGTCGGCCCATCCGGAGGGGCCCCCGTCGTCGACGACGTCCAGGGCGATGTCGACCACCGCCCGCGGACTCAGCCCGGCGCGAGGCACCTCAGCGCTCCCGCGCCGGCAGCGCGGCGAGGAAGTCGAGCACGGCAGGCACGACAACTTCCGGCGCCTGGTGCTGCGGGTAGTGCGCCACGTCGTCGAGCAGCTCGACCCGCCCCCCGAGGGTCTGCTCCAGCCAGGCGGCCTCGGCCGCCGGGTCGTGGAAGTCCGGGTCACGGCGCCCGACGAACGCCAGCACGGGCACGTGGAGCTCGGCGAGCCGAGGGGTGACGGGCGCGTGCGTCAGCTGCATCGTCAGGGCGCGGAACTGCGCGAGGTGCGCGGGGTCGCGCATCGCCGCGCGGAGTCCCGCGAGGTGCTCGTCGAGCCACGGCGCGGTGCGACCGCGGGTGAGCTGCGTGCGGTAGTAGGTGGTCCACACCCACGCGCCCCACGGGCGGGCGAACAGGACGCGGTACAGGAGGCGGGCCGACGATCCGGCGGACGAGTCGCGCAGGATGGGGCCCGTCATGACGAGGGCGTCGACGGCGTCGGGGCGCTCGGCCGCTGCGTACGCGACCGCCGCGGCGCCCATCGAGTTGCCGACGAGCACGGCCGGACCGCCGCCGAGCGCGTCGACGAGGGCCAGGACGTCGCCGGCGGTGGCGATGTCGCCGTGGGTGCGGAAGGTGGTGTCGGAGTCGCCGTGGCCGCGCAGGTCGGTGACGGCGACGCGGTACCCGGCGTCGGCCAGCGGGCCGACGAGCTCGCGCCACGTCGACCGGAGGTCGCCCATGCCGGGCACGAGGACGACGAGCCGGCCGTCTGCCGGCCCGTCGACGGTGTAGGCGACGCGGCCCTCGGGCCGCTGGATGTACTCGACGGTGCTCATGACGAGAAAGCTAATGCCATTAGCTAACGCTGTCAACGGACTGTCGCGCGGCCGGCGAACGATCCGCACCCGATCCGGATCAGCCCTCCGACTCGTCCTCGCCCGGTGCGGGCGCCGCCAGGGCGCGGACCGCGTCGATCGTGTCGGCCTCGTCGGGTCTCTTGTCGTCGCGGTAGCGCAGCACTCGCGCGAACCGCAGCGCGACTCCACCCGGATACCGCGACGAGCGTTGGACGCCGTCGAACGCGATCTCGACGACCTGCACCGGCCGGACCGTCACCACCCAGCCGTCGTCCGACGTGGCCAGCTCGGTGAACCGCTGCGTCTGCCAGGCGAGCATCTCGTCGGTCATGCCCTTGAACGTCTTGCCGAGCATGACGAAACCGCCCGCCGGGTCGCGCGCGCCGAGGTGGATGTTCGACAGGGTGCCGACGCGCCGGCCGGAGCCGCGCTCGACGGCGAGCACCACGAGGTCGAGCGTGTGCCGCGGCTTCACCTTGACCCAGCCCGCGCCGCGCCGACCGGCGGCATAGGGCGCGACCGGGGACTTGACGATCACGCCCTCCTGGCCGGCGGCCACCCAGGTGGTGAACCGCTCCTGGGCGGCAGTGACGTCGGCCGTCACCAGCCGGTCGACCGTGTGGCCCGCGGCGATGCGGTCCAGGACGGCCAGCCGGTCGAGCAGGGGCTCGTCGAGCAGGTCGCGCCCGTCGGCGTGCAGCACGTCGAAGAAGAACGGGGTCAGCGCGGCGGACCCGGCGAGCTCGGCATCGCTCGTCGCGAACCCCCGGCCCGCCGGCCCGGCGCCACGGGTCGCGGCGCGCGAGCTCGTCTCCTGGAACGGGCGTGCCCGCCCGGTCGCGTCGAGCGCGAGCGCCTCGCCGTCGAGCACGAACCGCTCGCCGGGCATCGACCGCGCGATGCCGACGATCTCCGGGACCCGCGCCGTGATGTCGTCGAGCGACCGGGTGAACACCCGCACGTCGTCGCCCTCGCGGTGCACCTGGATGCGGATGCCGTCGAGCTTGACGTCGACGACGGCCAGCCCGGCCGCCCCGGCCCCGACGGCGGTGAACGCCGCGGTCACGTCCGGCGCCGACTGCGCGAGCATCGGCCGGACGGGCCGCCCGACGGTGAGGCCGATGCCGGAGAGGGCTGCGACGGGCTCGTCGGACGCCAGCGCCGCGACCGCCACCGCTGCGCTGTCGCCGGCCAGCATCGCCGCCCGCCGCACGAGCTCGGGGGCGACGCCCGCGGCCTCGGCGACCGCGTCGAGCAGCAGCGCGTCCAGCGCCCCCTGGCGCAGCTCGCCGACGACAAGCCCACGCAGGAACCGCTGCTCCTCGGTGATCGCGGCACCGAACAGCGCCGCGGCCGCCGCCTCGCGCGCGCCCGCCGACCCCGGCCCCGACATCGCCGCCATCGCCTCGAACGCTCGGTCCATGCCCGTGACGGTCAGCGACGGCTCGTCGGCCGGCGGCGGCATGCTCGCCAGGCCCCGCCACCCGAGGCCCGTGCGCCGCTGCCGCAGCTCGCCGGCGAGGTAGCGCGCGACGAGCCCCACCTCGTCGGGACCCTCCGCCGCCGCGCGTCGCAGGGTCGCCACGAGCAGTGCCCGCTTGGCCAGCCGCGCGCGCGTGGCGGCGACGGCGGTGGACGTCGCGGCGACCTCGGCGAGCAGCACGGGCCCATCGTCGCCCGCACCACCGACACGTGCCTGGTCAGGGGCGCGGCGCGGGCGCAGGATGGCGACATGCACCTCAGTGCTCACCTCGTCGCCACCGGCGGCACCACCACCGGGATCCGCATCCCCGATGACGTGGTCGTCGCGCTCGGGGCCGGCTGGTCGGCGACGGCGGGTGAGCGCGGCGCGGGTCAGGCCCGACGAACCGCACTGGCCCACACCCAGGCGAAGCCCATCCGGCCGCCGCGATCCAGGTACTCCACCTGCACCTGCGGGTGTCGGCCCGTGGTCCAGGCGATCGCTCGCGCCTGCTCCGAGAGGAACGCCTTGCCGCGCGCGGTGACGATCCAGACCTTGACCGGCACCGGCTCGGGCGCCTCCACACGCGTGGCGCCCTCGCGCGCCTCGGTCGGCGCCTCGAGCGCGCTCTCGTGCAGCGGCACCCGCTCGACGCCACCCACATCTCTCGAACGCACGTTCGAAGAATAGGTGCCCTGCTGGGCGACCCGCCAGGGGGCTACGGTGCAGCTGTGACCAGCGGCTGGGGGTGGCGCGGTCGCGCCGAGTCGAAGCCTCCGAGCGTTCCGAAGCCGGCGGCCGTGCCGAAGCCCGCGTCGGTGCCCAAGCCAACGAGCGTGCCCAAGCCGGCGAGCGTGCCCAAGCCGGCGAGCGTCCCCAAGCCGGCGAGCGTGCCCAAGCCTGCGTCGGTGCCGAAGCCGGCCAGCGTGCCCAAGCCCGCCAGCGTGCCGAAGCCGTCGAGCGAGCCCTGGCGGCCGCGCCCGTAGGCGCGCGACCGCCTACGCCGGCACGGGGCAGGCCACCCCCGTCGAGTTGACCGGGCAGTACCCGTGCGGGTTCTTGTCGAGGTACTGCTGGTGATACCCCTCGGCGTAGAAGAACTGGCCCGCGTCGGTCACCGGCCGGATCTCCGTGGTGATGGCGCCCAGCCCCGCGGCCGTCAGCCGAGGCGCGTAGGCCTCACGCGTCGCGCGCGCCGCGTCCAGCTGCTCGTCGGTCGTCGTGAACACCGCGGACCGGTACTGCGTCCCCACGTCGTTGCCCTGCCGGTACCCCTGGGTGGGGTCGTGCTCCTCCCAGAAGTGCCGCAGCAGGTCGGTGTCGGACAGCACCGCCGGGTCGTACGCCACGAGCACGGTCTCGGCGTGCCCGGTGCGGCCGGTGCACACCTCGTCGTACGTCGGGTGGGGCGTGAAGCCGCCCATGTACCCCACGGCGGTGGTCACCACGCCGGGCAGCTGCCACGCCGCCTTCTCGGCGCCCCAGAAGCAGCCGGACGCCAGGTACAGCACGGACGTCCCCGCAGGCCACGGGCCGGCGAGCGGCGTGCCGAGCACGGTGTGGGTCGCGGGCACCTCGAAGGCGTACGACGAACGGCCGGGCAGCGCGTCCTCGCGCGCCACCATCGTCGTCTTCAGGCCGGAACCGAACAGGAACCCCATGGCGTCCTCCTTCTCCGTGGACACTCAACCGTGCCCCCGGCACGCATGTTCCGGCGTGTCCGGCCCGAGCCCGTAGGCTCGTCGGACGTGACCGACGACGAGAACCTGGGCTTCGCCACGCGCGCCATCCACGCGGGCCAGGAGCCCGATGCCGCGACCGGTGCGGTGGTCCCTCCGCTCTACCAGGTGTCCACCTACAAGCAGGACGGGGTGGGCGGCCTGCGCGGCGGCTGGGAGTACTCCCGCTCCGGCAACCCCACGCGTGCCGCGCTCGAGGCGGCACTCGCGGCGGTCGAGAGCGGCGCGGCCGGCTTCGCGTTCGCCTCCGGGCTGGCGGCCGAGGACGCGGTGCTGCGCACGGCCCTGCGCCCGGGTGACCACATGGTCATCGGCAACGACGTGTACGGCGGCACGTACCGCCTGGTCGCGCGCGTGCTGGGCCCCTGGGGTGTCGAGCACACGCCGGTCGACCTCACGGACGCCACCCAGCTGGTGGACGCCATCCGGCCCGGGCAGACGAAGGTGGTCTGGGTCGAGACGCCGTCCAACCCGCTGCTGTCCATCGCCGACATCGCCGCCATCGCGGCCCACGCGCGCGCGGCCGGCGCGCTGCTCGTCGTCGACAACACGTTCGCCAGCCCGGCGCTGCAGAACCCGCTCGCCCTGGGCGCGGACGTCGTCGTGCACTCGACGACGAAGTACGTCGGCGGGCACAGCGACCTCGTCGGCGGCGCCGTGGTGGTCGCGGACGGCGCGCAGCTGCCCGCCGGCCTCGAGGGGCCGACCGGCACGACGAGCGTGCGCGACGCCGTCGGCTTCCTGCAGAACGCGTCGGGCGCGGTGGCCGGACCGTTCGACGCGTGGCTCGCGCTGCGCGGCCTCAAGACCCTCGACGTGCGGATGCAGCGGCACTGCGCCAGCGCCCAACGGGTCGCAGAGTTCCTCGTCGGCCACCCGGCCGTGACCCACGTGAGCTACCCGGGCCTGCCGACGCACCCGGGCCACGAGCTGGCGGCCCGGCAGATGCGCGGCTTCGGCGGCATGGTCTCGTTCCGCGTCGGGAGCGCGGAGGTCGCGGCGGCGGTGTGCGGGGCCACCCGGATCTTCACGCTCGCGGAGTCGCTGGGCGGCGTCGAGTCGCTCGTCGAGCACCCCGCCCGGATGACGCACGGCTCGGTGGCCGGCACCGCGCTCGAGGTGCCCGACGACCTCGTCCGCCTGTCGGTGGGCCTCGAGGACGTCGACGACCTGCTCGCGGACCTCGACCAGGCGCTCGCGGCGGCGACGCGATGATCGGCCCCGCGGACGTCACGGCCGCCGCCGCCCTGCTCGACGGCGTCATCACGCGCACCCCGGCGCAGCGCAGCCGCGTGCTGTCGGAGCTCGTCGGCACCGACGTCTGGCTCAAGTGCGAGAACCTGCAGCGCACCGGGTCGTTCAAGATCCGCGGCGCCTACACGCGGCTCGCGCGGCTGTCCGACGAGGAGAAGGCGCACGGCGTCGTCGCGGCCAGCGCCGGGAACCACGCGCAGGGCGTCGCGCTGGCGGCGCAGATGCTCGGCATCTCGTCGGTCGTGTTCATGCCGGAGGACGCGGCGCTGCCCAAGGTCTCCGCGACCAAGGCCTACGGCGCGCGTGTGGTCCACTCCGGCTCGTCGGTGGACGAGGCGCTCCTGGCGGCGCAGGAGTACGCCCGCGAGACCGGGGCGGTGCTGGTCCACCCGTTCGACCACGTCGACATCGTCACCGGCCAGGGGACCATCGGGCTGGAGATCGCCGAGCAGGTGCCCGACGTCGCGACGGTGCTGGTGCCGGTCGGGGGCGGCGGCCTGGCGGCGGGCATCGTGGCGGCGCTCGACGACCGGCCGGACGTGCAGGTGGTGGGCGTCCAGGCGTCGCACGCCGTCGCCTACCCCGAGTCGCTGCGGGCGGGCCACCCGGTGAAGGCGCGCGAGCTGCGGACCATGGCCGACGGCATCGCGATCGGCCTGCCGGGCGAGGTGCCGTTCGAGATCATCGCGTCGCACCACATGTCCGTGCGCACCGTCTCCGAGGAGGACCTCTCGCGGGCGATGCTGCTCGTCGCGGAGCGCGCGAAGCTCGTGGTCGAGGCGTCCGGCGCGGCGGGCGTGGCCGCCCTCATGGCGGCGCCGGAGGAGTTCGCGGACCGCGGCCCGGTGGTCGTCGTCCTGTCCGGCGGCAACGTGGACCCGCTCGTGCTCATGCGGCTCATCCGGCACGGCCTGGCGGCCGCGGGTCGCTTCCTCCACCTGCGGATCACGATCGCCGACGCCCCTGGCGCCCTGGCCGGCGTGCTGCGCGACATCGCGGCGCTCGGCGCGAACGTCATCGACGTGGTGCACCTGAGGACGTCCGTCGACCTGGCGTTCGACGAGGTCGCGATCGAGGTCGAGCTGGAGACGAAGGGCCCGGACCACTGCGCCGACGTGGTGCGCCGGCTGCGCGAGGCGGGCTACCGACTCGCCAGCTGACGAGGGGCCTCCGGTGGAGCGCTCCGTCGTCTCAACGCGCTCGAGTGGAGCCCTCCGGCAGGCCACCGGACATGAGTGGAGCGAATCGGCACGTCACCGGACGTCAGTGGAGTCATCTGGCACGCCACCGCACGTCAGTGGAGCGACCCGGCTCGTCACCGGACGTCAGTGGAGCCATCTGGCACGCCACCGCATGTCAGTGGAGCGACCCGGCTCGTCACCGGACGTCAGTGGAGTCGAATGACATCCACCGGATGTGGGTGGAGCCGAATGGCAACTCGCATCGGCGTGTCGCTGTCATTCGGCTCCACTGACCTCCACTGATTGTCATTCGGCTCCACTCGCGTCCGCTGGGATGTCGGGAGGCGCCACTGGCGTCCACCGGGATGCCGGGAGGTTCTACCGAGGAAGGAGAGAGGCGTGCGGTACACCGAGGTCGACGTCTTCACCGACACGCTGACGGCCGGCAACCCGGTCGCGGTGGTGCACGACGCCGACGGTCTGGACGAGCCCACCATGGCGGCCTTCGCCCGCTGGACCAACCTCTCCGAGACGACGTTCCTGCTGCGTCCGACCGACCCGGCCGCCGACTACCGGCTGCGCATCTTCACGCCGGGCGGCGAGCTGCCGTTCGCCGGGCACCCCACACTCGGCTCCGCCCGGGCGTGGGCCGCGGCCGGCGGCACGTCGCGCACACCCGGTGTCGTGGTCCAGGAGTGCGGCGTCGGGCTGGTCCGCGTGAGGCTGCACGACGAGGCCGCGGCCTTCGCCGCGCCGCCGCTGCGCCGGTCCGGGCCCGCCGACGAGGCCACGCGCGCGCTCGTCGTGCGCAGCCTCCGCGTGGACCCCGGCGCCGTGCGGGCCGTGGAGTGGGTCGACAACGGCCCCGGCTGGGTCGCTGTGCTGCTCGGCTCGGCCGACGAGGTGCTGGAGCTCGATCCCGACCACGCCGCGATGGAGGGCCACTCCGTCGGGGTCGTCGGGCCGCACCCCGCCGGCGGCCCGGCCGACGTGGAGGTGCGGGCTTTCGTCCCCGGCGTCGGCATCGCGGAGGACCCCGTGACGGGCTCCCTGGCTGCCGGCCTGGGCCTCTGGCTGCCGTCGACCGGCGTGGTCAGCGACGACTTCGTCATCCGCCAGGGCACCGCGATGGGCCGGCGCGGCATGGTCCGCGTGACGCGCGAGGACGGCACCGTGTGGGTGGGCGGCGCCACCGTGGTGGCCGTCACGGGCACCGTCGCGCTCGGCTCGTAGCCCCAGAGATTCCGCCGGGTTCCCCAGCGATCCCGCCAGGGCCGGCGGGGGTGCTTGGTAGACTGACCGTTTGCGCCGCCGGACGATGGCCCCCTGGGCCCCGGCGGCGCGGTCTCGCGGGACGTGTCGTGACTGAGCGCGCCCTGCGGGGCACGAGCCGAGGAAGGGATGGGGACGTGACCGAATCGACGCAGGCCACGTGGCTGACGCAGGAGGCGTACGACCGCCTCCAGGCAGAGCTCGCCCACCTCGAGGGCGACGGACGCCGGCACATCGTCGAGCGCATCGCCGCCGCGCGAGCCGAGGGCGATCTCTCCGAGAACGGCGGCTACCACGCCGCCCGGGACGAGCAGGCCAAGAACGAGGCCCGCATCCGGGAGCTCAAGGAGAAGCTGCGCAACGTCCACATCGGGACGCCCAAGGACGACGGCGTCGTCGAGCCCGGCATGAAGGTGACCGTGCTGCTGGCGGGCGACGAGATGACGTTCCTCCTGGGGGCGCGCGAGATCGCCGACGGCACCGAGATCGAGGTGTACTCGCCGACGTCACCGCTGGGCGCCGCCATCAACGGCCACTCCGTGGGCGAGACCGTCGCGTACGTCGCGCCCAACGGGCGCGAGTTCACGGTGGAGATCACCGAGGCCAGGCCGTTCGTCGGCTGACCTGACGCCACGGCGCCGGGCCGCGACCACGTGTCGCGCCCGGCGCCGTGGCGTGGTCCGTGCGCTGCCGTGAGCCGAGCCGGTCAGTCGAGGTGGCACGTGGCGACCGTGCCGGTGACCGCCCGCTCCGACGTGGGCACCGTGACGGTGAGCCGCTGCGTGCTCGTCGTGCCCGGACCCACGGGGACGTCGGCGACGCCCACCTCGGCGAACGCCTGCGACAGCGCCTGTACGCGGCACGTCGCGTGCGCGGACGGCGACTTCGTCACGTCGAACGTCACGTCGATCGAGGTCGACCCGTTGACGTGGTACCCCACGTCGTTCCACTGGATCGGGTCGCGCAGCAGGTGCAGGCCCACCCAGGCGAGGAGCGCGAGCGCCGCGAGCACCAGCGCCCCCAGGCCGAGCCGCCGTGCGAGGACGGTGCGGGCGGAGGGGGCGGAACCGTAGCGGCCGGCCGGTGGCGTGGCCGCCGGCGCGCCCGCGGGCGTGGTCACTGCCTGCTCACCGTCCTCGGGTGCCGTGTCGGAACGTCGGTGCAGGATGATTGTCCCTTGTCGGGCCCGGGCCCGACGAACCGACGACGAGCCGGGAGCACCGCGTGACCGACGAGACCCTGCGGCTGATGGCCGTGCACGCCCATCCCGACGACGAGTCGAGCAAGGGCGCCGCCACCACCGCCAGGTATGCGGCCGAGGGTGTCGAGGTCCTCGTGGTGACGTGCACCGGGGGCGAGCGCGGCGACGTGCTGAACCCGCACTACGGACCCGCGCCGGTGGGCGGGATCCAGGGCATGAGGGCGGTGCGGCGCACCGAGATGGCCGCGGCCGCGGCGGCGCTGGGCGTGCGGCAGCGGTGGCTCGGCTTCGTCGACTCGGGCCTGCCCGAGGGCGACCCGCTGCCGCCGCTTCCGGAGGGCTGCTTCGCGCTCACCCCGCTGGCGGAGGCGGCGGCGCCGCTCGTGGCCGCGGTGCGCGAGTTCCGGCCGCACGTCATGACGACGTACGACCCGTCCGGCGGCTACCCCCACCCCGACCACGTCATGTGCCACCTCGTGTCGATGGAGGCCTGGCTGGCGGCGGGGGACCCGGACCGCTACCGCGGGACCGGGGCGCCGTGGCAGCCGCTCAAGCTCTACTACGACCACGGCTTCTCGCTCGCGCGCATGCGTGCGGTGCACGACGCGATCCTCGCCGCCGGCGGCGAGTCGCCGTTCAGCGACTGGATCGACTCGCGCGAGTCGCGCGAGGTGCCGGAGCGCCCGGTGACCACGCGCGTGCGGTGCGACGGCTACTTCGACCGCCGGGATGCCGCGCTGCGCGCGCACGCGACGCAGATCGACCCCGACGGCTGGTTCTTCGCGGTGCCGCGCGAGCTCGAGCGGCGCGTGTGGCCGTGGGAGGAGTTCGAGCTCGCCGCCTCGCGCGTGCCGACGACGACGCCGGAGGACGATCTCTTCGCCGGGATCCCGGGGAGCGCCGCGTGACCGGGCTCCTCCTCGCGGTGGCGCCCAGCCCGTCGCCGACACCGCAGCCGCAGGTGAACCCCAACCTCGGCTCGCCGGGGTTCATCGGCTTCGTGTTCACGTTCGTGCTCGCGCTGGCGCTCATCGGGCTCGTGCTGTCGATGTCCCGCCACCTGCGGTCCGTCAACCGCAACGCGCGCCTGGAGGCGGCGGCGCAGGAGGCGGATCGGCCGGCCGACGGTGCCCCGCACGGCGACGCGCCGGCCGACGGTCCGGACGCGGGGCGGGACGCCGGGCCCGACGGGCCCGACGAGCCGCGGAGGCCCGTGTGAGCGGGGGAGCCGCGCCGGCGCCCGTGGCGCGTCCGGCGGCCCGCGTGGCCGTCGCGCAGCTCGAGGTCGGTGCCGACCGGCAGGCCGCGCGCGCAGCGGCGGTGGCGGCCGTCGACGAGGCCGCCGACCGGTCGGCCGACCTCGTCGTGCTGCCCGAGTACGCCTCGGGGTACGACCGCCACGGCGTGGGCCCTCACCTCGCCGAGCCGCTGGACGGGCCGTTCGTCACCGCGCTGCGCGAGCGCGCCGCGGCGTGTGGGGTCGCGGTGGTCGCGGGGACGCTGGTGCCGTCCGACGACCCGGCGCGGGCCGGCAACGCGGTGGTCGCGATCGACGCCGCGGGATCGCTCGTCGGCGCCTATCGCAAGGTGCACCTGTACGACGCGTTCGGCACGCGCGAGTCGGACGTGCTGCAGGCCGGGCCCGTGGACGCGCCGCCGCTGACGCTCCCGGTGGCGGGCCTGACCGTCGGCGTCCTGACGTGCTACGACCTGCGGTTCCCGGAGTCCGCCCGGCGGGTGGTCGACGCGGGGGCGGACGTGCTCGTCGTGCCCGCTGCGTGGGCCGCCGGTCCGCTCAAGGCGATGCAGTGGCGCGCGCTCGCGGTGGCACGGGCGATCGAGGACACCGCGGCCGTGGTGGCGGTCGGCATGGCCGGCCCGGGTGTGACGGGGCGCTCCCTCGTCGTCGGGGCCGACGGTGTCGTCGTCCTCGAGCTGGACGACGCGCCGGCCTTGGCGACCGTGGACCTGGACCCGGGCCGCGTGGCCGAGGTGCGCGCGGCGAACCCCGCGCTGGCGAACCGGCGCTACCGGGTGGTCCCGGCGTAGCCCTCAGCGCAGCGCGTAGGTGGCGAGGGACACCGCGATGTAGTGCGTGGTGAACCCGACCACGGTCAGCGAGTGGAACACCTCGTGGAAGCCGAACCAGCGCGGGCTGGGGTTGGGCCGCTTGAAGCCGTAGACCACCGCGCCGAGCGTGTACGCGACGCCGCCGGCCATGATGAGCCACACGACGGCCGGCCCGCCGGTCTGCCAGAACCGCGGCAGGAACCAGACGGCGGTCCAGCCGAGCGCGACGTAGATCGGCACGTAGAGCCAGCGCGGCGCGCCCAGCCAGAAGACTCGCATGAGCAGGCCGACGAGCGCGCCCGACCACACCACGACGAGCAGCGTGCGCGCGGTGCCGCGGGACAGGAGCAGCACGGCCAAGGGCGTGTAGGTGCCGGCGATGATGAGGAAGATGTTGGTGTGGTCCATCCGGCGCAGCACGGCGGCCACCCGGGGCGACCAGTGGCCGCGGTGGTAGATGGCGCTGGTGCAGAACAGCAGCACCGCGGTGACCCCGAACACCGTGTTGGCCCAGCGCGCCGGCGTGGTGGGCGACAGAGCGGCCAGGACGATGGCAGCGGCGAGCACGAACGGCGCCACGCCGGCGTGGATCCAGCCGCGCAGGATCGGCTTGACCTGGCCGGCGAGGTCCGCGGCCGCCTTCGTCGTGCGCGAGGCGAGGTCGTGCCCCACCTCGCCGGGGCCGGGCACCGGCCCCTGGTCGGCCTGCGCGGAGCTCATCGTTCGCCCTCTCGCCAGCGGGAACCTACGGGTACGTAGGTTACGTGACCGTAGGTTGGGTGTCGACGCGGTGCGCGTGAGGGTGCTGTGCTCGTTCGTCGTGCCGCTGCCCAAGGACCCCGCGGGCGGGCGGGGGAGCGGGATACCGTGGGGTGCTGCCGTGCCCGGCCCCGGCCCAGGAGTGTGCCCCGATGCCCCATCCGCTCTACGGACTCTACGAGCGCCGGCTGCTGGCCAGCCTGCCTCGGGAGCGGATGCCGCGCCACGTCGGGGTGATCCTGGACGGCAACCGGCGGTGGGCGCGGTCCATCGGGCTCGACCCCACCACGGGGCACCAGCGCGGCGCCGACAAGATCGCCGAGGTGCTCGGCTGGTGCGAAGAGGTCGGCGTCGAGGTGGTGACGTTGTGGATGCTGTCCACGGACAACCTCTCGCGCGACGCCTCGGAGCTGGTGCCGCTGCTGGAGATCATCGAGGAGGCCGTGGCCAAGCTCGCCGCCACCCGGCGCTGGCTCCTGCAGCCCATGGGGTCGCTGGACATGCTCCCGGAGAGCACGACGAAGGCGCTGAAGGCCGCGGAGGCGGCGACCGCGGGCGTCACGGGGCTGCACGTCAACGTGGCCGTCGGCTACGGCGGGCGGCACGAGATCGCCGACGCGGTGCGCTCCTACCTGCGCGAGGAGGCCGACCGCGGCGCGTCGCTCGAGGGGCTCATCGACGACTTCGACGTCGAGCACATCGCCGCCCACCTGTACACCAAGGGTCAGCCCGACCTCGACCTGGTGATCCGCACGTCCGGCGAGCAGCGGCTCGGCGGGTTCCTGCTGTGGCAGAGCGCGGAGTCGGAGTTCTACTTCTGCGAGGCCTACTGGCCGGACTTCCGCAAGGTGGACTTCCTGCGGGCGATGCGGGCGTACGGGGCGCGGGAGCGGCGGTTCGGGCTGTAGGGGTGAAGCCCGGTGAACAGCCGATGACGAGTGCGCGTGTCTGCCTGGACCTCCCCGCGCCCGGAGCTACCGTCCGGCAGTAGAGAGGTGGCACCCGCCGCCTCCCGGGAGGCCAGCCCATGGAGCACCCGCTCCGCACGGGAGGGGCCGCCCGGCCCCTTCGGGCCGGCCGACCGAAGCCCGCAGCCGAGCGCCGCAGGACCACCGACGGGATGGTCGGCGCGAGGTGCCCGGACCGGCGCTGACGGCGCCGGAGGGGAGCCTGCCGTGGTGAAGCAGTCCGTGGTCAGCAGCGTGGCCGCCGGCACGAGCGTGACGCCGGCCCCGGTCGAGGTCGTCGAGGACAGCAAGCGGACCCACGTGCTGGACACCTCGGTGCTCCTGTCGGATCCCAAGGCCATCGCCCGGTTCGCCGAGCACGACGTGGTGCTCCCCGTCGTCGTCATCACCGAGCTCGAGGCCAAGCGTCACCACGCCGAGCTGGGCTACTTCGCCCGTGCCGCGCTGCGCGCGCTCGACGACCTGCGCGTGACCTACGGGCGCCTGGACGCGCCGATCCCTGTCAACGACCAGGGCGGCACGCTGCGGGTGGAGCTCAACCACATCGACCCGACCGTGCTGCCGGCCGGGTTCCGGCTCGGCGACAACGACAGCCGGATCCTGGCGGTCGCGGCCAACCTGGCCGCCGAGGGCTGCGACGTCACGGTGGTCTCGAAGGACCTGCCGATGCGGGTCAAGGCCTCGGCCGTGGGCCTGCGGGCGGAGGAGTACCGGCACGAGCTGGCGGTCGACTCGGGCTGGACCGGGATGGACGCGCTCGACGTGTCCGACGAGCAGATGGCGCAGCTGTACGACGGCGACCTCGTCGCGCTCGCGGACCTCGACCTGACCGCCGGCCTGCAGCCGGGCGACGGCGTGCGCGACCTGCCGTGCCACACCGGGCTCGTGCTGCACAGCCCCCGTGGGTCGGGCCTGGGGCGCGTGACGGCGGACAAGCAGGTGCGGCTGGTGCGGGGCGACCTCGACGTGTTCGGGCTGCACGGGCGGTCCGCGGAGCAGCGCATCGCGATCGACCTGCTGCTCGACGAGGAGATCGGGATCGTCTCCCTCGGTGGCCGTGCGGGGACCGGGAAGTCGGCGCTCGCGTTGTGCGCCGGGCTCGAGGCGGTGCTCGAGCGCCGGCAGCACCGCAAGGTCATGGTGTTCCGGCCGCTGTACGCGGTGGGCGGCCAGGAGCTGGGGTACCTGCCCGGCAGCGAGGCCGAGAAGATGAACCCCTGGGCGGAGGCGGTGTTCGACACGCTCTCGTCGGTGGTGAGCCGTGAGGTGGTCGACGAGGTGCTCGACCGGGGGATGCTCGAGGTGCTGCCGCTGACCCACATCCGGGGCCGGTCGCTGCACGACGCGTTCGTCATCGTCGACGAGGCCCAGTCGCTCGAGCGCAACGTGCTGCTCACGGTGCTGTCCCGCATCGGCCAGTCGTCGCGCGTGGTGCTCACGCACGACGTGGCGCAGCGCGACAACCTGCGCGTGGGCCGGCACGACGGCGTCGCGGCGGTGATCGAGGCGCTCAAGGGTCACCCGCTCTTCGCGCACGTCACGCTCACGCGGTCGGAGCGGTCGCCCGTGGCGGCGCTGGTCACGGAGCTGCTGGAGGGCATCGAGGCGTAGCGGGCGCGGCCACGGGCCGCCTCGTCGTGCCGCGGCCGCCGGCGGGCGCGCGATCCACGTGACCGAACCGCCCCCGCCGGCGGCCGGGCGCCGCTAGCGTTCCGCGCGAGTCGTGCCGCGTCGGGGCGTACGCGCCCGTGCCGTGCGCGAGCCCGAAGAACCTGCTCGTCGCGAGCCTGCTCTGCTTCTTCTGCGGCGTGCTCGGCATCCACCGGTTCTGCGTCGGCAAGGTCGGCACCGGCATCCCGCAGCTCGTCACCGTCGTCGTCCCGGGGCTCGTCGTCTCCAGGCTTCGTCGTCCCGCGGCTCGTCGTCTCTGGCCTGTCGCGCCGCTCGTCGTGCCCTTGCGTGGCCGTGCCATGCGACCTACTGTTCCCGACGAACTATTCCGAGCGGAATATACCGAAGGGAGCGCCGTGGCCGACCTTCCCGTCGTCGCCGTCATGGCCCTCGCGCTGCTGCACGAGGAGCCGATGCACCCGTACGAGATCTTCCGCACGCTCGAGCATCGCTGCGAGACGAGGCTTGCACGGATCACCGCGGGGTCCGTCTACCACGCGGTGGAGCGGCTGGTCGCCGACGGGCTGGCCGAGGTGGTCGGCGCCGAGCGCGAGGGCAACCGACCCGAGCGCACCACCTACCGCGCGACGCAGGCCGGCACCCAGGCCCTGCTGCCGCGGCTGACGAGCCTGCTCGCCGACGACCACCGCACGTACCCGCCGTTCGCCGTGGGGCTCGCCGAGGCGCCGCACCTGCCGAAGGCCGCCGCCGTGGCGGCGCTCGCCGCGCGCCGCGACCGGCTCGCCGCCGCCAGCGCGTGGAGCGCGACGACGCTCACGCAGCTGCGCGAGGAGCGCGGGCTCCCCCTGCGGTTCGTCCTCGACCGGGACCACGAGGCCGCGGTTCTCGCGGCCGAGGTGGCCTGGCTCGACGACATCATCCGGCGCCTGGAGGCCGACCCCGACCCGTGGGAGTCCGACCAGGTGCTCTCGGGCGCGGCGCGTGTCAGTGCCGTGCCGCATCCTGCTCCCTAGCCCCAGCCAGCCCCTGAGGAAGGTCCCATGTCCACCACCACAGCACCGCGCGCGCTCGTCGACCTCCACGGACGCAGCCCGTGGACCATCCTGCCCGGCCTGTGCCTGGGCTTCTTCATGATCATGATCGACATGACGATCGTGAACATCGCGGTGCCCACCCTGGTGTCCACGTTCCACACCGGCATCACCGCCGTCGGCTGGGTCAACAGCGCCTACCTGCTGACCTTCGCGGTGCTGCTGCTGGTCACCGGCCGGCTCGGGGACCGGTACGGCCCGCGGCCGGTGTTCGTCGCCGGCCTGGTGGTCTTCACGCTGGCCTCGGCCGCGTGCGGCCTCGCGCCCTCGATCGGCTGGCTCGTCGCGGCCCGTGCCGTCCAGGGTGTCGGCGGCGCCATGATGACGCCCCAGACCATGGCGATGATCACCCGGGTCTTCCCGCCGCGCACGC
>JAJYTJ010000206.1 GCA_021793115.1 Actinomycetes bacterium | reverse complement strand
TTACGATCTGGTCTCCGGCAACCTCACCGTGCTGCGCCAGGCGGCCTGATGCCCTCGGTGTTCGCGCACGGGCAGCTCCGGCTGTACCTGCTCGCGCTGCTGGAGACCGGGCCCCGGCACGGGTACGAGCTGATCACGGCGCTGTCCGACCGCTTCGGGGGGACGTACCGGCCGAGCGCCGGCACGGTCTACCCGCGGCTGGCCCGCCTGGAGGAGGAGGGGCTCGTCGTGCGGTCCGACGACGGGCGCAAGACGACCTACCGCCTCACGGACGCGGGCCGGCGCGAGCTCGACGAGCGGCGTGCCGACCTCGCCGCGGTCGAGGCGGACATCGCCGCGACCGTGCGGGATCGGGCCGGGCAGGTGCGCGAGGACGTCCGGGAGGCGATGTCGCGGCTGCGCGACGAGCTGGCCGGAGCCGCCGAGCGGGCGCGGGCGTCGGCGACGCACGTGGAGGGCGCGCTGCAGCGCGACGCGCGGGCCACGTCCCACGCGCGCCGCATGGACGCTGACGCCGCGGTCCGCCGGTTCGCCGACGAGCTGCGGGCCGACCTGCGTCGCGCCGACGCGATCGGTGAGGTGACGGAGCTGACCGTCACCACCGTGCGGACCGTGCTGGCCTCGGCGCTCTCGGCGGTCCGGGGCACGCTGCGCGGCTGACCGGCCCGGCCGCCCTGCTCCGGCGGCGCGCGATGGCGCCCCCGTCACGTGGGCGCCGGCGAGGGTGCCCTGGTGAGCGGTCCGCGCGCCGGCACAGCGCATCATGGCGCCGGCGGCGACGGGACTCCGGCGAGGGTGTCGATGCAGAGCGGCTGGCGCGGCCCGAACAGCGCGGCGCAACCGGGTGCTGCAACCGGGTGCTGCAACCGAGCGCTGCAACCGGGTGCTGCAACCGGGTGCTGCAACCGAGCGCTGCAACCGAGCGCTGCAACCGAGCGCTATAGCGCCGGCGGCTGCGGCGACTCCGGCGAGGGGGCTCCGCCGAGTGGCCCGCTTCCGCCAACCGAGCGCCAGGGCGCTCTTGTCGCGCGGGGGCCAGCGAGGGCGCCCTGGCGAGCGGTCCGCCCGCCGCAACATCGCGTCATGACGCCGGTGGCGACGGGGGCTCCGGCAACGGCGCGATGCAGAGCGGCTGGCGCGGCCCCAACCGAGCGGCGCAACCGAGCGGCGCAACCGTGCGGCGCAACCGTGCGGCGCAACCGAGCGGCGCAACCGAGCGGCCCAACCGAGCGCCATGGCGCCCCCGTCACTGGGCCTCCGGCGAGGGTGCCCTGGTGAGCGGCCAACTTCTCGCAACCGAGCGCCATGGCGCTATAGTCACGCGGAGTACGGCGAGGGTGCGATGCGGAGTGGCTGGCCCGCGGGTGCCCGGGTGGTGCTGCCGGGCTAGAGGTCCTCGGGCAGGCCCAGCCAGGTGTGCCAGCCGGTGTGGAGCACGAGCCACGCGATGAGGCCGTACCCGGCCTGCCCGGGCAGCTGACCGTCGCCGGCGGCGAGGTCGGCGAGCCACTGCTCGTGCGCGACGAGCGGCGTGAAGCAGTCGACGTACGGCACGCGGCGGCGGCTCGCGACGTCGCCGAAGGCCGCGGAGAGCTCGGCGAGCCGGTCGCGGTCGGCGTCGAGCCCGGGCGGCGGGCCGACGACGAAGGCCGGCACCCGGTGGTGCTCGGCGATGTCCAGCACGTTCGCGAGGTTGAGCCGGGATCGAGCCGGCGACAGGCCGGCCGCCACGTCCGCCCGGCCGAGGCCGACGACGAGGCGGTTGTCGGCGTCGGACGCCCAGCGGCGGGCCGCCTCGCCCTCCCACCGTGCGCCCAGCCCCGCGGTGCTCTCGCCCGGCAGGGGCAGCGTGAGGAACATCGGCGTGACCGGCGCCACCGTGCGGGCCGCGACCCGGCCGACCCAGCCGAGGCCCTTGGGGTCGCCGGTGCCGGCCGTCAGCTCGTCGCCGACCACCACGATCCGCAGCGGCCGATCCGCCACGCCCATCACCGCCCCGTCCCGTCGTCGTGCCCGAACCCGGCCATCCTCCCAGGTGGCCAACCCTCGCCCGGGCAGGGCGCGCCACCCGCGGCCAACCGCGACGTCACGGCCGGCCGGCGGACGGGGGCGTCAGCGACGGAACGCGGCGTCGAGCAGCTCGGCCTGCTGCGCGGCGTGCACGGAGTGCGACCCCGTCGCGGTGGCGGCCGACTCGGGCCGCGACACCACGGACAGCGGCCGTCCGAGCCGCTGCGGCACGTGCAGCGACAGGTACGACCACGCGCCCTGGTTCCGCGGCTCGTCCTGCACCCAGACCAGCTCGGCGTCCGGGTAGGGCGCGAGCGCGGCCTGCGCGGCCTCGGTGTCGAACGGGTAGAGCTGCTCCACCCGGACGATCGCGGTGTGCCGGTCGCCCGTCGTCACGCGGTGGGCCAGCAGGTCCCAGTAGAGGCGCCCGGCGCACAGCAGCACGCGCGTCACGGCACCGGCCTCCGCCTCGGCCAGGGGGTCGCCGATGACGGGTCGGAACGTGCCGGACGTGAACTCGTCGACGCTCGACGTCGCCGGCTTCATGCGCAGCATCTGCTTGGGCGTGAAGACGACGAGCGGGCGCCGCGGCCGGGCGTACGCCTGCCGGCGCAGCAGGTGGAAGTAGGACGCGGGCGTGCTCGGCTCGGCGATGGTCATGTTGTCCTCCGCCGCGAGCTGGAGGAACCGCTCGATGCGGGCCGACGAGTGGTCCGGGCCCTGCCCCTCGTAGCCGTGCGGCAGCAGCACGGTGACCGACGAGCGCTGGTTCCACCGCTGCTCGGCCGACGAGATGAAGAGGTCGAAGATCGTCTGCGCGCCGTTGGCGAAGTCGCCGAACTGCGCCTCCCACAGCACCAGGGCGTCGGGACGCTCGATGGAGTAGCCGTACTCGAAGCCGAGGCCCGCGTACTCGGTGAGCGCCGAGTCGTACACCCAGAACTTCGCCTGGTCCCGCGAGAGGTACGCCAGGGGCGTCCACTCGGCCCCCGTCTCACGGTCGTGCAGCACGGCGTGCCGCTGCGCGAACGTGCCGCGGCGCGAGTCCTGACCCGTGAGGCGCACCGGCGTGCCCTCGAGCAGCAGCGAGCCGAACGCGAACAGCTCGCCCATCGCCCAGTCGATCGCGCCCTCACGGCTCATGGCCTCGCGCTTCGTCAGCAGCGTGGCCAGCTTGGGGTGCACGGTGAACCCTGCCGGGGGACGGGTGTGCGCCGCGCCGATCTTGGCCAGCACGTCCGCCGGCACGGCGGTCTGCCAGCCGACCATGACGCCCGCGTCCTCGTGCTGCGCCTCGGGCTGCTCCAGGCCGAGCACGGTGTCGTCGGGCGTCGGCGCCGGCCGGTGCAGGTCCCGGGTCTCGGCGAACACGCGCTCGAGCTGGGCCTGGTAGTCCCGCAGGGCGCCCTCTGCCTCGTCGAGCGTGATGTCGCCGCGCGCGACCAGGTCCTCGGTGTAGATCTTGCGGACCGAGCGCTTGGCCTCGATGAGGTTGTACATGAGCGGCTGCGTCATCGAGGGGTCGTCGCCCTCGTTGTGGCCGCGCCGGCGGTAGCAGACCATGTCGACGACGACGTCGCGGTCGAACTGCTCCCGGTACTCGAACGCCAGCTCCGCGACGCGGACCACGGCCTCCGGGTCGTCGCCGTTGACGTGGAGCACCGGTACCTGCAGGCCCTTGACCACGTCCGTCGCGTACTGGCTCGAGCGCGACGAGGCGACGCCGGTGGTGAAGCCCACCTGGTTGTTGACGATGACGTGGATGGTGCCGCCGGTGCGGTACCCGCGCAGCTGCGCGAGGTTGAGCGTCTCGTAGACGACGCCCTGGCCGGCGAACGCCGCGTCGCCGTGGATGAGGATCGGCAGCACGGAGAACCCGTCGCCGCCCAGGTCGATGCGGTCCTGCTTCGCTCGCACGACGCCCTCGAGCACCGGGTCGACCGCCTCCAGGTGCGACGGGTTGGCCGCCAGGTGCACCTTCGTCGAGCGCCCGGACTCGGCGGTGAAGACGCCCTCGGTGCCCAGGTGGTACTTGACGTCGCCCGAGCCCTGCACCGTGCCGGGGTCGAGATTGCCCTCGAACTCGCCGAAGATCTGCGCGTAGCTCTTCCCGGCGATGTTGGCCAGCACGTTGAGGCGGCCGCGGTGGGCCATGCCAATGCCCACCTCGTCGAGCCCGGCGTTGGCGGCGCGGGACAGGATCGCGTCGAGCAGCGGGATGAGCGACTCGCCGCCCTCGAGCGAGAACCGCTTCTGGCCGACGAACTTCGTCTGCAGGAACGTCTCGAACGCCTCGGCGGCGTTGAGCCGGCGCAGGATGCGCAGCTGGTCCTCGCGGGCCGTGCGGGCGTGGCCGGCCTCGAGCCGTTCCTGCAGCCAGCGCCGCTGGCGCGGGTCCTGCAGGTGCATGTACTCCACACCCACGGTGCGGCAGTAGGAGTCCCGTAGCAGGCCGAGGATGTCGCGCAGCGTCGCGCGCGGCCGGCCGGTGAACCCGCCGGTGGGGAACGTGCGGTCCAGGTCCCACAGCGTCAGGCCGTGGTTCTGCACGTCGAGGTCGGGGTGCTTGCGCTGGCGGTACGCGAGCGGGTCGGTGTCCGCCATGAGGTGGCCCCGGCTGCGGTAGGCGTGGACGAGCTCGAAGATGCGCGCGGGCTTGATCGCCTCCGAGTCCGGGTCGCTCGCGGCGTCGCGCACCCAGCGCACCGGCTCGTAGGGCACCTTGAGGGACGCGAACACGCGGTCCCAGAAGTCGGCGCCGAGCAGCTTCGCGGCGACCACCCGCAGGAAGTCGCCCGACTGGGCGCCCTGGATGATCCGGTGGTCGTAGGTGCTGGTGAGGGTGAGCACCTTGGAGACGCCCATGGCGTTGAGCCGGTCCTCGGACGTGCCGGCGAACTCGGCCGGGTACTCCATGGCGCCGACGCCGATGATCGTGCCCTGGCCGGTCATGAGGCGGGGCACCGAGTGCACGGTGCCGAGCGTGCCGGGGTTCGTCAGCGAGATCGTCGTGCCCTGGAAGTCCTCGACCGTGAGCTTGCCCGCGCGCGCCCGGCGCACGACGTCCTCGTACGCGTTCCAGAAGCCGAGGAAGTCGAGCGTCTCGGCCTTCTTGATGCTCGGCACGAGCAGCTGGCGGCTGCCGTCCGGCTTCTCGAGGTCGATCGCGATGCCCAGGTTGACGTGCGCGGGCGTCAGCACCGCCGGCTTGCCGTCCTGCAGCGTGTACGACGAGTTCATCACCGGCATGTCGGCCAGGGCCTCGACCATGGCGAAGCCGATGAGGTGCGTGAAGCTCACCTTGCCGCCGCGCCGCCGCATCAGGTGGTTGTTGAGGACGATCCGGTTGTCGACCATGAGCTTGGCCGGCACCGTGCGCACCGACGTCGCGGTGGGGATCTCGAGCGAGGCCTCCATGTTGGTGATGAGGCGCGCGGCCGGGCCGCGCAGGCGCTGCACCTCGTCGGCGCCCTCGGCGGACTCGTGCCCGGGCAGCCGGGTCACCGCGGCCTGCGCGTAGGGGGCGGTGGCCGGCTGGGCCTCGGCGACCGGCGACGTCACGGCGGGGGGTTCCGCGGCCGTGGGCGCCACCGGGGCGGGTGCGGCGTGGCCGTTGCTGGCGGGAACGGCGCCACCCGGCGCCGCGACGCTCGTCGCGGCAACGCTCGTCGGCGCGACGCTCGTCGGCCCGGCGCCCGTGCTCGGCGTGCCGGCGGCGGCGACCGGGGGCCGCGGCTGGGCCGCGGCGGCCTTGCGGGCCTCGGAGGCCTGCCCCTGCGGCCCGAGCGGCCGGTAGCCCTCGAAGAACTCCCACCATGCGGGGTCGACGCTCGACGGGTCGTGCTGGTACTGCTCGTACAGCTCGTCCACGAGCCACTCGTTCGCGCCGAACTCGGCGCGCAGCGAGGCGGGATCGGCCTTCTGCGCCACGGGACGTTCGCCTGCTT
>JAJYTJ010000205.1 GCA_021793115.1 Actinomycetes bacterium | reverse complement strand
CCAGCAGGCGCAGGACGAGAAGGAACCCGGCTTCGCCGCCGCCGGCATCACGGTCTGGCCGATCGTCATGGACAAGGCGGCCGACATCACGCAGGCCGCCGCCGCCGTCGGCGCCAAGACCCCGTTCCTGCTCGACGACGGCACCGTCTCCAAGGAGTACGGCACCCTCGGCACCGGCATGCACGCCGATCTGCCGGGCCATGGATTCGTGCTCATCGACGCGTCAGGCAAGCAGGTGTGGAAGGGCGACTACCCGTCGATGTGGATCGACCCCAAGCAGCTGCTCGCCATCGTCAAGGGCAAGCTCGGCCTGTAGGCCACGGCCGACCATGCGACCCATCCTGTTCTCCTTCCTTGGCATCCACGTCCAGTCCTACGGGCTCAGCAAGGCCCTGGCCGCGTTGGTCGCCGCATGGCTGCTCGGCCGCTCCTTCCGACGGGGCGGACTGAAGGACGACGACGCCTACTCCCTCGTCATCTGGGCGACCATCTGGGGCTTCGTCGGCGGGAAGATCTACTTCCTGCTCGAACACACCGACCAGTTCTCGTGGCACCACCTCGGTGGCGCCGGGTTCACCTGGTACGGCGGGCTCATCGGCGGCGTCGCGGCGTTCCTGGTCATCATCCGGCGACGGCACCTGCCCGCGACGTTCGTCATCGACTCCGCCGCCATCCCGCTGACGCTGGCCTACGGCATCGGCCGGATCGGATGCTGGCTGGCCGGTGACGGCACGTACGGCAAGCCCACATCGCTGCCCTGGGGCGAAGCGTTCCCGAACGGCGTGGTGCCTACCGTCGTGCGCGTGCACCCCACACCGCTCTACGAGTTCCTCGCCGCACTGGTGATGGCCGCGATCCTCTGGGCGCTGCAGCGCCACACACGGCCACCGCTCGAGATCCTCGGCGCCTACCTCATCCTCTCGGGGACATCGCGGTTCCTCGTCGAGTTCCTCCGGATCAACACACGCGTCCTGCTCGGTCTGACCCAGCCACAGCTGTGGGGGCTCGCCAGCGTCATCGTCGGCGCCGCGATTATCGTCCGAGGGCGCTTGCGGTCGCGCACCGCCCCGGGCGGACCGGAGATCGTGGCCCCTCCGGCCCAGAACCTCGCCGGGGCTTGATCCGACGTCCACCACACGGCAGACGTCCCGGCGGGACTGAACCACCGGTCCAAACCTGGCCGTCCTCGAACCTGAGGGGGACGCCTTTGTCAGGTCTGCACGCCTGGGCCTCGGTCCTCGTAGCCTTGACGGCCTCTTGTCCGCCGGCTGCTCGATAAGGCGTTACGCAGTGACGTTCAGCCGGTCGATGCCGGCGACGGCGTCGGTCAGGTCGATGTGTCGCGTGCCGGTGGAGTCTGCCAGTGCGGCGACGACGGTGAGGACTCGTCGTTCGCCGCCGGACAGCCCGCCCAGGCCTGGGGCGAGGAACTACTCGTCGAGCCGGACCGCGCGGGTCGGCTCGACGCGGATCCACGATTGCGAGGGGTGGCGAAGCGCCCGTCAAAGCGACACGGCGGCGGTCAAGGGTAGGGACCCCGCCGCCCAGGAGCGCAGTCGGCCGGCAACAGGGTTGGCGCTCATGGGCGTCCGTCGAACTCGGCGGAGCGGAACAGGGCTGGCGGGTCGTAGTTCGCGGCGTGGACCTGGGCTGGCTGGTAGGGGCCGACGTGGTTGGTGACCTGCGAGATCGCGTCGTACAGCTGCGCGGTCTGTGCGATGCGGACCGGCGGTGCGACGACGCGCTGGACGCCGGTGAGCTTGGCCTCGGCCAAGTCCGGGGCCTCGGACAGCAGCTCGCCGCTCAGGAGCCGGGTGGGGATGTGGACCTGGTCCGAGCGCGCCAGCGTCGCGAACGTGACGGCGTTCATCCGGGCGATCTGCCCGGCGATGTCGCAGGCGCCGTGCAGGACCGACAGCCTCTCGCGGATGAGCGGGTCGGCAATGCTCAAGTCGCGGGCGGGCCCGTCGACCGGCGCGAGCTCGGCCAGCAACCGACAAGCGGCCAGGACGTCGGTGCGGATCGACGGGTCCGGCGGCCCGGGCGCCACATACTCGCGCAGGTCCGCCGTCAGCTGCATGAAGGCGTGCGCCGTGGCCACGAGCCGGTGCGGTGCCGGGGCGCGGGTGGTCAGGTCGATGCCGTGGGCTGCGGCGGTGTGCAGGTGGACGGTCATGCCCAGCCCGGCCAGGTCGTGCAGGGTCACGACCGAGTAGTCGGGGTCGCTGCCGGCCAGTCCCCAGGCGGCGTGCCGCAGGCGCAGCATCCGGTCGCCGAGCTCGAGGACCGGGTCGCCTTCGCGCACCGGGTAGACGTTGACCGCGACGTCGCGCAGGCCAGGGTGCTGGTCGTACGTGGCGGCCATCTCATGCAGGCGGCCGACGAGGTCCTTGGTCGCGGCCCGGTCGGGCAGCCACCGGTTGACCTGCTCCCAGGGGATATCCCGGTGGCGGCAGGCGGCCCCGATCGCGGCGTCGGCGCCGACGGTCAGACTCGTCAGCTGGGCGATGAACGCCAGGGCGCCGCGACGGCGGTGCGGATCGGCGACGAGGTCTGCCTGCTCGGACAATGCACGCCCGTCACGGCCCAGGTGCGTGTCCAGCAGGTCGGCGGCGGCGCCGAGCTTGTCGGCCGCATCGCGCCACGGATGGTCGAAGTCGGCATCCGGGTACGGCAGCCAGGTGGGTCGCTCCCGCAGCGGGCCGAAGCCGGCGAAGGTGCGCATGGCCACCGCGTCGAAGTCTTCCCGCGCGGGGTCCGCACCAGCGTCGATGAGGTCGATCGTGCGCACCCGCAGCGGATCGAGCAGTCGCCACGTGTGCGAGCGCAGGGCGGCGATCAGGTCGTAGTACGCCCCGACGGTGTTGGCCGCCTGCCGCTGGTCGACGAAGCCGCGGCGGATCACCCGCAGCAGCCCGGTGTGGATGTCCACCCCGGCCTTGCCGATCAGGTCGCCGTAGGTGGCGCTCATCGCGCCACCTCCAAGATCGCCTCCCGCGCACCGCGCAGCTTCGAGGCGACCTGGCGCGCCACGCGCCGCCCGTCGACGTCGGCCCCGCCGTCCTCCAGCAGGGCGAGGCGGTCCAGGGCGGCGTCGAGCAGGCCGACGAGCACACCGCACGTGGCCCGCAGGTCGACCACCGGACCGACGGGTCCCAGGTCGACGGCGATCGCCGTCATCGGCGCCTCGGGGTGCGCCCAGCTGACCTCGTCGCGCGCCTCGCAGATGTCCATCGCCGCGTACGCGAGGTCGGCGCCCACGCCGAGCGGCAATGCCAGGGACAGGCGGAACGCCGCCTTGCCGGCGGCGAACAGCAACGACCACACCCCGCCCCAGTCGACGGCTGTGTGCTCGAGCACCGCACCGGCGCCCTTCGACCACGTGTATCCCATCGCGCACCTCCCTTGACTCGTCCTCGGCGCAGGATCGAGCCCGCCCAACGACCGCCAGCTCGGTGGCCGGGAACCGGTGGACGCACGGTCCTTCATCAACAGGTGTGCACGGCTCGTCGAACACGCGACGGGCACGACGAGACAAGCAGCGCCCCTCGCTCGGGTCGGGGCGACTGCACGGCGGTGGGCGCCATCCCCCCGGCGCCCGTCGCGACACGCCAGGGATCGACTCCGATCGAACGCGCGTTTTGGCTATCTGCTTGAGTGAAGCGATCTTGACCGATAGGTCAGTGTTCGCTGTATGGTCAGCGGGTGCTGACTATTGCTTCGCGTGTTGACGTGATGAACAGGCTGGGTCGGGCGATGGCTGATCCGACGCGGTCGCGGATCTTGATGTCCTTGCTCGAGGGGCCGGGGTATCCGGGCGTGCTTGCGGCCAGCCTGGGGTTGACGCGGTCGAACGTGTCAAACCATCTGACGTGTTTGCGTGACTGCGGGATCGTCGTGGCTGAGCCCGAAGGTCGGCGGACGCGGTACGAGATCTCGGAGCCACGTCTGGCACGGGCTCTCGCGATGCTGATTGAGGTGACACTCGCGGTTGACGAGGACGCACCGTGTATCGGTGCATCCTGTCCGAACCCAGGCTGCGGCGGGGAGTGCGTGGCATGAGCGCTCTCACTGACGATCGCCGGGCAGTCCTGCACCGCCGGGTGCGGTGGATCCTCTTGATCACGATCACCTACAACGTCATCGAGGCCGTCGTGGCGCTCACGGCGGGACGCCTGGCGTCGTCGACTGCACTGATCGGGTTTGGTCTGGACTCGGTCATCGAGGTTGCGTCCGCGGCGGCCGTGGCATGGCAGTTCACGCGCAAGGACCCGGAGCGCTGGGAGCGGGTTACCGTCAAGGTCATCGCGGTCGCGTTCTTCGCTCTGGCCGCGTACGTGACGGTCGAGGCGATCTTGAACTTGACCGGGGTGGCCGGCGGCGGGGTCGAGCACAGCCCTCTCGGTATCGGGATCACGGCTGCGAGCCTGCTGGTGATGCCGGCCCTGGCCTGGTGGGAGTTGCGCAGCGGACGCGAGCTCGGCTCACGATCAGCGCAGGCCGATGCGAAGCAGTTGCTGTTGTGCGTCTACCTGTCGGCGACGGTACTGGTCGGGCTGGTCGCCAACTCGCTGTTCGGCTGGCAGTGGGCCGACTCTGTCGCCGCACTGGTCGTCGCTGCTCTCGCCGTGCGTGAGGGGATCGAGGCGTGGGGTGGCGACCTGTGCACACCGCTCGAAGCCCTCGAGGACCTTGCGGACGAGTCCTGATGGGCCACGACCACGATCACGCGACCCCGACGGGCGCCGAGGACCACCGCGGCCGCCTGGCGATCGCCTTCGGAATCACGGCGTCGATCCTCGTCGCGGAGGTCATCGGTGCGCTGATCACCGGCTCCCTGGCCCTGCTCGTCGATGCCGCGCACATGCTCACCGACACGGCAGGACTGGCCCTGGCGCTGTTCGCAGCGCACCTGTCCTTGCGCCCGGCCACGTCGCAACGCACCTGGGGGTACCGCCGCGCCGAGGTCCTCGCCGCGCTCGCCCAGTCTGCAATCCTTCTGGCCATCGGCGTGTACGTCCTGATCGAGGGCGTCCAGCGTCTCTGGTCTCCGCCGGAGATCGCCTCGACCGAAATGGTCGTGTTCGGCGTCATCGGCCTGGTCGGGAACATCGCGTCGATGCTCGTGCTCGCCTCACGCCGGTCCGCGAACTTCAACCTGCGCGCCGCGTTCCTCGAAGTCGTCAACGACGCGCTCGGCTCCGTCGCCGTCATTGTCGCCGCGATCGTCATCGCCACCACCGGATGGCAACGCGCTGACGCGATCGCGGGCCTGCTCATCGGTGTCCTCATCCTCCCGCGCGCGGCGAAGATCCTGTGGGAGACGACGTCCGTCCTCCTAGAGTCCACCCCGCCAAGTCTCGATCTCGATGCCGTGCGCCAGCACCTGCTCGACGTCGAGCACGTGCGAGAAGTCCACGACGTGCACGCGTCCCTCATCGCGACCGGGTTGCCGGTGCTGTCCGCGCACATCGTCGTCGAGAACGACTGCTTCGAGGACGGGCACGCCGGCCGCATCCTCGACGAACTCCAAGAGTGCGTCGCGACCCACTTCGCCATCGCCGTCGAACACTCGACCTTCCAGATCGAACCCGCGACCCACCCCGAGCACGAACTGGCCAGCCACGCCTGACACGCAACCCGGCCTGCTCGGACCAGCCGCTTGGCGGTCACCAGCTCCGCAGCGGGCGCGGGTCGGTCGCGACCGCCTGCTCCATGAGGCGATAGAACAGCGAGCGTCGCGGCGGTTGAACCGGAACGTGAACTCGTCGAGGTAGTACGGCAACTGCCGCCCGTCGATCCCGTAGTGCAGAGTCCCGATCAACCCACCGCTTGAGCAGCGAGGCAACCTTCCCCTCGCCCCACCTCGCCCTCGCCCCACCTCGCCCTCGCCCCACCTCGCCCTCGCCCCACCTCGCCCTCGCCCCACCTCGCCCTCGCCCCACCTCCTCCCTCCGCC
>JAJYTJ010000204.1 GCA_021793115.1 Actinomycetes bacterium | reverse complement strand
GGCGTGCACGTCGAGCACCCTCGAGCCGAGCCACGTGCTCACGGCGATGGGGGTGCTCACCCACGGGAACGTGCGGATCGCCCTGCCGCGCGGCACGCGCGCGGCGGATATCGACCGCTTCGCCGACGTGCTGCCCGGCATCATCCGATCGGTGCGCGCCCGCCTCGGGGTGAGCGACCTGTGAGCGAGCACCCCGCCCTGCCGCCGTCCCCCGACGGCGGCTCGCGGGCGGCGCGGCGGCCGGGGCTACCGGATGCCGACGGGACGGCCACGCCCGGGACGGAGCCCGCGGCCGGCGGGGTCGTCGTCGACGCGCGCGGACTGCTGTGCCCGGCGCCCGTCATCGCGCTCGCCAAGGCGGCGCGCGCGCTGCCGGAGGGATCTCGCCTCACCGTCCTGGCCACCGACCCCGCGGCGGCCGTCGACGTGCCGGCGTGGGCGCGGATGCGCGGGCACCAGGTGCTGGAGACGACGGAGGACGGCGAGCACCTGGTGCTCACCGTCCTCCTGGGACCTGCCAGGGCCCGCTGACACGGGCCACGGGATCAGGCGAACGATCCGCCGCACGCGCACGAGCTCTGCGCGTTGGGGTTGTCGATCGTGAAGCCCTGCTTCTCGATGGTGTCCGCGAAGTCGATGGTGGCGCCCTCGAGGTAGGGCACGCTCATCCGGTCGACGATCACCTCGACACCGCCGAAGTCACGCACCGCGTCGCCGTCGAGCACGCGCTCGTCGAAGTACAGCTGGTAGACGAGGCCGGAGCAGCCACCGGGCTGCACGGCGACGCGCAGCCGCAGGTCGTCGCGCCCCTCCTGCTCGAGCAGGCTGCGGACCTTGGCCGCGGCCACGTCGGTGAGCTGAACGCCGTGGGTGGCGGTCTGGATCGTCTCGCTCATGTCGTTCTCCTGTCGCACGCCGTTGGTCTGCGCAACGGCCCCGCCGGCGCGCTTGTTCCCCGTCAGCGTACGACGAAGCCCGCGCAGCCCCGCACCCGAGCTCAGCGCGGCGGCGGCGACCACGTCCGGGCCACCGCCGCCGCCCGGGCGGCGAGCGTGCCGGCGGGGTCGGCGAGCGCGGCGGCGACCTGACCGTGCGTGTCGGCGACCGCGTACGCCGCGCTGATCCCCTCCGCGGCCTGTTCGCGGCGACCCACGAGCACCTCACCGGCGATGACGATCGTCGGGACGCCGTGGGCCAGGGCCCGGTGCGCCACCTCCGCCACCACCTTGCCGTGCAGCGACTGCCAGTCGAACCGGCCCTCACCCGTGACGACGAGGTCGGCGTCGGCCAGGGCCGCGTCCAGGCCGACCGCGTCAGCCACCACCGCGGCCCCGGGCACCAGCTGCGCGCCCAGCAGCGCCAGCGCGAAGGCGAGGCCCCCGGCGGCCCCGGCGCCCGGCAGCGCCGCGAGCCGGTCGCCGCCCGAGCGGTGCGACGCCGTGGGAACCGCGCCGTGGTGGTGGCCGAACGCCATGGGCTCGGCGAGCAGGTTCGGACGCTCGACCTCACCGAGCGCTGCGCCCGCGAGCCGGGCGAACCGTGCCAAGGCGCGTTCCAGCTGCTGCGCCTGCGTCGGCGTGGCGCCCTTCTGCGGAGCGAAGCCGGCGGCCGCGCCCTGCAGGCCGAGCAACGGCACGTCCACGTCGCACGCGACGACGATCTCGACACCCGCCCAGTCGGCCCGCAGCGCCGCCAGGTCGGCCAGGTCGTCGTCCTGCAGCGCCTCGAGGCCGCCGCCGCCGCCACCCAGCCGCCCACGCGCGTCGGCCAGCCCCAGGCCGGCGAGCATCCCGGCACCGCCGTCCACGGTGCCCGAGCCACCCAGACCGACGACGATGCGCCGGGCCCCGGTCCCCCGGGCGCGACGCAGCAGCTCGCCGACCCCGAGCGACGTGGTGCGCGTCGGGTCCCGCCGGCCCTCCGGGACCAGGGCCAGCCCCACCGCCTGGGCGGACTCGACGTAGGCGGTGTCGCCGACGAGCAGCACCGCACACGGCGTGCGCGCGCCCCAGGGACCGGCCACGTCGACCGGCGCCAGCTGGCCGCCGAGGCTCGCGTGCAGGGTCGCGAGGAAGCCCGGGCCGCCGTCCGCCAGGGGCGCCACCACGATCTCGTCGTGCCGCGCTCCGGAGCGCCAGCCCACCGCCATCGCCGCCGCCGCGTCCTGGGGCGACAGCAGCCCGCCGAAGCCGTCCGGAGCCAGCAGAACACGCATGGACCCAGATGGTCGCACGCCGGCGCTGTGCGAGGATCGGATCGTGACTCTCGCGACACCGGCGCGGTCGACGTTCGTCGAACCTGCCGCCTCTGCGTTGCTGCTGCTGGGGCGGGGCGCGGACCTGGCGTCCGAACGTGGCGTGGAGTGCGCGGGCGTGCTGCCGCCGGCCAGCGACCCCGACCTCGTCGAGCGGGCGAGGGCGGCGCGCGCCGTCCTCGGCGAGCGAGCGTTCGTCCTGGGCCACCACTACCAGCGCGACGAGGTGATCGCGTTCGCGGACGTCACGGGCGACTCGTTCAAGCTCGCGCAGCGGGCGGCGGCGCGGCCGGAGGCCGAGTTCATCGTCTTCTGCGGCGTCCACTTCATGGCCGAGTCGGCCGACGTCCTCACCGCGGCCCACCAGCAGGTGGTGCTGCCCGATCTGGCGGCGGGCTGCTCGATGGCGGACATGGCGGCGATCGACCAGGTCGAGGACGCGTGGGACGTGCTCGTCGACGCCGGCGTCGCCGACGACACCGTGCCGGTCACGTACATGAACTCCACGGCGGCCATCAAGGCGTTCACCGGCCGGCACGGTGGGACCGTGTGCACGTCGTCGAACGCGCAGGTCGCGGTGCGCTGGGCGTTCGGGAAGACCGGCGGTGTCGACGGCCGCGGCAAGGTGCTCTTCCTGCCGGACCAGCACCTGGGCCGCAACACGGCGGTGCTGCAGCTCGGGATGAGCCTGGCGGACTGCGTCGTCTACGACCCGCACCGGCCGAACGGGGGCCTGACCCCGCAGCAGCTGCGGGACGCCCGGATGATCCTGTGGCGCGGGCACTGCTCGGTGCACGGGCGGTTCTCCGCCCAGAACGTGGCGGACGTCCGGGCCGCCGACCCGGACGTCCGCGTCATCGTCCATCCGGAGTGCACGCACGAGGTGGTGACCGCCGCCGACGCCGTCGGCTCGACCGAGAAGATCATCGCGGCCCTCGACGCCGCCCCCGCCGGCTCGCACTGGGCGATCGGGACCGAGCTCAACCTGGTCCGGCGCCTGGCGCAGACGCACCCCGACCAGACCGTCCACTACCTCGACTCGACCGTGTGCTTCTGCTCGACGATGAACCGGATCGACCTGCCGCACCTCACGTGGACGCTGGAGTCCCTCGCCGCGGGCCGCGTCGTCAACCGGATCGTCGTCGACACCGACGACGCCCGCTGGGCGCGCGTCGCGCTGGACCAGATGCTGGCGCTGCCGGGGGTCTGACGTGGGCACCGGCAACCCGTTGCGCGTCGGCCTGTTCGTCTTCGACGACGCCGAGGAGCTGGACGTCGTCGGGCCGTACGACGTGCTCGCGTGGTGGGCGCAGCACTCCGACCTGCACCCGCAGGTGCTGACGTTCTCCGCCGACGGCACGGGCGTGCGCTGCGCCAAGGGTCTGTCACTGGGATGCGTTCGACGAGCTCGCCGAGCTGGACCCGTCGATCCTCGTGGACACCGAGGCGCGGTGGGTCGACGACGGTGACACCGTGACGTCGGCCGGGGTCTCCGCCGGCATCGACATGGACCTGCACCTCGTCGACCGGCTCGAGTCGCGGGAGATGGCCCGGCGGGTGCGTCGCGGCATCCAGCACGACCCGGAGCCTCCGGTCTGAACGCGCCGGTACCCTTGCGGGGTGATCGGTCGCAACAAGAACGCGGACCCCGCGCCCGTGCAGCAGCCCCCCGTCGACCAGCCGGGCGGCAAGGGCCGTCCGACCCCGAAGCGCAAGGTCGCCGAGGCGGCCAACAAGCGCCCGCTCGTCGTGGACGACCGGCGCCAGGCGACCAAGGACGCCCGGACCAAGGCGCGCGCGCAGCGCGACATCGAGTACAAGGCGATGCTCTCCGGTGACGAGCGTCACATGCCCGCACGCGACGCCGGACCGGTCAAGCGGTTCGTCCGCGACTACGTGGACTCGCGGTTCAACCTCGGCTCGTACTTCCTGCCGCTGGCCGTCGTGTTCCTGCTGTTCGCGTTCGTCGCGCAGTACGCCGGCCAGCTGGGCTTCCTGCTGGTCACCGCCGTGCTGTACCTCTACGTGATCGCCGTCGTCATCGACTCGGCCCTCATGTGGCGGGGGCTGCGCAAGCGCCTGATCGCACAGTTCGGCCCGACCGCCACGCGCGGCAACATCATGTACGGCGTGCTGCGCTCCACACAGCTGCCCCGCACACGGCTGCCCCGGCCGCAGGTGCGGCGCGGCGGCGGGCCGGTGACCCCGAAGGCGCCCAAGTAGCGCCTCAGGGCGCCGGGACCTCGACGGCCGGCAGCACCGGCGCGCCCTCGTTGAGCAGCACCGCGCGGCGCACCCGCTGCTCGGCCAGCACCCGCCAGTGGTCCCCCAGCCACTCCTCGGCGTCGTAGCGGGCGTCGAACACCGGGCTCATGGGGCGGTCCAGCACCATGCCGGAGGCGTCCTCGAGCTGCCACTCCCACCGTGGTCGCATCGCTCAGCCCACCCTTCGCTCGTCGGCCGCCAGCGCATGCGTGACGCGGCGCGCGAAGAACGGCCCCTCGTAGATCAGCCCGGTGTAGGCCTCCACGAGCGTCGCGCCGACGGCCAGGTACTCGCGGGCGTCGGCGCCGCTCGAGATCCCGCCGACGCCGATGATCACGGCGTCCGGACCGAGCCGGTCACGCAGCCGTGCGACGACGTCCAGCCCGCGTGCCAGCAGCGGTGGGCCGGACAGCCCGCCCGGGCCGTCGTCGTGCGCGATCGTGGTGTTCACGGCGACGACGCCGTCGAGCCCGAGCTCGGCCGCGAGGTCCGCGACCGCGTCGACGTCCTCGTCCGACAGGTCCGGGGCGATCTTCACCAGCAGCGGCACCGGTCCCCGGCGCGCAGCCACCGTCGCCTCGTCGGCCGCCACGCGGACGGCCTGCAGCACGGGACGCAGCGCCTCGACGGCCTGCAGGTCGCGCAGGTGCGGGGTGTTCGGCGACGACACGTTGACGACGAGGTAGTCCGCGTAGGGCGCGAGCAGGCGGGCGCTGGTCGCGTAGTCGTCCGCGGCGTGCTCCAGCGGCGTCACACGGGACTTGCCGATGTTGACGCCCACCACCGCCGCGCGGCCCCGGCGCGTGGACCGCAGCCGTGCCAGCTGCCCGGCGACCGCCTGGGCGCCCGTGTTGTTGAAGCCCATCCGGTTGCGCAACGCCCGCCGCTCGACGAGCCGCCACAGCCGAGGCGGCTCGTTGCCCGGCTGCGGCAGCGCCGTCACCGTCCCGATCTCGACGAACCCGAAGCCCATCATCGCCATGCCGAGCACGCCGTGGGCGTCCTTGTCGAACCCTGCCGCCAGGCCCAGCCGCGACGGCCAGCTGCGACCCCACAGCCCGAGCGCCGCATCGGGCGGGGCGCCGAGGACCGCGGCGACGAGGTCCCGCAGCACCGGCACGGCGGCGACCAGCCGGATGAGCGCGAACGTCCCCGCGTGGGCCTTCTCGGGATCCGTCCGCCGCAGGACGAGGTCGAACAGCAGCCGGTACACGGCGCTCAACCTACCGGGCGGCCCGTCCGGCCGGCTGGGCCCCCGGGGCCCTCGTCGCGGGGGCCGGGACTCGCGGCGCTGCCGCCCACCTCCTCGTGGTCCGTGGCGCGCCCGGAACGGCGCAGCCACGAGACGCCGAGGAACGGCAGCACCAGCGGCACGAGCAGGTACTCCACGCCGAACCACGACCACACCGACGACCGCTGGAACAGGTCCGGCGCCACGAACGACAGGGTGCCCACGACGAGCACACCGGCCATCTCGATGAGGACGGTCGGC
>JAJYTJ010000203.1 GCA_021793115.1 Actinomycetes bacterium | reverse complement strand
GGGCCACCATGCGCTTGGCGTACTGCACCGGGATGCGGCGCTGCGACTGCTCGACGAACACCACGAGCCCGATGACGACGATGATGATCACGAGCACCGAGATGAACTTCCCGACGCCACCGGCGCCGCCCGCGATGGACCACATGTTCGACGGGAACCGCGCCGCGATCGACGTGAAGATGAGCAGCGACATCCCGTTGCCGACGCCGCGCTCGGTGATGAGCTCGCCCAGCCACATGATGAGGCCCGTGCCCGCGGTCATGGTGATCACCATGATCGTCAGCACGGTCCAGCTCGAGTTCGGGATGACGGAGACCGAGCACCCCTGGAACAGCTGACCGGAGCGCGCGAGCGCGATGATCGTCGTCGACTGCAGCACCGCCAGCCCGATGGTGAGGTAGCGCGTGTACTGCGTGAGCTTGGTGGTGCCGGACTGGCCCTCCTGGTGCAGCTCCTCGAACTTCGGGATGACCACACGCAGCAGCTGGATGATGATGCTCGCGGTGATGTACGGCATGATCCCGAGCGAGAACACCGACAGCTGGAGCAGCGCTCCGCCGCTGAAGAGGTTGACGATCCCCAGCAGGTCGTTCGCCTTGGTCTGCTGCACGCAGGTCTGCACGTTGGGGTACGAGACGCCCGGCGTCGGCAGGAACGAGCCGAACCGGAACACCACCATGATCCCGATGGTGAAGAGCAGCTTGCGCCGCAGGTCGGGCGTCCGGAACGCCCGCACGAATGCGCCTAGCACCTGACCTCCTGGTACCGCCCGAAGGCGGGTTCCGCCCCGACCAGGATGCCCTGGCCGGCCCGCCCGTGACGCGTCACGAGCACCCCGCGCACCCTAGCCGATGCCGGGAACGTCCGGGGGCCCCGGCAGCACACGGCCACCGCGGCCCCCGGACGAACGTCGGTTGATCTGTCAGTCCTGCGCGACGACGGTGCCGCCGGCGGCCTCGATCTTCTCCTTGGCGGACGCCGACAGGGCGTCGACCGCGACCGAGATCTTGACCGTCAGCTCGCCGGTGCCGAGCACCTTGACCGGCTGGCCCTTGCGGACCGCGCCCTTGGCCACGAGGTCGGCCACCGTGACGTCGCCGCCGTTCGGGTACAGCGCCGAGATCTTGTCCAGGTTGACCACCTGGTACTCGACGCGGAACGGGTTCTTGAAGCCACGGAGCTTGGGCAGCCGCATGTGCATCGGCATCTGGCCGCCCTCGAAGCGCTCCGGCACCTGGTAGCGGGCCTTCGTGCCCTTGGTGCCGCGGCCCGCGGTCTTGCCCTTGGAGCCCTCGCCACGGCCCACGCGGGTCTTGGCGGTGCGGGCGCCCGGCGCCGGGCGCAGGTGGTGCACCCGCAGGGTGCCGCCGGCACCCGGCGCGGCCGCGTCCTGCGCCGCCTTCGCGGCCGCAGCGGTCGGCTTCGCCTTGGCAGCCGCCGGGGCCGTCGTCGACTCGGTCGGCTCGGCCTTCGCCGCGGCGGCCTTCGTCGTACGCGCCAGCTTGGCGGCGGCCGGAGCAGCCTCCGCCGAGTCCGCGGCGGGCTTGGCAGCCTTCTCCGCCGCCGGCTTGGCGGCCTTGTCGGCGGCGGGCTTGGCGGCGGCCTTCTTGGCAGCCGGCTTCGCCTCCGTCGTGTCCTCGGCCTTGTTCTCGTCGGCCATGCTCACTCGACCTCCTCGACGGCGACGAGGTGGCGCACCGTGCGGACCATGCCGCGGATCTCAGGGCGGTCCTCCTTGACGACGACGTCGCCGATCCGCTTGAGGCCCAGGGTGCGCAACGTGTCGCGCTGGTTCTGCTTGCCGCCGATGGCGGACCGGGTCTGGGTCACCTTGAGGCGAGCCATCACGCACCCGCCTTCGCCGCCGCGGCAGCGGCCCGCCCCGCGGCCTGGGCCCGCAGCAGCGGGGCCGGCACCACGTGGTCGAGCGGCAGGCCACGGCGCGCCGCGACCGCCTCCGGCTGCTCGAGGCCCTTGAGGGCCGCGACGGTGGCGTGAACGATGTTGATGGAGTTCGACGACCCCAGCGACTTCGTCAGCACGTCGTGGATGCCGGCGCACTCCAGGACCGCGCGCACCGGGCCACCGGCGATCACACCGGTACCCGGCGACGCCGGGCGCAGGTAGACGACGCCGGCCGCGGCCTCACCCTGGACGGGGTGCGGGATGGTGCCCTGGATGCGGGGGACGCGGAAGAAGTTCTTCTTCGCCTCCTCCACGCCCTTGGCGATCGCCGCGGGCACCTCCTTGGCCTTCCCGTAGCCGACGCCGACCGTGCCGTCGCCGTCGCCGACGACGACGAGCGCCGTGAAGCTGAAGCGGCGGCCGCCCTTGACGACCTTGGCGACGCGGTTGATGGTCACGACGCGCTCGACGAACGCGCTCTTCTCGGCAGCGTCCTGCCGACGACCGCCGTCGCGGCGCTCGCGACGCTCGCCGCCCTCGCGACGCTCGCCGCCCTGCCCGCCGGCCGTGGTGTTGCTGCGTGGTCCAGCAGCCATCAGTGGATCCTCTTCTTCGTCTCGAGCGGCTGGGTCACAGCGCCAGACCTCCCTCGCGGGCACCGTCCGCCACCGCGGCCACCCGGCCGTGGTACTTGTTGCCACCGCGGTCGAAGACGACCGCCTCGACACCCGCGGCCTTGGCCCGCGCGGCGACGAGCTCGCCCACCTTGCGCGCCTTGGCGGTCTTGTCGCCCTCGGTCGCCCGCAGGTCGACCTCGAGGGTCGACGCCGAGGCGATGGTGCGGCCCACGCCGTCGTCGACGACCTGCGCGACGATGTGGCGCGCGGAGCGCGTGACGACCAGGCGCGGACGGGATTCCGTGCCGACGACCTTCTTGCGCAGGCGCAGGTGCCGCCGCTGGCGGGCGATCTGCTTGCCCTTGCCCTTGATGCTGATCGCCATGGCTTACTTACCAGCCTTTCCGACCTTGCGACGCACGACCTCGCCCTGGTACTTCACGCCCTTGCCCTTGTACGGCTCGGGCTTGCGGATCTTGCGGATGTTCGCGGCGACCTCGCCCACCTGCTGCTTGTCGATGCCGGCGACGACGAAGCGCGTCGCGGTCTCGACGGTGAAGGTGATGCCCTCGGGGGGCTCGACCGTCACCGGGTGCGAGAAGCCCAGCGCGAACTCGAGGTTCGCGCCCTTGGCCTGCACGCGGTAACCGGTGCCGACGATCTCGAGCGTCTTGCTGTAGCCCTGCGTCACTCCCGTGACCAGGTTGGCCAGCAGCGTGCGGGTCAGGCCGTGCAGCGAGCGGGAGGCCCGCTCGTCGTCGGGCCGGGTCACGACGAGCGCCCCGGCGTCGTCGCGAGCAACCTGGATGGGGGCCGGGATCGTGTGCGTCAGCGTGCCCTTGGGGCCCTGCACGGTCACGACGTTGCCCTCGATGGTGATGTCCACGCCGGTCGGGACCGGGACGGGGATCCTGCCGATACGGCTCATGGCTGTTCTCCTTCCGTCCTGGAACTCACCAGACGTAGGCGAGGACTTCCCCGCCCACACCCTTCTTGGCTGCCTGCTTGTCGGTCAGCAGCCCCGAGGACGTGGACAGGATCGCCACGCCCAGGCCGCCGAGCACCCTCGGCAGGTTGGTCGACTTGGCGTACACGCGCAGGCCCGGCTTGGACACGCGCTTGACGCCGGCGAGCGCACGCTCGCGGTTCGGGCCGTACTTCAGCGTCACGACGAGGTTCTTGCCCACCTGGGCGTCCTCGACGATCCAGCCGCCGATGTAGCCCTCGGCCTGCAGGATCTCCGCGATGTGCGACTTGAGCTTGGAGAACGGGATCACCACGGTGTCGTGGTGCGCCGTGTTCGCGTTGCGCAGCCGCGTGAGGAAGTCTGCGATCGGGTCGGTCATGGTCATGGGGCGTCGCCCCTTTCTCGCCGGGGTATCCGAGCGGGCTGGCGCCCACCCGGACCTACCGACGTCGTCGGATGCTTACCAGCTGCTCTTGGTGACGCCGGGGAGCTCGCCCCGGTGGGCCATCTCCCGCACGCAGATCCGGCACAGGCCGAACTTCTTGTACACGGAACGGGGACGCCCGCAGCGCTGGCAGCGCGTGTAGCCGCGCACGCCGAACTTCGGCGTCGCGTTCGCCTTGTTGACGAGGGCGGTCTTCGCCATGGTCAGTTCTCCTTGAACGGGAAGCCGAGCGCGCGGAGGAAGGCCCGTGCCTCGTCGTCGGTGGTCGCCGAGGTCACGACCGTGATGTCCATGCCACGCACGCGATCGATCCGGTCCTGGTCGATCTCGTGGAACACGGACTGCTCGGTCAGACCGAACGTGTAGTTCCCGTGGCCGTCGAACTGCTTGTCCGACAAGCCGCGGAAGTCGCGGATGCGCGGCAACGCGATCGACAGCAGCCGGTCGAGGAACTCCCACGCACGGTCGCCACGGAGCGTGACGTGGGCGCCGATGGGCATGCCCTCGCGCAGCTTGAACTGCGCGATCGACTTGCGAGCCTTCGTCACCATCGGCTTCTGGCCGGTGATGGCGGTGAGGTCACGCACCGCGCCCTCGATGAGCTTGGAGTCCTTCGCGGCCTCGCCGACGCCCATGTTGACGACGACCTTGACCAGCTTGGCCACCTGGTTGACGTTCTCGTGGCCGAACTGGCTGAGCAGCGCCGGCTTGATCTCGTCCGCGTACTTCGTCTTGAGGCGCGGCGTGGCCGGGGCCTCGATGCTCTGCGACATCAGATGTCCTTACCGGAGCGCTTGGCCACGCGGACCCGGACGGTCTTGAGCTTCCCGTCGCGCTCGATCTGCTCGGTGCGGTAGCCCACCCGGGTGCCCTTCTTGGTCTCCGGGTCGACCAGCATCACGTTGCTGATGTGGATGGGGGCCTCGACGATCTCGATCCCACCGGTGGTGGTGCCGCGCTGCGTCTGGTTGATCTTGGTGTGCTTCGTCACCCGGTGGACGCCCTCGACGACCACGCGCTGCGACTCGGTGAGCACCTCGAGCACCCGGCCCTGCTTGCCGCGGTCCGCGCGGTTGCCGGAGATGACGACGACCAGGTCGCCCTTCTTGATCTTGGCCATCGTCAGAGCACCTCCGGAGCCAGCGAGATGATCTTCATGAACTTCTTGTCGCGCAGCTCGCGGCCGACCGGGCCGAAGATGCGCGTCCCACGGGGCTCCCCGTCGTTCTTGAGGATCACGGCGGCGTTCTCGTCGAACTTGATGTACGAGCCGTCGGGCCGGCGGCGCTCCTTGCGGGTGCGCACGACGACGGCCTTGACGACGTCACCCTTCTTCACGTTGCCACCGGGGATCGCGTCCTTGACGGTGGCGACGATCACGTCGCCGATGCCGGCGTAGCGGCGACCCGAGCCACCGAGAACACGGATGCAGAGAATCTCCTTGGCACCCGTGTTGTCGGCGACGCGCAGCCGCGTCTCCTGCTGGATCATTCCTTCACTCCTGTCGTCTGGCGGGTTCTCGGGTCACCGTCACCGGGCCCGAGCCTGTCCGAACGTGTCGTTGCCATGAAGCACACGGGGGCGAGACGCCCCCGCGGGCAACTTCAGACCGTGACTACTTAGCCTTCTCGAGGATCTCGACGACCCGCCACCGCTTGGTGGCCGACAGCGGCCGGGTCTCCATGATGAGCACGAGGTCGCCGATGCCCGCCGAGTTCTGCTCGTCGTGCGCCTTGACCTTGCTCGTACGCCGCATGACCTTGCCGTAGAGCGGGTGCTTGACCCGGTCCTCGACCTCGACCACGACGGTCTTGTCCATCTTGTCGCTGACGACGTAGCCGCGGCGCGTCTTGCGGTACGCGCGGCGCTCGGCCGTGGCCGTCGTCGACTCCTGCTTGGTGTTCAACGTCGCCTCACTCGCTCGGGCTCGGAGCAGTACGGATGCCGAGCTCGCGCTCGCGCAGGATGGTGTAGATCCGCGCGATGTCGCGACGCACGGCCTGGAGCCGGCCGTGGCTCTCCAGCTGACCGGTGGCCGACTGGAAGCGCAGGTTGAACAGCTCTTCCTTGGCCTTCTTCAGCTCGGCGACGAGCCGCTCGTCGT
>JAJYTJ010000202.1 GCA_021793115.1 Actinomycetes bacterium | reverse complement strand
AAGTCACTGAAAATCGTGAGGTCACCGGATCGACGCCGGTCGGAGCCACCTCGAAGAACCCCCTGGTGACCAGGGGGTTCTTCCGTCTCACAGGCTGCCTCGTTCCCTGCCCCGCTGAGTGCGGGCGATTCTCGAGCCTGGACCCCGGGCGGAGACGCCCCGGCACTTGGCCTTGGCGCCCTTGCCGGTCTTGCCTCCGAGGGCCTGGTCGAGCACGGCGCCGGCGCGTAGCGCGACGCCTTCGCGGGCGCGGGAGTAGCGCTCGGTGACCTGGAGGCTGGAGCGCCCGAGGGTCGCCCACCCGACGCCGCCCGGTGGACCCCCTGCCGCCGGGCGGCGTCTTCCTTATGCTCGGGCTTCCCGAGTGGTCATCCCCGCGGGGCCCGACGGGCGCTCAGAAGGTCAGAGGCCTCGCCCCGACGGCGAGACCAGGATCTTCACCGCGGTCTCGTTGTGGTGGATCAGTGTGTCGAACCCCTGGTCAATCAGGTGGTCAAGGCCGATCCGTCCGGTGATGAACGGGGACAGGTCGATCTTCCCCTGCTCCACCAGAGGGATGACGTCCTGGTGCGAGTTGACGTAGGCGATGGTGCCGCGCACGTCCAGCTCCTTGAGCACGATCTTCGTCAGGTCGAACGTGCCGGGATGCGCCCAGATGGCGACGACGACCAGCACGCCCTGCGGTGCCAGCGCGTCGACCAGCGTGTCGAGAGCCGGTTGGACGGACGTGCACTCGAAGCCGACGGCGGCGCCTGCACCGCCGGTCAGCTCGCGTACCCGGGCGACAACGTCGTCCGACCGCGGGTCCAGCACGTGCTCGGCGACGCCTGAGTCGACGGCCTTCTGCCGACGCAGCGGGCTCGGCTCGCTGATGATCACCGCCACGCCGATCGCCTTGAGCACCGCAGACGTGAGCAGTCCGATGGGGCCGGCGCCGACCACGAGGGCCGTGTCACCGGCCTTCGCACCGCTGCGCTCTACCGCGTGGTAGCCGACGGAGAGTGGCTCGATCAGCGCCGCCTGGTCCAGCGGGACGCTGTCGGCGATCTTGTGCACCCAGCGGCGCTTGACGGAGATCTTCTCGCCGAGACCGCCGCCACGGCCGCCGAGGCCGATGAAGTTCATGTCCTTCGACAGGTGGTAGCTCCGGCTGTCCGGGCCGGTGTCGACGTCGTCCCGGACGATGTACGGCTCGACCACCACGTGGTCGCCCACCGCGAGGTCCGTCACACCCGCACCGAGCTCACGCACGACGCCGGACATCTCGTGGCCCAGCGTGATCGGCGCTGACTCGCCGCTGATCGGCTGTGGGTGCCCGGCCGGTGGGACGAAGATCGGTCCCTCGACGTACTCGTGCAGGTCCGACCCGCAGATGCCGCACCAGGCGACATCGATCCCGACCTCACCCGGGCCGACCGGCGGCTCGGGGATCTCGTCGATCCGGATGTCGCCGCGGTCGTAGTAGCGCGCTGCTCTCATGGCCATCTCCCTCGACGCGGGTCGGGCGTCTCTCGACCCAGCCACGGAGCCATCTTGCGCGCCTTCGGACCGCGATCCACACCTCCGGCCGCAGGATGCGGGAACGAGCGGCGGTAGATAAGGCAGGTCAACGGGCAGAGGGGTGACGTTAGTCCCAGGCGCCTGCGACGTCGTCCGGTCCAGTGCTAGCGCGGCGACGCGACGCATGGCGGGGAGCGGTGCCAAGGCCGGTTCGGCGCACGACGAACTCGGTGGCGCAGATCGACCAGGCGTGCGGCGGGGCCTCGCCGTCGCGCAAACCCAGGGTGACCAGGGGGTTCTTCCGTCTCAGCGACCGGCCGCCGCGCTCGGCGCCGCCGGCGCGAGCAGCCAGTCGAGCACCTGGTCCGCGGACCAACCCTGCGGGTGGAGCTCGGCGAGCCGGCTCGCGCCCGCCAGGTCCGAGCCCAGGGTGACGAGGGGCTCCTCGAGGTCACCACCGATGCGGATCTGGCCGAGCCCGGCGTCGGCCGCGAGCGAGTTGCAGAGGCATACCCGGCCGACGGTGTCGGCCTCCGAACCGCCCTTGCGGACGAACATGGCGACCGGCTCGGCCGGGCAGCGGTACCCGATGCGGCCGTCGTCCTTGAGGAACGCCTGACGCAGGTAGCCGAGGTCGCACAGGCGCGGCCGGGCGGCGCGCACGGCGGGGTCGGACAACGACCCGTCGAGCTGCACCGCCTTGAACGGGAAGCCGGTCGGCGAGGCGGCGGGGTCGGTCAGCACCTCGAGGGTGCCCGTGCGCAGCCGCTCGAGCAGCCGGTGCCGCAGCGACGGCGCCAGCCCCGACTCGGTGCTCAGCGCGAAGACCGTCCCCACCTGGGCGCCGACCGCACCGGCGGCAACCGCCGCGCGCAGCGCCTCGGGGGTGCCCCGCCCGCCCGCGAGCCAGAACGGCAGCCCCACGGCCGCGACCTTCGCGATGTCGGCGTCGTCGCGAGGGCCGAAGACCGGCTGGCCGCGCTCGTCGAGCACCGGCCGCCCCCGCGGCGGGGCGTTGTGGCCGCCGGCGTGCGGGCTCTCGACGACGAAGCCGTCCGGCCGGATCGCCGGGTTCCGCGCCAGGTGGGTGACGAGGACCTCGCTGGAGACGACGGCCAGGAACATCGGGCGGTGCAACGGCGCCAGACCCGGCCCGAGCAGCTCCCGCGGGTCGATGGCGACCGCGTGGGCGCCGCCCGGATCGCCCGCGACGTCGACCGGCAGGCTGGTCGGCCGGTGGGCCGCCAGCTCGTCGAGCAGGTGCGGCACGTGGCGCGGGATGCCGGCACCGACCAGCACGGCGTCGACCCCGGCGAGCATCGCGCCGTACGCGGCGGCCGGCATCGCCATCTGGATCTTCTCCAGGAAGTTGATGCCGACGGGGCCGTCGTGGCCCTCCTTGGCGAGCCACACCTCGACGAAGCAGGCCAGCAGGGTGAGCTCCTGCCCGGCGCGGCCCGGACGCAGGCTCACCCGTGGCACCGGCGTGTAGGCGGTGCCGGCGGGCCGGCCGCCGAGACGCAGGTAGCGGCCCAGGACGCGCTCCACCACGCCCGGTACCGGGAAGGCGGCCATCGCGCGGCGGGCCGACCCGTCGACGTCGCCGTCCTCCAGCCGCCTGGCCAGCACGAGGTCGAGCGCCGTGCCGGAGACCACCCCGAGCTGGCCGCGGCGGGCGACGACGGAGGCGAGGTGCCACGAGGAGATCGCCACGCCCATCCCGCCCTGGATGATCGTGGGCAACGCCCGCGCGAGGGGTCGCGGTGGGGACAGCAGCGGCACAGCGGCTCCAAACCTACGGAAGCGTAAGTTACGCCACCGTAGGGTGGGGTCCAGGGCCGACCCGGGACCAAGGTCCGCTGCCGGGAAGTGCCTCGCAGGTGAGAGGGGCTCCTACCCCATCGCGTGCACGCCGCCGTCCACGTGCACGATCTCCGCGGTGGTCGCCGGGAACCAGTCCGACAGCAGGGCCACGACGGCACGCGCGGTCGGCTCGGCGTCGCGCACGTCCCAACCCAGCGGGGCGCGGGCGTCCCAGCCACCCTCGATCACGTCGAAGCCGGGGATCGCCTTGGCCGCCGTGGTGCGGACCGGGCCGGCCGCGACCAGGTTCACCCGCACACCCGACGGCCCCAGGTCGCGTGCCAGGTAGCGGGCCGTCGCTTCGAGGGCCGCCTTCGCGACCCCCATCCAGTCGTAGACCGGCCACGCGACGGTCGCGTCGAACGTCAGGCCCACCACCGAGCTGCTCCGCACCAGCAGCGGTCGCGCGGCGACCGCCAACGCCTTCAGCGAGTAGGCGGAGACCTCCATCGCGGTCGCCACGTCCGGCCACGCGCCCTCGAGGAAGTGCCCACCGAGCACGGACTGCGGCGCGAAGCCGATCGAGTGGACGACCCCGTCCAGCCGGTCCGCGTGCTCACCGATGCGCTCCGCGAGCGCTGCCAGGTCGTCGGCCGAGGTGACGTCGAGCTGGACCACCGGCGCCGGCGCCGGCAGCCGCCGGGCGATCACCTCGGTCAGCCGCGCCTGGCGGCCGAACGAGGTGAGCACCACCTGCGCGCCCTGCTCCTGGGCGAGCCGAGCCACGTGGAAGGCGATCGAGCCCTCCGTGAGGACCCCGGTCACCAGCACCGTCTTGCCGTCCAGCAGCGTCATCGGCATTCCCTCGTCCGTGCCGACGCAGTCGCCGGGCACCGACGAGGCTAGCCACCGGACGGCCGCCGAAGGGTGACCACCTCGCCCCAAGATGGCACCGCTCGGCTGTCCATGCTCGACAACCGCGTGGGCGTCCCAGCAGTGCGCGCCCGCGTCTCGTGAGGTCTTTCACGTGTTCGGGCCCATCGTCCTGGCTGCCGGCGGGGCACCGTCCTAGGCTGGACGGCGTGTCAGGAGGCACGCCTTGACACCGTCACCACCGAGGGAAGCGCAACCGTGAGCGCCACAATCGCACAGGAATCGCCGAGCACTCTCCTGCGGCAGCCGATCGAGGAGGTCTGCACGTTCATGCCCCTCGACCTGGAGGACATGCCGCAGATCCCCATGCCGGTGCCCAACCACCCGGCCGGGGAGCTCGTGCATCCCTGGGAGGACTGACCAGGGCCAACACACCGGGTGATGGTGCGCGCAGCCGTCGCGGCCACCACACTGGGTCCCACGCACGTCCGACGACGAAGGGCCCCATCCCATGGCCACCAACGGAGCGGTCCCGGGCGACAGCCGCTCGCTCGGCAAGCTGGTCAGCGACCTGTCCGAACAGGCGTCCCGCCTGGTCCGGGCCGAGGTGGAGCTGGCCAAAGAGGAGCTGGCCGCCAAGGCGAAGCACGCCGGCATCGGTTCCGGGATGTTCATCGCCGCCGCAGTGCTGGCCGCCTACGCGGTGGCCGTCGGCATCGCCACGGTCATCCTCGCGCTCGCGGTGGCCCTCCCGGCGTGGCTGGCGGCCCTCATCGTGTTCGTCGCCATGCTCGTCGCCGCCGGCGTGCTCGTGCTCGTCGGCCGCGCGCAGGTGAAGAAGGGGAGCCCGCCCAAGCCGGAGCGCGCCATCGAGAACCTGCGGGAAGACGTCGCGGCGGTCAAGGGAGGCCTGCACTCATGAGCGGCGCGCAACCGACCGACAAGCTCAGCCGGCTCGAGGAGGACGTGCGGGCCGCCCGCGGCGAGCTTGCGGCGACGGTGGACGAGCTGGCGGGCTGGTTCGACCCGAAGACACGGCTGGCGGCCGCGAAGGACCGCGGTCGCCAGATGCTGCACGACGCCGCCGACCCGGCGGCGGACCCGGCGGCGCGCTGGCGCGCCCGCATCGTGCTCGGGGTGGTTGCCGGCGCGACGGCCGCAGCGGTGGCCGGCCTCGTGGGCCGGCTGGCTCGGCGCTGACGCGCCGCGACGTAGGACCTAGTCGACCTGGCGCTGCTGCGGCAGGCCGTCGAGGAGTTCGCGCACCTCGGACTCCTTGTACCGGCGGTGCCCACCGAGCGTGCGGATGGACGAGAGCTTGCCGGCACGGGCCCACCGCGTGACGGTCTTCGGGTCGACCCGGAAGAGGGTCGCCACCTCGGACGGCGTCAGCAGGTTCTCCGGCTGGACGGGCGACGGGGACATGACCGACCTCCATGCTGCGTGGATGTGCTCGGGCCGCTCCCCGCGCACTGCGTGGTCATCCTCCCCCAGGGACGAACCGTGACTGCCACAGTCGCACAAACCGCGCGACGTCGACAAATCGGCCCGTTCGGCCCCAGGTCGGGAGACTTCACCTACAACACTCTTAACGGTACATCTCACCCTCAACCTGACCGATCCGGCGGGAGAATCCGTCGATCGTGTCGCGGTACCGCATCGTGAGACGGGTATCCGGCCGCGGGTGGACCGTTCACCGGGTGGAACCACACGGCGGACCACGCCGACCAGCGGCCCGGCCGCCCGGGGCGGCCCCGGCGCCGGTGGTCGGAATGAGTTCGGACCATGTACCGTTGCCCTGCGAAGAGACGCACAACAGCACCCCGGGGCCGCACGTGTGAGCACGGAGCCGCCCCGCTTCCACGTCAGAGGGGGTCGATG
>JAJYTJ010000026.1 GCA_021793115.1 Actinomycetes bacterium | reverse complement strand
GAAGCCGGCCTTGTAGATGAACTGCGAGAGCACGAGGGTCGCCTGGCCGGGACCGCCGTTGGTCATCAGCAGGATGATGTCGAACACCTTGAACGAGCCGATCGTCAGCATGACCGTGACGAAGAAGGTCGTCGGCCGCAGGCAGGGCAGCGTGACGTTCCGGAACCGCTGCCACGCGCTGGCGCCGTCCATCCGCGCCGCCTCGTACAGCTCGCGCGGCACCGTCTGCAGGCCGGCGAGGAACAGGATCATGTAGTAGCCCATCTCGCGCCACGTGCCGACGATGATGACGGCGGGCATCGCCCACGTGGTCGACGTGGTCCACCCGGGCGGGTTGTCGATCCCGACGAACCGCAGCACGTCGTTGATGGGGCCGTACTTGGGGCTGAAGAGCAGGTTCCACACGGTCGTGATCGCGACGACGGACGTGATGTAGGGGAAGAACGCAGCGGTGCGGAAGAACGCCACGCCCCGCAGCTTGCGGTTGAGCAGCATCGCCAGCGCCAGCGAGATCACCAGCGTGAGCGGGATGTGGACCACCGAGTAGTAGACGGTGTTCCACAGCGCGGTGTGGAAGCTCGCGTCGTGCAGCAGGCGTCGGAAGTTGGCCAGGCCGAGCCACTTGGCCTTGCCGAACACGTCCCAGTTGGTGAACGAGATGTAGAAGAGCGCGAGCACCGGCACGAGCGTCAGCAGCGCGAAGCCGACGAAGTTCGGCAGGATGAAGCTCCACCCGATGAGCGTGTTGCGGCGCCGGAGCCGGGCTCCTGGGCGGCGCCGGCGCGGCTCGGTGGCCCCTGTGCGGGGACCGGCGCCGTCGATCGTGATGCTGGCCATGGCGGGTGGGACTCCTTCGTCCGGGTCAGGTGCGTGGGCGGGGGCCGTCCTGGCCGGCGAGCGAGCCGCCGGCCAGGACGAGCCGTCCCTGCGGTGTCAGCCTGGGGGTCGGGCTGACGGGTGAGGCGCAGGTCAGCCGATGCCGACCTCGTCGTGCACGCGCTGCTTGGCCTGCGCCAGCGCCGCGTCGATGGACGACGAGCCGGACATGATCGCCGTGTGCGCGTCGTTGAGGATCGACTGGACCTGCGCGGTGCGCGGGTCGGTGACGTTCTCGGGGTTCGTCTTGTGCGTGGTCCAGGCGAACTTCGAGAGCGCGTCGGTCGGGGCGCCCGGCGTCGCGAAGTACGTCGAGGCGACGTCGGCGGTCGTGAGCGCCGGCGTGATGCCGATGCTGGCGAGGGTCTTGGCGGCGTCGGCGCTGGCAGCGAAGACGAGGAAGCCCTTGGCGGCGGCGACCTTCGACTTGTCGATCGCGGCGTTGATGCCGAAGCCGGTGGGGTCACCGAACGTCACGGGCGTCTTGCTCGTGCCCGTGGTCGACGAGTCGTACTGCGGGATCGGCGCGAAGCCCCAGTTGAACTTGTCGGCGTCGCCGGAGGCCTGCTGCGCGATGAGCGTCGCGACGTACCACGACCCCATCGGCATCATCGCCGCCTTCTGCTTGCCGAACTGGCCCTGGTAGGTCAGCTTGTTGGTCGAGATCGAGCCGAAGTCGATCTGCGCCTTGCTGTTCTGCAGGTCGAGCGCCCGCTGGTAGTAGGGCTTCATGTACGAGTAGTCGCCCGTGAGGATGCCGCCGTTCGGGGCCTGCGCGTTCGCGAAGCCCTGGAGCGTGGACTGCCACGAGTGCTCGTAGGTGCCGAAGACCGACGAGTTCCCGCCGGCCTGCAGCGCCGTGGCCAGCGACTTGGCGGCCTTGACGTAGTCGTCCCACGTCCAGGTGCCGTCCGGGTACGCGACCTTCGCCTTGTCGAAGAGGTCCTTGTTGTAGAAGAGGACCCACGAGTCCTGCCGGTAGGGGATCGCGTACTGCTTGCCGTCCACCTGGTACGACTTGAGGCCCGACAGCTGCGGGTCGAGCTGCGAGGTCAGGTCGCTGACGTCCAGCAGCTGGTTGCCGGAGACGAAGGTCGTGACGTACTTGACCTCCTTCTGCGTGATGATGTCCGGGCCCGCGTTCGCGGCGAGGTCGGCCGTGATCAGCGTGCTGTAGTTGGACGCGTCGTACTCCTTGACCTGCACGGTCACGTTCGAGCACTTCGCGTGGAACGCGTCGGCCAGCTTCTTGAACTCCGGCGTGGTCGACAGGCTCCAGCCCGAGACCGTCAGCGTGACGTTGCCAGTGCCGCAGAGGCTGTCGGCGGCGGTCGTCGCGCCGGCGCTGGCGGCCGGGGGCTGCGACGCCGCGGTGCCGCCACCGGTGCCGCCGCTGCACGCGGCGAGCGCGAGCGAGGCCACGGCGGCCAGGGCAGCCGCGGCGGGGATCGAGCGCTTCATCCTTGCTCCTTCGCAATGAGGGCCCGTCGTTGGGCCTGTGCTACGGAACCGGGACGCCTAGGCGGCGTTCCCGGGTGCCTCCACGGAGAGGTGGGTGCTGGTGCGGACGCCGTCCGGCCAGGTCACCACCGCGTCAAGACCGCCGTCCCGCTCGAGCAGCTCGGCACGGCTTGTTCTCTCCTCGTGCGTCGGCACCGCGCCGGACAGGCCGACGAGCGCCGCGACCCACGCGCCGACCCGGACCGGGAAGGTGAGCGTAGGCACGTGTGCAGGGTCACCCAGCGGGCTGGCGCCCTGACGGCTGGTGACGGCGGGCCGGCCCGCGCCGACGAGCGCCCGGAGGGTCGAGGTTGTCCCGTCGGAGACGACGCCGTCGCCCTCCGGTAGCACGGACGCCCCGGGCCCGACGAGCGGCCAGCCGCCGATCCGGAGCGTCAGCGCACCCGCGTCGACGCCGTCGGCGAGCGCGTCGACCCGCACGAGGCGCGCCTCCCAGGGGCCGCGGAGCAGCGAGAACACCGTGAGCAGCCCCGCCGGGACGGCGACGCCGTCCCGCCCCGAGCCGTGGTGCGTCGTCGTCGGCGCGGCGTCGAGCCAGTGGGCCCGGGCCCGCGAGCCGGCGACCGCCACGCCGTCGGCCACGCGGGCCTCGAGGAGGCTCATCGCGGCCCGGTGGGTCGGGCGGCCAGCGGCGTCCACCAGGGCGGCGGACTGCTCGAGCGGCGCGAGCCACGCCTCCTCATCGAGCAGCGGCGCCGTCGCCGTCGAGTAGCCGATCCGCGCGTACGCGGGCGAGTCCCCGACCGTCGAGCCCGCGCGGGCGTGGTCGGTGCCGTGGTTGGCGATGCGGACGATGCCGTCCTCCGCGGTCGCGGACACCACCCAGCCGGCCGGGGCGACCGCGACGAGCGAGTCCCGGCGCTCCGCCGGCAGGGGCTCGGAGGGCGCCGACCACACCGGGTGGTCGGCCGGCAGCGCAAGGCCGAGCAGGCCCTTGGCGGCCCAGTACGGCGAGCTCGGCCCCGAGTACGACTGCGCCAGCTGCCGCCACTCGTGGTGCCAGCCCATGGTGAGCAGGCCGCGCTCGTCGGGCGCGCCGTGGTCGGCGAAGTGGCGCACCACGCGGTCGGCCGCGTGCCGCAGCTGGCCGAGGGGCGTGGACGGGACCCCCGCGATCGCGCCCACCCAGAAGGGGGCGGCGGCGGCGAACCGGTAGACGAGGCTGCGGCCCTGGACCATCGGTGAACCGTCACCGCCGACGAGGCGGACGGCGTCGCGGAGGAACCGGTCGAGCCGGGCGACGTCGGTGGCGGTGCGCCCCTGCGCCAGGTCGGCGGCGCCGGCCATGCGCGACCACAGCACCGGGTACAGGTGCATCGCCCAGCCGACGTAGTGGTCGTAGCTGCGCTCGTACCCGTCGGAGTACCAGCCGTCCCCGCGGTAGAGGTCATCGTGCAGCGCCAGGTCGGCGGCGACGTCGTCGGCCGACCACGGCCCGCCGACCGAGCGCAGGAAGGTCTCGACGACGACCCGGAACCACAGCCAGTTCGTCTTGGGGTAGCCGTGGTCGCCGACGACGGGGGAGAGGTACTCGACCACCTGCTGCTGCGTGCGGTCCGAGAGGCGGTCCCAGATCCACGGCCGCGTCATGTCGAGGATGAGCGCGGTCGAGGCGGCCTCGACCTTGGCCTGGCCGTGCTCGGTGGTGCGGCCCCAGCGCTCCTCGTCGGGCGAGTCGGGGTCGACGCCGGCGGCGATGCCCCGTGCGTAGAAGTCGGCCAGCTCGTCCATCCCCCGGCCGCGCTCGCCCGCGATACGGAAGCCCGCCAGGAGGAACGTGCGGCAGAAGCCCTCGAGGCCGTCGACCGCGTGGCCGTAGCCGCCCTCGGCGCCCGGCAGCGTGATGCGGCCGTGGCGCGGTGAGGCATAGGGGCGTGCGGCCGCGAGCAGCCGGTCGGCGAAGGCGGCCCACTCGGCCCGCGACCAGTCGCCGCGTGCCGGCGGCACGGACTCCTCGCGGGCTACGGCTGTGCGCTCGGTCACGTGTCCTTCTTCGTTGAAGCCGCCCGGCGGGTACGCGACGATGCGCTCGTTGGTTCGCGCCAGACCTGAACCGTGTCGAAGTAAACCGACCACACGTGATCATGTCAACTCCGTGATCGACCTGATATGATCACAAACGATCGCAACGCAGCCGATCTGGATGAGGAGACATGCCGACCTCCGCGCGCTTCGCCGGACCGCTCGCCGCGCTCTGGCGCGGCCCCGGCGCCGCGTCCCTGCGGCAGCTGCTCGTCGCGCCCCCCCACAGCCTGCCCGTCCCGCCCGCGGCGGACCGCGCCACGTGGTCGGCGCTCGACCCGGCCACGCTGGCGAGCCTGGCGGCGCGGGCCGGGGTCGATCTCGGCGCGCCGTGGCCGCAGCCGCTCCAGCACGACCACTCGCGCCGCTGGCGCGACGGTGACCGTGACACGTACGAGCAGGCGGTGTTCGCGCGCCAGCACCGGCTGAGCCGGGCGGTCGTCATGGCCGCGGTCACGCTCGACGACGCGTGGCTCGACGAGGTGGCCGACGGCGTGACGTTGCTCTGCGAGCAGAGCACGTGGTGCTGGCCGGCGCACGACGACACCTTCGTCGCCCACGGCTCGGTGGTCCCCACCGTCACCGACCCGTTCGTCGACCTGGGGGCCGGTGAGGTGGTGGGGCAGCTCGCGTGGGTCGACCACGTGCTGGGGGTGCAGCTCGACGGGCGCTACCCGGGCCTGCGCGCCAGGGTCCGGCACGAGGCGGACACCCGGGTGCTCACGCCGTTCCTCCAACGGCGCGACTGGCACTGGCTCGGCCTCGACGGCGACGTGCACAACTGGAGCCCGTGGATCCACGGGAACGTGCTCGTGGCCGCGCTGGTGCTCGAGACCGACCCGGACCGGCGCGCGCAGCTCGTCGACCTCGTCGTCGACGGCGTCGACCGCTACGTCGCGTCCCTGCCCGCCGACGGGGCGATCGACGAGGGCTACTCCTACTGGTGGAACGGCGCGTGCCGCGCGCTGGAGGCGCTCGACCTGCTGCGCCACGCGACCGCGGGGGCGCTGGTGGCGGCCGAGGTCCCGGCGCTGCGCGAGGTCGTCGCCTTCCCCCACCGGATGCACCTGTCCGACGGGTGGTACGTCAACATCGCCGACGGGTGGGCGCGCCCACCGGCGGGCCAGCCGTGGCACGCGCTGCACCGCGCGGCCAGGGCCGCGGGGGACCGCCAGGCGCAGGCGCACGCCGCGTCGCACCGGGTTCCCGGCGCCCCGGTGGCCGACGAGCAGGCCGGCCTGGGCCGGCTCCTGCGGGCGCTGGTCGACGACGAGTGGCGCCGCGCTGCACCGGCGGCGCCGCCGCTGCCGGCCGGGACGTGGTTCGCCTCGACCCAGGTGCTCGTGGCGCGTCGCCACGCCGGGTCGGCTGCCGGCCTCGCGCTGGCGGCCAAGGGGGGCCACAACGGCGAGCACCACAACCACGACGACGTCGGCGAAGTGATCGTGGCCCTCGGCGGCGTGCCGGTGCTCGTCGACGCGGGGCGTCCCACGTACACGGCGCAGACCTTCGGCCCCGAGCGGTACTCGATCTGGACCATGCAGAGCGAGTGGCACAACGTGCCGCAGGTCCGCGGCACGCCCCAGGCGCCCGGCGCGGCGTTCGCGGCGCGCGGCGTCACGGCGGTGCTCGGCGAGGACGGCGCGACGCTGCGGCTGGACCTGGCGGGCGCCTACCCCCGCGAGGACCTGGCGCACTGGTGGCGCACCGCGCGGCTGGACCGGGCGTCCGGCCGGGTGACGGTGACGGACGAGTGGCAGATGGTGGGCGAGGGCGACGGCGACGGGCCGACGACCGTGCACCTGCTGCTCGCCGGCGAGGTGCGCGCGGCGCGCGGACGCGCCGAGGTGGACGCGCTCGAAGGAGCCGGCACAGCCCTGCTGACCTGGGAACCCGCAGTCCCGTGCGTCGCCACGCGGCGCGCGCTGGACGACCCTATGCTCGCGGACGTGTGGGGCGACCACCTGACCCTCCTGGTGCTGGACGTGTCCGGGCTGGGCGCGTCGGGCACGCTCCACCTGACGGTGGAGGAACGGCGATGAGTGCGTCTGACGGGCGCGGACCGCTGCAGGTGGAGCGCCGGGCGCAGCTCCTCGACGAGCTGCAGCGCCAGGGCACGGTGCGCGTGTCGGACCTCACGGAGCAGCTCGGTGTGGCCGCGGTGACCATCCGCCGCGACATCGCCCAGCTCGCCGCCGAGGGCCTGGTGCGCCGCGTGCACGGCGGCGTGACGCTCATCCTCCCCGAGGAGAGCGGCGAGGAGGGCGCGTTCCCCACCCGCGCGGTCGGCGCCGGGCCCCGCACGCTGGGGATGCTCGTGCCGTCGCTCGACTACTACTGGCCCGGCGTCGTCCGCGGGGCGGAGGAGGCCGGGCGCGACTATGGGCACAAGGTGGTGCTGCGCGGCTCGTCGTACGAGAGCGAGGACGACCGGCCGCAGCTCGAGCGGCTCGTCGACGGCCTCGGGGCGGACGGCCTGCTCATCGCACCCCGCCTGGACGCGCCGACGATGGACGCGACGCTCGAGTGGCTGGCCGCGACCGGCGTCCCGACCGTGCTGGTCGAGCGCACGGCGACCGTCGGGCCGCACCACGCCGTTCTCGAGTCCGTGGTCTCCGACCACGCCCTCGGTGCCGCGATGGGTGTGCGCCACCTCCTGTCGCTGGGGCACCGGAAGGTCGGCGCGGTGCTGAGCAAGAACAGCCCGACGTCCCGGCACGTGCTGCGGGGCTGGCGCGACGCGGTGGTCGAGGCCGGCGTCCGGCCCGAGGACACCGCCGAGGTGCTCTTGCCGGGCCTGCACTCGCCCGAGTGGGACTCCGCGCTCGACGCGGCGCTGGACCGGTGCCTGTCCACCGGGACCACGGCGCTGCTGGTGCACGCCGACGCCGAGGCGATGGCGCTGGTGCAGCGCTGCGAGGAACGACACCTGGCCGTGCCGGGCGACCTGTCGGTGGTGGCGTACGACGACGAGGTGGCCGGCCTGTTCAGCCCGCCGCTCACGGCGGTGCACCCCCCGCGGCGGTCGATCGGGCGCGCAGCGGTGGACCTGCTCGTGGCGCGCTTCGCCGACCCGGGCCGACCGACGCACCGGGTGGTCATCAGCCCGTCGCTGCGGGTGCGCGAGTCGACGGCCCCGCCGCGCTCGGCCGACGCGCGGTAGTGCCGGACCGGGCGCCGACCGCTGGTGCGCGCGCAGAGAGCGGCCGACGGGAATTCGAACCCGCGTAGCCAGTTTGGAAGACTAGGCGAAGTTGGGTGACAGATAGTCCTCTGACCTGCATGTTTGGCTCGAACGGACCGTCCAAACATAGCCAGTGTGTACTGAAAATGTACTGAGACGCCCCGATGACCTGCGGTTCTGCGACTCGGCGTGTACTGAACGTTTTGACGTCGCCTTGACCGGTATTGGATCCGCACTTGCCCCTCGTCCCCGTTTCGCCGGTCTCGCGTGGACTGCTCGTTGATCCAATGTGGCACCAGCATTGCAGGGCGATCGGAACGCGTGCCGAGGCTGACGTGGCCGACCTGATGCGTCGGAGCGCAGGTGGCCGGCGTGCGGATCAGGCACCAGCCGTGGCGAGAAGCCCTCGCGCCCGGTCGACGCGCGGCGACTCGAATGCGGCGGATAGCCTCCGCACCTCGAGCGGGGGAATCGCATGGCGGTGCGCCATGTGAGCCCAGCCGTCGAGCACGGTCACGAGGGTCGCGAGCTCGGCGAGAGCGTCCTGCCTGGTGAGGCGGAAAGCGTCAGCGCTGTCAGGAGCGCCGCCCACGCGGTGACGGACGGCCCGGCGGTGAGCTGGTCGCTGCCGACCGCCCAGTAGAACAGCGAGGCAGGACGGATGGTCCGGGCCCGTCTGTCTCAGGATCGGGGCCGCGCCACCGATGGACCCTTCAGTGGTTCCATCTGCCGAAGAGGTCGCAATGCTCCGTCGCCGTTCTCGTCCCGCCGCGTCGTCGACCGCATTCGACGCCCAGTTTGTGCGCGCCGGTGCGTTCGGTGTGTTCCTGGCCGCGCCGGTCGCGATGCTGGTGACCGATGCGCAGGGCGCGATCGTCGCCCGCAATCGTGCGGCGGAGGCGCTGGCAGCCTCGGTCGCGGCGGAGCGGGGAAGCGCGATCCTGGCTGCGCTCCAGCGCGAGCTCGCGACGATCATCCGCCGCGAGACGTCCTACCCGCTGACTCACGTCGTCTCCGTCGAGGACTCCGGGCGCCACGCCCAGGCGAAGGTGCTGATCAACCGCCTCAACGAGGGATACGTCGCGGTCTGGAGCGACGACACAGCCGTCGCCGACAGCGCCCGGGTCACCCAGTCGGTCGCGAGCGAGCTCTTCACCTCCTCCGGGTCCCTCACCGAGCTGAGCGACCAGATCGCGGCGGTCGCGGCCGAGGTCGCCGCGCGCGCCGATGCGGTGGCGGTCGGTTCCGAGCAGATGTCGGCGAGCATCCGGGAAATCGCCGTCGGTGCTGTCGAGGCATCCCGAGGCACCGCCAACGCCGTACGCCTGGCGGGTCTCGCCAACGAGCGGCTGGCAAAGCTCGGTGACTCGAGCATGAGGATCGGCGCGGTCAGCAAGCTCATCTCGGAGATCGCCGACCAGACCAACCTGCTCGCCCTGAACGCGACGATCGAGGCGGCCCGGGCTGGTGAGGCCGGGAAGGGGTTCGCCGTGGTCGCCAACGAGGTGAAGGACCTCACCCGTCGGACGCGAACGGCGGCCGCCGAGATCACCGACACGATCGGCGCAGTCCAGTCGGACAGCACCGATGCGGAACAGGCGATCGGGGACATCCTGCGCCTGATCAACGAGATTGAGGCCCAGCAGTCCACGCTGGCCAGCGCGGTGGAGGAGCAGACGGCCGTGGCAAGCGAGATGAGCTCCGGCGTGGCCGCCGTCGCCGACGGGGCCACCGCATCGGCCAAGGCCAGCGCCGCGCTGAGGGAGTCGGCCGGTTCGGTCGCGGCCAGCGCGGCCCAGCTCGACGCGTTGGTCACCGCCTAGCGGGACCATCCAGACCTTCGAGCGCGTGCGAGGGCTGCACGTCGGGCTTCCTCGCTGCGGTGGCCCAGCAGCCTGGACTCTGCGGTGCGGCTTGGAGCCGGTTCTCGCCAGGGTTTTCCCAGTTATTCTCACCAAGCCCCGCGCCCGAGGCACCCTTGTGACCTGCGGTTTCGCCACCCGGCGCGTACGGATCGATTTTGCGCCGCCCTGACCGGCACCAGGCTTATTCTTGCCCCCGCCCAGTTCGCCGGATCTCGCGTGGACCGCTCGTTGATCACATGTGAGACCGGCATTGCAGGGCGATCGGAACGCGCGCCGAGGCCGCCGTCGCCGACCCGATGCGTCGGAGCGCACGTGGCCGGCGAGCGGGTCAGGCGCCAGCCGTGGCGAGAAGCTCTCGCGCCCGGTCGACGCGCGGCGACTCGAATGCGGCGGACAGCATCTTCAACTCGGGCGCGGGAATCGCATGGCGCTGGGCCATGCGCACCCAGCCGTCGAGCACGGTCACGAGGGTCGCGAGCTCGGCGAGAGCGTCCTGCCTGGTGAGGCGGAAGGCGTCAGCGCTGTCGATCGCGTCTGCGATGTCGTCGTCGCCTCCGGGGTCCATCGGCATGGCGAACCTGGCCGGCTCGGGGTTGGGGTTGACGTCGAACATCGGGGACAGCGCCCACCCGCGCTGGGTTCGCAGAAACCCGTGGTTGCGGACGTGGTTGTCGGTGTTGGAGACCAGCAGCCCGAACAGGCCTCGTCGGAACAGCTCACGCAGGTCGCGGTCGGGTGAGGCGGTGTCCTGCTGCATCGCCTCCGCCAGCTCGGCAAGCGACGTGTCGTCGGTCCGCCCCGACATGCCCAGGAGCGTCTGGGCGGAGACGTAGCCGACGCGCCGTTCGCCGTCACGGTCGAAACGGTCGAGGAGAAGCACATGCCGGTCCAGGACGGTGACGAGCTGGCTGCGGGGCACGGCGATGCCCGCCGCGGCCGCGAGGTCGAGGGTGACCTTCTCCCAGCCTTCGACATCCCATTCGTCCTCGTCGATGCGGGGGAACTTCGCGATGCGCAGCGTGCCGGTGTGGTCGCGGACGGCGGCCTTGGGCCGCGCGCCGCCGAGCGATCCGCCGGCGTTGACGAGGTCACGCAGGTCGGTGTCGAGGTTCGGGTCGCGAAGGGCGCGGTCGGTCAGCGCGAGCAGGCGCGGCAGGTCGACGATGCGCGGCACGCCGAGGTCGTCGCCGGCCAGGTAGGTGCCGTCCGGGGCGGCGTACCGCAGCGCGCCCTGCCGCTGCTCGTCGTGGACCCCAACCAGGAAGTCGGAGGCCGTCAGCTCGCGTTGGGCGCGGCTTTCGGCGCGGGCAAGGTTGCGCTCGGCCCGCCGCAGCAGGTTCTGGCCCCACCGGTCGGGTGCGGAGTCGGCCATCGCGCCGAACAGGTCCGCGTCCGGTCCGGTGGCGAAGGTCCCCGCCCGCAAAGGCAGCTTTGGGTCGATCGGGTAGGCGCGTGAGTCGGCGAGGTACGCCGGGTCGTACGCGAACGTCGCGGTCTCGTTCCGGCGGCCGCGCGCCACTCGCAGCGTGCCCACCGCGACCTCCTCGCCGCCCGCCAGGACCACTCGCACGCTGATCGGGCCGGTGGCGGTCACTTCGGGGTCCTGACACGCTGCGGGAGCTGCTGATCAGCGCGGAGCCGACCGACATCACTGGCCAGCGGGTCGGCAGCACCCACCACCGTGTCCAAGATCCCCAGCACCCAGAGCACCTTGGCCAGGTTCTCGCTGCTGACCGAACGGCCGGCCTCGACGGACTGGACCGTGCCGATCGACACATTCGCCCGTTCGGCCAGCAACGCCTGGGTGATGCCGTTGAGTTTGCGCCACGCGGTCAGATGTTCCCCGAGCATCCGCATGCCTCGCCCGACGGCCGTGGGAATCCGCCCGACCATGACCACACCTCCTTACGCCCAACTTTAGCGGTGCTAGCGGTCCGAACGATCAAGATTACGCGTGTTACGGCCAGGGCAACGCCGGTGCGCGTGTGGCGTCGTTGGGTCCGGCGACGTCGGTGGCCGGTGAGAGTCTTCGGTCATGAAGTTCATGCGCTACCGCCAACCGTCGCTGCGCACGCTGCTGGGCGTCACCAAGGTCAAGCGACGGGTGAAGCGTGAGCTCGGGATCAGCCAGGTGCAGGCCTGGACCAAGCCGAGCCGCGTGAAGCAGCGGGCCAAGTACCGCCTCGGCCTGTACTCGCCGGTCATGCGGGCTGTGCGTCAGGCCTCGAAGGGCAAGGTCCCGACACCGCTCGGGCTGTCGACGAAGAAGCGTTAGTCCCCGCGCGACCGGCGCGGTGCTCGCTGGTCGGTCCTGTGGCCAGCCGTTACAGCGCGGACTCCAGTGCCGCTCGCACGACGTCGTGCGTCGGAGCGTCGCCCGAGGCGAGGACGAATCCGGGGTCGATGACGCGCCACCATCCGCCGCCCGTTGGGGTCACGACGACGGTGCCGTCCAGCTGGCTTGGGTCCACGCGGTGAGCGGCCGCCACCTCGTCGACAACCTGCTTGTAGACCGGCCAGGGGGTCGACTCCATGCCGGGCCTTGTGCGGGCTGCATGAGCCTGCCGGGCGAGTTCGCAGCACGCCCGCTGCAGGCCGGGCGCGTGAGCGAGGGCCGCGAAGTCGTCGCTCATGCCGCCTGCTTCCCCGCCAGGCACCCGCCCGGCGTGTCAGGCCGACCTCCGCCCACCGTTCATCTGACAGACCCCGGCGCCGTCACGGGGAGCCAGGTGGCCGATCACATCCATCCGTTGGTGAAGGAGTACTACCGGGACGGGCGCGATCGATCTGGAGCGGATGCGTTCCCTTGATGCTGTACACCCGCAGTGTCCAACGTGCTCAGCGCGTCAAGGAGCAGACTTGAGCAGGTACTCCCGCGAGATGCGCCTGCGACTGGGGCTCAAGCCATGACGACAGACCTGATGAGACGCCAGGCCGAGCTCGCCCGGCGTCACGGCGCCGAACCGTCGCCTCCGCTGGCCGGCGAGAAGCTCGGGGTCGCGGCGAACGTCCGGACGGTGCCGCGTGCGTGGCCGCTCAACGGCCTTCGTCACCGTCCGGCAGCGGACACCTGCGGCTGGTACGTGTGGGCAGGGGAGGAGATGTCGCAAGCCGAGGATTTCTTCTTGCCGTTGCACGTCGACCACGTCGCGGAGTGGTGCCCAGAGGTTGAGCCCTACCTTGCTCTGCCTCCGGGTTGGCGGTTCCTCATCGCCCCTGGCTATGAGGACGTCTGGTTTGACCCGGAACTGCTCGAAGCTTGACGTCGGCTGCCGCCGGAGTGCCGACATAACAGCGCCAGCGGCGGGCATCGCGGATGTGGTCAGTGGACTGCGGAACGTCCTGTACTGCGCCGCCGCGTTTCGCGCCACGCGGCGAAGGTGCGCATCGCCGTGAACTCCGGAGCCGGTAGTGAAGCGCCGCGGGGGTGATCGAGCCGCACTCGGTCGCTGCACGACCGACCGGACTGGGGTCGTGGCGGTCGTCCCAAGGAGGGCGATCGATGCAGCCCGTACATGGCGGGGCCGCTACGGTCGACTCTGTCCCTATCTAGCGTCGTTCGCTTCCAGGAATGCCTTGACCTCCGGGATGCTCTTGGCACTCCATCCAACCCAGTTGGCTTGCCGGGACTGGGCGTCCGCTACGCCGTCCGCTACACCTAGAGGGCGTAGGGCGTGGGCAGCGGCGGGTCGTCGAGGTCAGCGACCGTGAGTCAGCCGCAGGAAGGCGCCGAGGTTGGCGAGCTGGTCGGGGCGGGTGGGCAGGTAGTCGGTCAGCGCGGGGGAGTGGACGATCCGGGCGCACCACTTGCCGCGGCTAATGGCGACGTTGAGGCGGTTGCGGTCGAGGAGGAACTCCATGCCGCGGGGCACGTCCTGCGGCGAGGACGCGGCCATCGACACCAGGACGACCGGTGCCTGCCGGCCCTGGAACTTGTCGACGGTTCCGACCTGCGTGTCGCGGTAGCCGGCGGCGTCCAGGGCGTGGCGGATGGCCCAGACCTGGGCGTTGTAGGCGGCCACGACGAGCACGTCGGCCGGCGTCAGCGGCCGGGTGCCGTCCTCGTCGTGCCATTGGCGCCCGACGAAACCGGTGACCTGAGCGACGACCTCGTCGGCCTCTTCGTGGGAGACGACGGTGTTGCCGGTGTGCTGCACGGTCACGCCGCACACGCCGGGGTCGACGCCGTCCAGCCCGCGCGCGGCCGCCTTCGGGGCGGCGGTCAGGCGAGCGTCGTAGGACAGCGCGGACACCGCCCGGCACAGGTCGGGGTGCATCCGCCAGGACTCCGGCAGGAAGTAGCCGAGCTCGGCGGGCAGCGTGTCGTGACCGTCGGACAGCCAGCCGAGCGCGGACTCGTCGACGGGTTCGGGGTGGGTGCCCTGGGAGACCTGCGGCAACTGCTGAGGGTCGCCAAGCAGCAGCAGGTTCCTCGCCGCGCCGGCCACGGCCAGGGTGTTCGCGAGGGCGAACTGACCGGCCTCGTCGACCACGAGCAGGTCGTAGCCTCCGGGCGGGATGCGCGCGGCGTTGGTGAAGTCCCAGGCGGTGCCGCCGATGAGGAACCCGCCGGCATGTGCGGCGAAGAAGCCCGTCAAGTCGTTGCCGAGCGTTGTCCAGGCGGGGGCCGACGAGCTCGGGTGCGCCGGGTTGGTGTCAGGCTTCTTGCCGATCTGGGTGGCGGGCAGGCCAGCGTCGACGGCGCCTTGCAGGAAGTTCTCGACGACGGCGTGCGACTGGGCGACGATGCCGACGCTCCAGCCCTGCTTGACGAGCGCCTTGACCACCCGGGCACCCAGGTACGTCTTGCCGGTGCCGGGCGGCCCCTGCACCGCGACGTATGAACCGTCCAGGTCCAGCAGGCTCGCCACGATCGCCGTGAGCGGACCGTCCTGGCCGGACGTGCAGGCCAGCGCCTTGCCGGAGCGGGTTCGCGGCGGGCGGCGCAGCAGCAGGTCGATCGCGGCGCAGTCCGGCAGGGCCGGCAGGCCGTCGACGACCCGCTGGGCGAGGGCGTGGATCGCCGCCTCGATGCCGTCGGTGCTCGGACCCGGTGTCGGGGCCAGGCCCATCGGCAGCTCGTCGTGCCCGACGCCGTCCTTGGGGACCCCGCCCTCCTCGACGGTGACGACGTCGCGCTCGTCGTCGCCGCGGGCGGTGACGGCCATCACCGTGGTGGTCCCGGGCCACCAACCGCGCAACCCGCGCTCGGAAGTCTTCGCACCTTCGGGGACCGGCGGGTCGTACAGCGGGTAGACGGTGGTGCCCGGGCGCAGGTCCGAGCCCGGTTCCAGGCGCCCGACGATCTGCAGCAGCCGCTTCTGCGTGCGCGCGCGGCCCGACGGAACGTGCCAGTCCTGGAGGACCGTGACCTCGTCGGCCACCAGGGTGGAGCGCTTGTCGGTCCACTCCGCTGGGTCGGCGGACAGGCGGTCGTAGTGCGCCCACCAGAACGGTTTGGCCTCCCGCCAGTGGTAGCCGAGGGCCGCCGCGAGCATCGCCGCCGCCTGCCGCTGCGGCGTGCGCGGGCCGAGCGGTGCGCCCGGCGGGTCGGCGAACGCCGTGAGCGGGACGTCCAGCGGGTCGGCGACGAGGCCTTCGTCGCCGTTCTCGTCCTGGGGTGCTGCGGTGGCGGTGGCGGCGGACTGCGGCGGCACACCGAGCTCTGTGCCGCGGGCCAGCAGCCAGTCGCGCAGCTGGAGGGTGGACAGGCAGTCGGTGCGGTTGTAGTCGCCGATCTGGTCGAGCTTGGCCTGCCAGCCGGCCTCGTCGCCGACGTCCCGCAGCTCGCACGCGTTGGCGTACTCGACGATCGATTGGTCGGCCTTCTTCACGTCACCGACGTGGGCCATGCCGTAGACGTGCTCGACGTTCTTCAGCGAGTACGCCCGCTCGCCGGTGCGCAGTCCGGCCCGGACCGTGGCGTACAGGTCGACGAGCACGCCCTCGCGCAGCAGGCCGTCCAGCTCGTCCTCGAAGACCCCGTGGCGGCCCGCCAGCCGCAGGAGCGCGGACCGCTCGTACGGGGCGTAGTGGTACACGTGCATGCCCGGGTGCGCCTGGCGACGTTCGAGGAGGTAGGTCATGAAGCTGACCATCGCCTGCTTCTCGCCCGCCCGGTCGTGTGCCCAGAACGGTCGGAACACCGGCACGGCGTCGCCGAGCGGTGCCTCGATGACCCCGAACAGGTACTCCAGCCCCCATACAGCAGCGCCGTCCGACCCCACCGTGTCGTCGGTCCACAGCGGGTCACCCTCGAAGTCGAAGAAGATGTCGCCGGCATCCGGCGCCGGCAGCGTGCCCAGTACCGCGGGCTCGGTGATCTCCCACTTCACCACGAGCGGGTCGTCGTCGCCCCGACCCGCGTTCGCCTCGTCCTGCGCCACCTGCAACCGCGCCTGCAGCCGCAGGTTCTTCAGGGTCGCCGCGCCGATGCCGTCCACCGGGCCGGTGCTGGTCGCCAGCTCCTCCATCGCGTGCACGCCGACGGCCGCCAGCCGAGCCCGCTGGCTGACCGTCAGGCCCGCGACCAGGAGCACATCGCGGGCCTGCTCCACGAACGGCGCGCACGCCTCGCACCGCAGGCACGCCGCGACGCCGGGCGCACCCCAGGCCAGCGGCCCGTCGGCGGCGACGCGCTCGTCGACCAGGGCCCGCAGCCGGGCCATGCGCTGCTTGAACACCGGGATCAGGTCCATGGTGCGGAACTCGCTGACCGTGCCGGACCCGAGGATCAACGCCACTCGGTCGGCCACCTTGTGGCCAGTCTTGGCCAGCTGGTTGGCGTAGGCGGCCAGCTGCAGCAGTGCGGTGACCTTCTCGCTGCGGGCCAGCTTGGTGTCCTGCACCTGCCAGTAGTCGCCGTCGCGGACCAGAAGGTCCGCCCACCCGACGAAGTCGCCGTCGAAGAACCCCGCCTGGTAGATCACATCCGCGCCGGCGTCGAGGAACTCCACCGTCGTGGCGTGCGCGGCAGCCAGCGCCTGGCCGCCGCCGTATGAGCCGGCCTTAGGGCGGGCGACCGACGCGACACCCCCGCCGCCCGGCCTCGGGTACAGGCCGAACTGCCGCACGTACCCCTTGAGCACCGCCTGCTCGTGCTGGCCACCCAAGGCGGCGACCCGCTCCAGCATCGCGTCCGGCTTGGGCTCCACTCCGGGCACGCGACCCAGCTGCGCGTCCAGCCCCCGCAGCACCGCGAACTCGCACGCCGCCGCGGCCGTCAGGTCACTCGCCGACAGCACCACCTTGCCGTTGTCCAGGAGGAACACAGCCGCACCGTAGCGAGGGACACCGACGCTCGGGTCACTTCTGCGCGGCGTTCACCCCCAGTAGCCGGCCGATTCTCAGGAACAGCGGGCGATCTGCGGTCCGCCAATGGATGGGACCCACCCAGCACTGCGGAGCGAAGGCGAGCCTCCCAGCCCTCCCGACCCGGTTTGGTGCATCCGATCGAGCAGAATCTCCGCGCGGCGCCGACGTGGCATATCGGCGCTCCCGCTGAGCCTGGCGCCACGTTCCAGAGATGCGGCTGTCGGTACCAGGCCGGCCGCACGGCAACTCAAGTCGACTCCCGGGTGCCTTAGGGGAAGAACGGGCGGACGCGCGACCGCGCGCCGCAAGGTCGACGGGGCGCACGCCCCGGAAATGAGCACGCCGTGGCCCGCATCACATACTCCGAGACCCGCACCCGCGAGCAGCTGGACCAGCTGCTGCACTACCGGCACCCGATCTCGGTACGCCGCGGGGCTATCCGAAGTTCGATCCTTTGGAGCTCGAGCGTCAGGGCTGAAGCCATGAGCACGCGTCTTCGAGTTGTGCGGCGATCTTCTCCCAGGGCTGGTTGAGGTCGAGGGTTCGTGCACCGATGCGGTTGCCCTGGATCACGACGTCGAGTTCAGGCTGGGCTTCGGCGTCGGTGCGGGCGTAGAGGAGGAGGCCGCTCACGGACCCGTCACGGGCCCGGTCCTCGTTCTTTACGTAGGTCAGGATCTGGTACAGGTTCCCGGAGTGGATCGTTGCTTTGCCCCACTGGCCTATCTGCATCGTCTGCCCGTAGTACTTCGCGTCGATGATGAGCGTGCGGCCGCCGCCGCGCAGTGTGACGTCGGTGTGCATCTCGGGGAGCTGCCCGCTGAAGGGGCTTGGCTGGTTGAGGTCCCAGGCGATGGTCGGGGCGCCCGGGGAGAGCTCCGGGTGGTGGAAGCCGTAGTACTCGCGCAGGAATCGCTCGTAGAGCGCGCTCATGGCGTCGTCGGAGATCCAGGACGAGAGACGGGTGGCACCCTCATTCTCGGTGGCCAGCAGTCCGCGGACGATGAGTTCGCAGACGCCCAGCAGGAGCCGGTAGGACGCGTTCGTGCGGTGGTAGGTCAGCGCATTCCATTTGATCGATCTGGGGGGGATCAGTGTGACGGCGTCGAGGTAGGGAAGGACTCGGCGCAGCGCGGCCTTCTGCTGCGCGGAGACCTCGCCGTGCCGGATGAGGAGCACGATGACCGACTTCAAGGCCTGGTTGTGCGGCGTGTCGATCTCGTATTCGTCGAAGTCGCACGCGAGCTGGCCGCGTGTCATTGTGCGGGCGCTCACCGTGCGGGTGACGTCGATGCGTCCGCGGACCGTGGCGAGGTCCTCGCGCTGGGCGAGGTAGTCGTGGTGCAAGCCGCGCTTGACCTGCACTCCGACGCCGCGGGCGAGGATCTCCGCGAGGAGGTCGTGCAGGTGGTCGAACTTCTCGCCGGCGACCTGCTGGGTGCCAGTGTTGTGCATCGCGCGGAACGCGTACGCGAGCATCACGTACACGTTCCGGATGACGATGCTCCGGTCGATCACGTGACCGCGCCTCGCAGCTTGGCGGCCCACTGCTTGGCGGTCTGCGGTTCGTCGAACCAGTACTCGTCGAGGAGGGGGACGAGTTCGTCTTCGACCACGGAGGAGAGCCAGTCGTCGTCGGCATCGTCGTCCCCGGGCGGACAGAGGTAGCTGTGCCCGATCGCGAAGCCGGCTCCGAGCGCCGGGTCGTCGGCGATTGCCTGGTTGAGGTCGACGACCACGTCGACAAGACCGTCGAGGGCCGGGCTCTCCGCGGACTGCTGCCGAGCGGTGAAGCCAGTCGAGTCGAACCCAGGGGTCATCTCAAAGAACCCGAAGCGTCGCCGAAGCGCGTAGTCGAGCACGGCAAGACTGCGGTCGGCGGTGTTCATCATGCCGATGATGTGGACATTGGGTGGGACGGAGAATGTCTCGTTCTTGTAGAGCAGCCGCAGCTCCTGGCCGCGCTTGTCCGCCTCGATCAGCATGAGCAGCTCGCCGAAGATCTTCGAGATGTTGCCACGGTTGATCTCGTCGACGATGAAGAAGTAGGGCCGGTTCGCGTCGTCCTTCCGGGCTTCTTCGCAGAATCGGTAGAACGGACCCTCGGTAAGGATGAAGCCGCCGGACTCGGTGGGCCGGTAGCCCATCATGAAGTCCTCGTACGAGTAGCTCTGATGGAACTGGACGATCTGGACTCGCGTGCGGTCCTTCGCGCCCATGATCGAGTAGGCGAGGCGCCGTGCGGCGTACGTCTTCCCGACACCGGGAGGGCCGGCGAGGATCACGTTCTTCTTGCGGAGGACCAGGGCGCGCAGCCGGTCATAGGCGCCTTCAGTGAGGTAGACCTCGCTGAGGAAGGTGGCTCGGTCGTACGGCGGCGCCGGCTGGACGAGCTGCTCGCTGATGGTTTCTACGTCGCTATCGGCAAAGAGCGCCTCAAGCTTGCCGACGTAGTCGCGGTCGGACGTGACGTCGGTCAGCGTCTTCGTCGCCGCGTCGCCAGGGTGCTCCCACGCGCCGACGTGAGTCCACTTCACGGATCGGATGTGGCCGTACTCGCCGCGCTCGGGCTCGAACCTTGCATCGGAGGTGACCTCGCCGCGACCGACCAGTTCCCGCCTGCCGCGCTTGGCGTAGACGATGTCGCCGATCGCGATCTCGTTCTGGAACTGCCAGAGGCACAGCACGTCGTTCCGCATCGACGTCTCCGATCCAGATGCCGCCGCGAGGCCGGTGCGGATTGCCTCGCGGCTGGGGTATCTGGCGAGGTCTCCGATCTCCTTCCAGCCGATAGCCATGATCCCGTCGGCCGAGATCTCGTCCCATTCGGAGGCTTGGGGGCCGGGGGAGTAGAGCCAGTAGTGGCGGGGGCGAGGTTCCTCGGCAGCGGAGCCGCGCGTCGGGGTCAGCGTGGTGTCCCACAAGTCGCGCACTCCCGGCGACCAGAAGTGGAACGGTTCCGCGATCTGCTTGGCAACGTCAGCGCGGATCGCGAGGAGATCGCGGTCCAACGACTGTGCGTCGGTCCCGCTCGCTCCGCCGATCCGCTCGGCCAACGCGGACCGGATCTGCGCCTTCATGTTCGCCGAGGAGATCGGCTCGAACGCGTCGGGGAAGGCGAGGAACTGCAGCGCGTTGCGGATGTCGGAGCTGGCGTCCCCAAAGTCGAGCATGATCTGCTGCATGCGCCACGGGTCACCCTTGGCGGTGACGCGTTCGGCCTCGGTGAGGCTGCACCACTGCCGGACGAATGTGGCAGCCCAGATAAGGTGCAGCCAGAGCCGACCGTTGTAGCCCTGCCCGCCGGTGAAGCCCGCCTCTCCGGTGGGCCGGTCGAGACACGCACTCATCCAGTCGGGGATCGCGGCGACGGGTTCGCTCATCCCCAGTGCGCGAGCGACGTGCTCGCGACGGGTGGCCGGTGCCGCGTTGAGCACCGGCTGCTCACGCAGGAAGACGAGCTCGGCGGCCAGAAGAACAACGTCGCGCGAGGCGCCCGCGAGCTGATGCTGAAGCTTGTCCCACTGACCCGAGCCTGGGCCCAGAAGCGGGTTGTCCTCGATCCGCCGCCGCAAGTCCTCTGCCGCATCGGCAGTCCAGATCGTCACGTCCGGATCGATCACGGACCGTCCGTCGCCGAACATGTGGTCGAAGATCTCGGTGACCTCGCGAGCGATCGCCATGTCGTACTCCGGTCGCGACGCCGATACGGCGTCAACGTCGATGCCGTCGGAGGGACTCTCGTTCATCTGCGTGCTCCATTGCATGCCGGGTGGCTCGGTCCGCCTTCACGCAACCGCTCGGCGAACTCACGACCTTCACCGTAACCGCAGGTAGACCCGCTTCCACCTGCGCGACGGCTGCAGGCGCGGATCGCTCTTGGGTCGGGCCCTTGGTACCGCTGCCCCAAGACCCGGGTCAGGTGCGGCAACGCCGCCCACACCCGACACGGGCGGTAACGGCACGACTGGCTGCTGGCCGACGGCCCGGCGGACCCATGATGTGACGGGCGGCCTACCGCCGAGTCACGGCAGGGTCGAACCACGCGTTGCGACGAGCTGCGTGAGCGCGTGGGCCGCGTCGATCATTGGGATCCGCTCCTGCTCGATGCGTCGCATGGACGCGGGTCCTCCGGTTGCGATCGCGTGGTAGGCATCGCGCTCGTCCGCGGTGAGATGAGCCAGTTGTGCCGTCGCAGGCCCGAGGGGGCGTCCGTCCGCGCTGACGCCGACGCCGAGGTGGCCGTACCGATCGAGTGCGCGGCCGTCCATGAGTATCGACTCGACGGGCCGCGGGTCGCTAGCCATCGAGAGGCTCAAGCGCAGGTGGTCGAGGATGGCGAATCCATCCGCGTCGATGTCGCCCCAGTACGCGAGGATCGGTGCCCGGCGCAACCAGTCGATGTCTGCGAGCAGCGCCGCGGCGGCTTTGCCGCCACCCTCGACGACGATCGTGGCATCCAGGGGTGGGAACCACAGGCGGCAGTCCCGGTTCTCGACGATGAGGACGGTGCCCGGGGTGTAGGCCGGTTCGTGCGTGTCGCCGGTGGTCCAGGCGTCGTGGCGCCGGCCGCCGCTGGCGAGGTATGTCGGGTCGACGTAGGTCAGGTGCACGACCGCGAGGCGTGGGCGTACCTGCGTGCGCACGTCGCGTCCGACGAGGTCGCGCAGCAGCGCGCCGTGTGTGGCTAGCCACTTGGAGTGCATGCCGGGCACCGGGAGTTGGCGTGCGGTCCAGGCGCCGACGTCGGCGTGCAGGGCCAGCCAGGCCACGGCGGCGAGCGCGACGTCGACGTCAGCGTCGGCGAGGGCATGCACGGCGCCCAGCGTCGTGGGCGTCAGTGTCGCGCCGGCTGCGCGCATACGCGCAGCCACCGAGCGGGCACGGGCGACGTCGGGGCCCGGCTCCCCGCCGCCGGGGAGCCGCAGGAGGGCGAGTGCCGCGTCGAGACCCGTGACGACGAGGGTCGCCGGGATCTCCTGCTCGACCCGCTCGACCGAAACGCGGCGGTGGAGGAGCTCGACACCGGGAACCTCCGGGACGTCGCGCCACGCCTGCGTCCAGTCGTGCGCGGCCGCGAATCCGAGGCGCCCGAGTTGCGCCCCGCTGGTGACGCCGGGGGAAAGCGGCAGGCTGGTGTGCCACGGCTGACCGCCATCGAGCTCCGCGCACACCGCGGCCTGCCACTGGCGTGCGATGCGCCGGCGGAGGATCTGCGCCGCGTCGCGCGGCCCGACTAGGTGGGTCCTCATTCGGCGTCCGGTGCGTCTGGGACGCGGACGACGGGCTTGGTCCGGGATCGTCCGGCGGGGTCCTTGAGGACGACGTACTTGAGGTCGACGTGTGGTTCGAGGGCGCCGAACTTGTCGTTAGGGGCCCCGATGATGAGCTGGAAGCCCAGGCCTCGCCATGCGCCGATCGCGCGGCCGGTGAAGCGCGCGTCGGCCTTGATGAGTGCCTCGTCGAGGAAGACGGGCGCGTACCGGGGCCGGGCGGCGCCGGCGTCGCCGAGCTGGTAGCGCAGCGCGGCGCCGACGATGAACGCGACGAGTTCCTGCGACTCGCCGCCCGACTTCTCGCCGATGTGGTCGTACAGCGCGACGTGGTTGCCGGCTAGGTCGACCTTCTCGGCGCTGAGCCGCACGTGCCGGCGCACATCGATGAGATCGGCGAAGTCGGGTGCGCTGCGCCGGATCCGGTCGATCACGCGTGCCATGCGCGCGTAGCGCCGTTCACGTTCATCGTCGGTCGAGTCGGTGGCGAGCAGCTCGCGCAGGTCGCGCAGCTCCTTGTGGAACCGGGCGACGACCGTGGACTGCGTATCGCGCGCGTCGATGCGCAGCCGGTGCTCGTCGTCGGCGAATGGCAGCTCGGCGAGGATGTCGTTGACCGGCCGGATGCGCTCCTTGATGTCCCGGACGGCGCGGCTGAGCGCATGATGCAGGTCGGTGAGGTCGTTGCCTGAAAGGCGCAGCAGGCTGCGCCGCCAGGCGGTTTCGAGCTCGTGGAGCCCATTGGTCTCGAGCTCGGTGAGGATTCGTTCGTAGTCGGCGTAGGACTCGTCGGGGTTGGTGCCTAGGTTCGGGTCGGGCCAGCGTTCGACGAAGGTCTCGAACGTGTGCCTCAGCGCGTCGCGGCCGGCGCCGACGTTCTGCTGGGCCCGCAGGCGGTCGGCGTGTAGCCGCTCGCCCGCGCGCTCGACGACGGCGTCAAACGTCGCCAGGGCGGCGGACGGGTCCGGGTGAGCGGGCGGACCGTCGTCGGACGGGGTGGTGCCGAGGAGCTCGTCGAGGTAGGCGCGCTGCTCGGGTGCCACGAGGTCGCCGTCTTCGGTGGTCTGATCGCGCGCGTCGTCGAGCGCTTGTGAGGCGACGTCGACCTCGTCGGTCACAGCCGCCCAGCGCGTGGCGAGCGCTTCGACGTTGCCCTTAGCCCGCCCGAGCGCCTCGGTGAGGTTCTGGAGGTTCTTGTCGAGCTCAGATGCGCGTTCCTGGAGCGCGGTGACCTGCGGGTTGCCGACCGTGACGTCTGCGACCACGCCCTGCCAGCGTGCCTGCTCGGCCTCGAGGCCCGCGACGTCCACCTGCTCCCAGGTGACGTCGACGAGGGCGGCGTAGGCGCGCAGCACGGACTCGTGCCGGTCGAGGGCGTCGTCCGCCTCGGCGACGCGCCGCTGCGCGAGTGCGAGCCTGCGTTCTGCCTTCTCGATGCGTGCGTCGAGGTCCGCGAGCAGACGGGTGTTGGTGAAACCGAGGACGTTGGCCCGGCCCTGGCCGCCGTGCGCGCCCTGCGCGCCATCGGAGACCTGCCCCGACCTGGTCAACGCCTTGGCGTGCCGCCCGAGGTCGCCGGGGATGTCGACGCACACATACGCGAAGCGACGGTCCAGCTCTGCCCGCAGCCATCCTGTGAAGGGGCCGGGTCGGAAGTCCAGGCGACCGGGCAGGGTTCTGCGGTCGAGCGCAACGTCGTCGCTGAGGCCTGTGGCCACGCCCTGGAAGCGCAACCGTCGGGCCACCCGTACTGCATCGATCGCCCGCCGGAACGCCGGCAGGTGCGCGGCGTCGATGAGCATGAGCGTGGCGAAGCCGCCCAGGGCGAGGTTGAAAGCGTCACGCCAGGGCTCGTGCTCGGTGCGGACTTCGATGAGCTCGGCGACGAAAGGCAGGTCGGCGGGGGACAACCCGGCGGCGGCGGCCAGCACAGCGCGCGCGGCGTGCAGGTCGCGCGGCAGGTTGTCGCGGCGCGCAGCGGCCTCCGCGCGTTCGCTGTGCAGCTCGGCGAGATCGGCGGCTGCCTCTCTGCGCTCGGCCATCGCGTCACCGAGGGCGGTCCGGTTCTCCTGGGTGCCTTGAGCGTCGTCTTGGGCTGCGCGTGCCCGCGCGACGAGCGCGGTCAGCTCGGCCGGCGAGGTAATCGGCGCGGCACCCGCCTGGGCGACGAGCCCATCGAGGCGTTCCCGGGACCGACGCGACTGCGCGAGCCGCTCGTCGATGCTGTGCAGTTCCCGGTTTGCGGCGGACAGCTTGTCCCCGCCCGCGGCCCACAGCGTCTCGCGCACGCCCTCGCGCTCGGCCGTCGCGGCGCCGATGCGAGTGGTGGTCTCACTGGTCAACCGCTGCGCATCACGGTGACGGTGCTGCAGGTCGCCTTCGAGGGCACGCAGCAGGTCCAGCCGACGCTCGTGGCGCCATAGGGCGGCCGGGGACGTCGCCGCCTCGAAAGAGCCGACGGCCTCGATCACCCGCAGACGCTGCGCGCCGGCCTCGACCGCGGCCCTGTGCTCACGGATCGGCGCCAGGGCGGTGATCTGGCGGCGCGCGGTGACCATCTGCTCGTGGGTGCCAGTGAGCTTGTCGAACTGCTCGACCACCGCGTCGGCGGTTGCGAACGTTTCCGGCTCCTCGAGCACCATGGCCTTGTACAGCGCGTCGACCGTCGTGATCTGCTGTCCAGCCTGGATGCGCCCGAGCAGGGCGACGGCCTTGGCGCCGTCACCCGCCGCGCCGATTCCGAGCGTGGAGTAGAGACGCGCGGTGAAGTCGCGGTCGGTGTCGTAGTAGGTCAGGCCAGTCGATGCGACGCCGGCGCGCGTCAGGCGGACCGCGGCTGCCGCCTCGAGTTCCCGCAGGTCGAAGTCGTCGTCGAAGGTGGCGCGCACGGCGACCACGTCCTCGAGCGTGCGCGCCGCCGACGGTACGTACCAGGCCCGCACCGCGGTGAGCGGGGTGCCAGCCTGGTCGGCCCACGTCATCGCGATCGCCGACCACGTGTCCCGACCGTCGCCGCGCAGGACGCGCTCGCGCGTGCCGTCCTCGGTGCGTGACTCGTCGAGTTTGCCGCGGGCGTAGGACAGCACGTTGCGCTGCTCCTTGCCGCGGGGGCGCCCGACGACGCCACCGTTCGACGCGCCGTTGAACGGCGTCGTGTGGGGCATGAGCAGAGCCACGTAGGCGTCCATCAGCGTCGACTTGCCCGAACCGGACGCCCCCGACAGCAGGGTCGCGGTCGGCGCCAGCCGCACCCGGTGATGTCCGTCGTATCCGCCCCAGTTGACGAGCTGCATCTCTCGCGCCACCCACTGCTGCCCGGTGGAGCCGGCGGGGATCAGCCCGAACAGCGTGTCGATCATCGTCATGCGTCGTCCCCCTCGTCGTCGGCCGCGTCGCCGTCGACCCGGTCCGACGCCGCGTCGCCACGCGTGCGCAGCCAGTCCCGCAGCTCGGCCAGCCGCTCATTGCTCAACACGATCTCGACGAGCGGCGTAATTCGGTAGCGGCCCTCGGACTCCTCCTCGACCAACCCCTCCTTCGTCAGGCGCGCGATCGCGGCCCGGATCTCCTTCTGATGAGAAGCGAGGTTGGTGTCGTCGGGGTCGAAGTACGTCAGCGCCGTCTGCTCCAGCTCCTCGACGTCAACCCGGACCGACGTCTCGCCGGCTCCCCGCTCGCGCTGAAACACGCTGCGCAGGTGCACCAAGACGAGGGTCTCGGCGCGCGTGTACGGCTCGTCGCGCAGCAGCACCGGCACGTCGAGCTCGGCCGAACGGACCTGCCGCTTGTAGGCGATGCCGCGGTCGTGGTCGACAACGAGGTGGACGAACAGGTCGTGCAGACGTGACTCGATCACCTGCTGGTTCTCCAGCAGCGTGCGCCACAGCCTCGGCGAGCGTTCCGCGAGCAAGAACCGGCGCTGCAGCAGCCGCACGAGCACCGTGCGCACGTCGGCGTCGAGCGTGCCGCTGTCACCGGCGAACAGCTCGGTCGGGTCGTCCTCCATCGCGACCGGCGCGATGAAGCCGTCGTCACGCCCGGTGTCAGTCATCCGTGTCGTCCTTCGTCCGTGTCGTCACGCCGCCCAGCGCGAACCGGCGACGGGTGCCATCTGGCCGCACCGCATCGACGAACGCGAGCTCGTCGGTCTCCGCCATGCCGTGGGAGTGCGCCAGCTCGAGCATCCCGAGCAGGTCGACCGGCCGGCGCAGCGCGTCGGGCGCGGCGTTGAAGGCTGCCGTCACCTCCACCGCACCCTGCTCGTCGGCCGCCGCCGCCAACTGCGCGTCGAGCAGCGCGTACTGAGGGCCGCCCCATGCGCGCGCCTCGTCGTCGGAGACGCCGAAGCCGTCGTCCGCCCAGTCCTGCAGCGCCGCAGGCGGCTGCGGTGGGCGCGGGTCTCCCGCGGTCTGGCGCAGATGCTCGACCTCGGCGACCGGCAGCCGACGCAGCGGATCGACGCCCTGCCCGCGCCGCCCGCCCGGCATCCAGCCCTGCAGTCCGGTCATGACATCGCGCAGCAGCTCGTCGACCTGGCGATCGCGCAGCGGGTCGTGGTTGCGTACCTGGGTTGTGATGACCAGCGACGCCTCGCGCTGCGCCGTGAGCACCAGGTCCAATGCTCGATGCGGCGCGCCAGGTCCCGCAGCTCGGTGTGCTGCTGCACCGGCAGGCGCCGCGCGAATCGTTGACGCAGCACGACGTCGAGCTGCGTCGACAGCTCGTCGAGCCGCTGCGGGTCGCCGATGAGACGCAGCGCGCCGGCGAACGCACGCCCCTCGGGGGTCGCGTCCATCACGTGCTCGCCGCGCTCGAGGTACTCGCGCAGCACTTCCCCGGTCGGGCGTTCGTCCTGGCGAAGCGCCGTGACGACGTCGCGTTGCATCGCCCGGATCGACTCCGCGACCCGTGCGAAGTCGGCCGGCAGCTCGCGCACGAGGTGCACGACGTTCTCCGCCTCCTCGAGCAACTGCTCGTCGTCGACCTCGTCGACCTCGCCCGTGCGCTGGATGCGATCGAGCTCGGCGCGCATGCGGACGATCTCGGCGTCGAGCCTCGCCATGCGCATGAGCACGTCGGGGTCCGCGTCCTGGGCTAGATGCTCGACAGCGTCGAGCAGAGTGCGTAGGCGTGACTGCGAAACGCGTGCCCGCGCGCCGCCGGCCCGCCCGGCGACCTCCAGCGCGCCGACGGCGTGCGCCGAGAGTCGGTACACCTCGAGGTCGTCCTCGAGCACCTGGCGAACGAGCCAGCCGGCATCCGCCCAGCCGCGGCAGATGTCGCGTGCTGACCCGACCGGCAGCTCGTCGCCGTAGCCCGAGGCCCGGAGCTGATCGAGTGCGTCGGAAACTTCGGTGTGTGCGTCGGCGACGGGGATGGTCGGCCGGTCCGGTGTGAACAGCAGCGACAGCAGCGAGACGACCAGCGGAGCGTGACGCTTGTGCAGCAGGTCGAGCATCGGGTTCTGGAACGCCCGGACGGCCCCCAGGTACGCCCCCTCGGTACGCGTGATCATCGCCGCACAGCCTAGGTGGGGGCTCTGACATGCGAAGACGGCAGACCAGTCCAGTCGTCGTGGGCGGGTTCGGACGCAGTCTGCAGCGCTCCCCAGGGGCACGCCCGTCCCGGCTCACGACGCCACCGTCTTCGCGTGGGTGATCCTGGCCCGTTCGCCGTTCACGACCGGCCGCTTCCGTCGGCCCGCCGTCGCGCCGACGGTTCGCTGACACGACGGCCGGCGCGGCGGCCATCGATACTCGGGCCGTCTCGACGCAGGCGCTACCAGCGGGCCGCCTTAGCCGTGATCGTCAGCGACGAGGAGTGTCGATGCCCACGCACGAGGTCCGTGCACTGCTCAGGTCGACGGCGCAATTCGCCAGAGGACTGGGCCACGGGTGCAACATCGCCAGTTCCTCAAGATGGTGTGCCGTCCTGTTGCCAGTTGGGACGAGCCGCGAGTGCTGGTGGGAGCCGCCGGCATGGGCCAGGGCGGCGAGGACAAAGTCGAGGTGGTCTCGGTCGATCCCGGCGACGACGTCGGCCAGGTCGATGCGCCGGGCCCCGGTGGTGTCGGCAAGTGCAGCCACGACCGTAAGCACCAGCCGTTCCCCGCCTGACAGCCCGCCCAGGCTGGAGGCGAGGAACTGGTCGTCGAGCCAGGTGGCTCCGTTGGATTCGACGGGGATCCAGGGCTGGTTGGACCGTGCGAACCGTCCGTCAAAGGCGCGGATTAGGAGCTCGATCGACGCCTCCAGCGGCAGAGATCCATTGGCGCAACAGCGCGTAGGAGCGGGCCCGGGCGGTGGGCACATTCTTGTCGGCCATGGCGGCGTACCAGGCGCGTATCGCCGGCGGGTCGATGCGGCCCCCAGTGGCGTCAGGCCGAAGGTTGGCAGCAGGTGGTTGTCCAGGTAGCCGGCGTACAGCTCCTTGGTGGTGGGTGCCACGCTTGCGGTCGCCAGCCAGGCGGTGGCGAACTCGTCGAAGCGCTGGTGCGCGGCGGCTGGGTCCATCCAGGACCGCGCTCGCGATCCCGAGCGAGCGCGTCCAGCCACTGGCGGGCGGCCCGTTGGCTGGGGACGTGGGTCGGCTCGTGCGCGCGGCGCCCGTCGAGGTCGGGGTAGTAGGCCTGCCGCCAGTCCGCGCTCGTGCGCTGGGCCCCACCGAACGGTCGCGACATGGCGCGCCTCCATCGCCAGTTTCACATAGCCAGTCGTCTCTTCGCGTCGCCAGTCATCTTCCGGGTGTCTACGGAAGCGGGCGCAGGCGAGTGAATCTCAGTAGATGTCTACTGAAACCAGCGTGCTTGGCGCTGGAGAGGTGCTAGGTGAATATGACCTCTGACCTGGGCGTTTATTGGAGCGGCCGACGGGAATCGAACCCGCGTAGCCAGTTTGGAAGACTGGGGCTCTGCCATTGAGCTACGGCCGCGCGCCCCGGAGCGCGCTCATGGCACGGGCGGCGGGACCGCCAGATCGTACCGGAGGGCATCCTGGTCCCGTGCGGATGTGGTCGCTCCACCCCCGGTACCTGGACCGCCAGGGCCTCCTGGCCTGCTGGCGCGAGTCGCTGCTCGCCCAGGCGGTGCTCGCAGGCGCCACGAAGGGCTACCAGCATCATCCGCAGCTGGAGCGGTTCCGCGAGCAGCCGGACCCGCTGGCGGCCATCGGCGCCTACCTGGCCGGGCTGCACGACGAGGCGACGGCCCGCGGCTACCGGTTCGACGCGGGGCGCGTCCTCCGACAGGGAGGGCCGGTGCGGATGACGGTCACCGACGGCCAGCTCGCGCTGGAGTGGCGCCACCTCGGCGCCAAGCTCGGGGCGCGCAGCCCGAATGACGCGGCGCGCTGGCGCACAGCCGCACCGGCGCCGCATCCCCTCTTCGCGGTGATCCCAGGCCCGGTGGCGTCGTGGGAGCGGGCCGGGGAGGGCTGAAGGTCGGTTGGGCGGGTGACCGGCAGGACGTAGGATCGGGGGTCGCTTGCGCGCGGCCGCGCGTGCTCGCCGTACGCCGCGCAGCGCCCGCCGGAGCACGGAGCACCGGCACCCCCCGAGCCAGTTGGAGAGCAGCATCGTGAAGAGCGCCGTCGAGACCCTGGAGCCGACCAAGGTCAAGCTGACCGTCGAGGTGACCTACGACGAGCTCAAGCCGAACATCGACGAGGCCTACAAGCACATCGCCGCCGAGGTGAACGTCCCCGGCTTCCGCAAGGGCAAGGTCCCGCCGCGCATCATCGACCAGCGCGTCGGACGCCCGGCGGTCATCGAGCACGCCGTGAACGAGGGCCTGGGCACGTTCTACGCGGAGGCCGTCCGCGAGAACAACCTGCGCCCCCTGGGCCAGCCGGACGTCAACGTCACCTCGGTCCCTGGTCTGACGTCGGCGAAGCCCGGCGAGGAGGGCGAGCTGCACTTCACCGCCGAGGTCGAGGTCCGCCCGACCATCGAGGTCCCGGCGCTGGACTCCATCACGGTCGAGGTCGAGAGCGAGGAGGTCACCGACGAGGACGTCGCGGGCCGTCTGGACGCGCTGCGCGAGCGCTTCGGCACGCTCGTCGGCGTCGACCGCCCGGCGCAGGACGGCGACTTCGTCCAGATCGACCTGACGGCGACGATCGACGGCGAGGAGATCGACAAGGTCTCCGCGGTCAGCTACCAGATCGGCTCCGGCAACATGCTGCAGGGCCTCGACGAGGCGCTCACCTCGCTGTCCGCGGGGGAGACGACGACGTTCGAGTCCGCGCTCGTCGGCGGCGACCACGCCGGTGAGACGGCCCAGGTGACCGTCACGGCCACCACGGTCAAGGAGCGCCAGCTCCCCGAGGCTGACGACGACTTCGCGCAGCTCGCGAGCGAGTTCGACACGCTCGAGGAGCTCACCGCCGACCTGCGCGAGCAGGTGGCCCGCATCAAGGGCTCCAACCGTGCCATCCAAGCCCGCGACAAGCTGCTCGAGGCCCTCGTGGCCGCGGTCGAGATCCCGGTGCCGACGGGTGTGGTCGAGGCCGAGGTGGTGCGCCACCTCGAGGCCGAGGACCGCGTGGGCGACGAGACGCACGGCGCCGAGGTGCGCGAGGACACCACCACCGCGCTGCGCAACCAGATCCTCCTCGACACGATCGCCGAGCAGCTCGAGGTCAAGGTGAGCCAGGGCGAGCTCGTCGACTACCTCGTCAACGCGGCGCGGCAGTACGGCATGGACCCGTCCACCTTCATCCAGACGCTCGACCAGCAGGGCCAGATCCCGGCGATGGTGGCCGAGGTGGCGCGCAGCAAGGCGCTGGCGATGAGCCTGCGGCACGTGAACGTCGTCGACCCCAGCGGTGCCGCGGTCGACCTCTCCGAGTACATCGGGACCGACGAGGAGGACGAGGCCGCGCAGTCCGCTGTCGACCAGGTGGTCGAGGCCGCCGCCGCGTCGGACTCGGGCGAGCCCGACCTGGCCCCGGTGGACACCGACGCCGCGACGGACATCTCCTCGATCCTTCGCCCCTGACGCCCTGGTCGGCGCGGTGCGCCGACAGCGAAACGACGCCCGCGCGGGGAAGTCCCTCCCCGCGCGGGCGTTAGTGTCACTGCCAACGCCAGCGTAAGGAGCCAGTCGTGAACGAGCAGGTGCCGGCGATCGCCCGGACCGAGACCGCGGGGTTCGGCCTCAACGACCACATCTACAACCGGCTGCTGCGCGAGCGGATCATCTGGCTCGGGTCCGAGGTGCGCGACGAGAACGCGAACGCGATCTGCGCCCAGATGATGCTGCTCGCCGCCGAGGACCCGGACAAGGACATCTGGCTCTACATCAACTCGCCGGGGGGATCCATCACGGCGGGCATGGCCATCTACGACACCATGCAGTACATCAAGCCGGACGTCGCGACGATCGCGATGGGCATGGCGGCGTCGATGGGCCAGTTCCTCCTCTCGTCGGGCGCCAAGGGCAAGCGGTACGCCACGCCGCACACGCGCGTGCTCATGCACCAGCCGTCCGGCGGCTTCGGCGGCACCGCGACCGACGTGCGGATCAACGCCGAGCTGATCCTCCACATGAAGCGGGTGCTGGCGGAGCTCACCGCGGAGCAGACCGGCAAGACGATCGAGCAGATCAACGCGGACGCCGACCACGACCGGTGGTTCACCGCGCAGGAGGCGCTCGAGTACGGGTTCATCGACCACGTGGTCGCCTCCGCCGGGTCCGTGACCGGCAGCGGCGGCACCAACTGACCTGCGCCCGACGAACGAGGAGTATCCAGTGAGCACCGAATCGCAGTTCGTCGCGCGCGCCGGGCGGATGGCCGGGGCCGGTGGCTTCGGCGGTCTCGCCGCATCGCCCCAGGGCCGGTACGTGCTGCCCCAGTTCGAGGAGCGCACGGCCTACGGCTTCAAGCGCCAGGACCCGTACACCAAGCTCTTCGAGGACCGGATCATCTTCCTCGGCGTGCAGGTGGACGACGCCTCGGCGGACGACGTCATGGCCCAGCTGCTGGTGCTGGAGAGCACCGACCCGGACCGCGACATCATCCT
>JAJYTJ010000201.1 GCA_021793115.1 Actinomycetes bacterium | reverse complement strand
CCGTGGGCCGCCGGGCGCGTCACCGGCCGGCCGTCGCACGGGCGCCGATCGCCACGTCGACGGCCAGCGCCCGGTGGTCCGACACCCCGGCGTCGAGCGCGACCGCCTCGTCCAGCGCCACGACGTCGCCGTCGGCCAGCACGTGGTCCAGCTGACGGCTGGGCGCGTGGGCGGGGAACGTGGTGGCGCGCGCCAGCGCCCGCCAGCCCGAGGCCCGCGCCACCATGGCTGGCGGCAGGTTGAGGTCGCCGAGCAGCACCACGGGCCGCGGCAGCGGCCGGCAGGCCCGCACCAGCCGCGTGAGCTGCAGGGCGTTCCACCACGGGATGAAGCTCAGGTGCGTGGCCACCACGGTGAGCGGCCCCTGCGGGGTGTCGAGCTCGGCGCAGACGGCGGCGCGCGGCTCGTCGTGCGTCAGCTGCGGCCAGTGACGGCCCGGGTGCAGCACGGGGACCGTGCGGGCGAGGGCCGGCAGCGTGGTGACGTGCCAGGCACGCACCGGGAACCGGGACACCAGGGCGATGCCGTACGCCGCGATGTCTGGCTGCTCGATGCCGGACGCCGCCGTCCACGTGCCTGGCTCGCCGTGCAGGGTCGCCACGAACCGGTGCGCCACGGCGCCCGCGGCGCGCGCCGCCACCATCGTCAGGTCGGCCTGCAACGAGCGCGGCTGGTCGCGGTCCACCTCCTGCAGCGCCAGCACGTCCGCGTCGATGCGCCGCACCGCGTCCGCGAACCTCGCCACGTCGACGCGGCCGTCCACCAGGGAACGCCCGTGGAGGATGTTGAACGTCGCCAGCCGCACCCCGTCGATCTTGCCCGCCGAGGTGCCGGCACGCTCGGCGTCGGGTAGGAACGACGGATGGACGATCGCGCGGCCCTCCAGGACGGGCTGCGGCTGGTCGCCGTCGCGCTCGAGGACGCGGGCATCCCGTTCGCGCTGGTCGGCGGCTACGCCGCGTGGGCCCGGGGTGCGCCCGAGCCGAGCCACGACGCCGACTTCGCGGTGCGCGAGGCGGACGTGCCACGCGCGCGGGAGGCCATCGCCGGCGCCGGCCTCGAGCTGTCGGACCCGCCCGAGAACTGGCTGTTCAAGGCGTACTACCGGGGCGCGCTCGTCGACGTGCTGTTCCGGATGGTCGGCGAGCCCGTCACCGACGAGATGCTGGCCGGCAGCGACGTGCTCGAGGTGCTGGCGGTGCGGATGCCGGTGCTGTCGGCGACCGACATCCTGTCGGCCAAGATGCGCGTGCTCGGCGAGCACGACTGCGACTTCACCCGGCTGCTGGGCATCGCGCGGGCGCTGCGCGAGCAGGTGGACTGGAACCGGTTGCGGGAGGAGACGGCCCGGCACCCGTTCGCCCGCGCGTTCCTCCACCTGCTGCGCGAGCTCGACGTCTCGCCGCTCGGCCCGGCTCGCAGACCGTCACCGCGTCCGGGTGCCCGACGTCGACGTCCTTGACGGTGCCGATCTCGGCGCCGTCCGGGCCGAGGACGCGCATCCCCCTCGTCACCTGCTCGATGAGCCGCGGACCGCTCGTCCCGGCGGCACCCGGGGCGGCTCTCGTCAGGCACGGCGCGGATGCGCGGCGCGTACCGCGGGGTGAGCCTGGTAGGGCTGGCCGCCGGACGTGAGGAGGAGCCCGTGAGCACCGAGACGTCGCACACCGTGACCGTCGAAGGTCACCGCCTCCGGCTGAGCCACCTTGACAAGGTGCTCTACCCGCAGACCGGCACCACCAAGGGCGAGGTGATCGACTACCTCGCCCGGATCGCTCCGGTGCTGCTGCCGCACGTGCGTCAGCGCGTCGCGACGCGCAAGCGCTGGCCCGACGGTGTCGAGGGACCGGTGTTCTTCCAGAAGAACGCGGACGCCTCGACGCCCTCCTGGGTGCGGACGCACCGCATCCGGCACACCAGCTCGACCGACGACTACGTGCTGGTCGACGACCTCGCCACGCTCACCTGGCTCGGCCAGACGGCGACGCTGGAGATCCACGTGCCGCAGTGGCAGGTGGGGCACGCCGGCGCCCACCTCGCACCCGACCGGCTCGTGCTCGACCTCGACCCCGGCGAGGGCGCCGGCCTGCCGGAGTGCGCGCACGTGGCGCGCCTCGCGCGAGACATCCTGCGCGGCATGGGCCTGGACCCGCTGCCCGTGACGAGCGGTTCCCAGGGCATCCACCTCTACGCGGCGCTCGACGGCCGGCAGGACGCCGACCAGGTCGCCGCGGTGGCCCACGAGCTGGCGCGCCACCTCGAGGCGGAGCACCCGGACCTCGTCGTGAGCGACATGAAGAAGGCCATCCGCACGGGCAAGGTGCTCGTCGACTGGTCGCAGAACAACGGCAGCAAGACGACGATCGCGCCCTACTCGCTGCGCGGCCGGGTGTACCCGACGGTCGCGGCGCCCCGCACGTGGCAGGAGCTGGAGGACCCGGGGCTGCGGCACCTGACGTACGACGAGGTCCTCGACCGCGTCGCCCACGACGGGGACCTGCTGGCGCCCCTCCTCGGCGCCCACGTGGCCCAGCTCGAGCCGACGCCCGAGCACCTGGCCCGGCTCGAGGCGTACCACGCCAAGCGGGACCCGGCCAAGACGCCCGAGCCGTTCGGCAGCGGCGACCCGCGCCCACCCGGAGCGCCGCCGCGGTTCGTCATCCAGGAGCACCACGCGCGCCGCCGGCACGTCGACTTCCGGCTCGAGCACGAGGGGGTGCTCGTCTCGTGGGCCCTACCGAAGGGCGAGCCCACCAGCCCGCGGCAGAACCACCTCGCCGTGCCGACCGAGGACCACCCCCTGGCCTACGGCGACTTCGAGGGCGAGATCCCCGCGGGCGAGTACGGCGCCGGCACCGTGTCGATCTGGGACCGCGGCACGTACGAGCAGGAGAAGTGGCGCGAGGGCGAGGAGGTCATCGTCACGCTCCACAGCGGCCGCCGCGGGTCGCGTCGGCTCGCGCTCATCCGCACCGGGAAGGGCGACGACGAGAGCTCCTGGCTCATCCACCGCACCCAGGACCAGCCCGGTGTCGACGAAGCCCCGCCCGACGCGGCCCAGATCGTCGTCCCACTTCGACCGATGCTGGCCTCGTCGGCCACCGCCGCCGAACGGCGTGACCTCGCCGCGGACGGCGCCTCGCGCGAGCCGCACTGGGCCTTCGAGATGAAGTGGGACGGCTACCGCGCGCTCGCGGTGGTGGACCGGGGTCCGGCCGGTGCGCCCCGGCTGCGGCTGCTGTCGCGCTCCGGACAGGACCTCACCACGACCTACCCGGAGCTGCGGGTGCTCGCCGACCAGGTGCGCGGCACGCTGCCGGTGGTGCTCGACGGCGAGCTCATCGCGCTCGACGCGAACGGCCGCCCGGACTTCCGCAGCCTGCAGCGCCACACCCGGGCCGCCGCGCTCATGGTGTTCGATGTGCTGCAGGCCGGGACGCGCTCCTTCCTGGGGCTGCCGTACGACGACCGCCGCGCCGCGCTGCCCGCGGTCCTGGAAGCGGCGGGGCCGATCCACGTGCCGCCCGCGTTCGACGGCGACCTCGACGCCGCCGTCGCCACGTCGGCGCACCTGCGCCTCGAGGGCGTCATGGCCAAGCGGCGGGACTCCCGCTACGGCGCCGGAACCCGCTCCCGGCAGTGGCTCAAGCTGAAGCGCACCCGCACGCAGGAGGTCGTGGTGGTGGGCTGGCGGCCGCTGCACGCCGGTGAGGCCCGCAGCGACGAGCGCTTCGCAGGTGCGCTGCTGCTGGCGGTGCCCGGCCCGGACGGCATGCTGCGCTACGCCGGCAAGGTGGGCACCGGCTTCCGCGACACCGACCGGCGGGCCGTCGCGCAGCGCCTGACCGGCCTCGCGCAGCAGGCGCCTGCGCTGCAGGGCGTGCCCCGCCCGGACGCCCGGGGCGCCCGCTGGGTCCGGCCGGCACTGGTGGGCGAGGTCGAGGCCGCCGAGTGGACGGCGGACCCCCGCCTGGACCCGACGGCCCGCTTGCGGGCGCCGTCGTGGCGGGGCTGGCGCGAGGACAAGCGGCCCGACGAGGTGACGGTCGAGATCTGACCGGTCAGCCGGTCTTCCTCCGGGAGCGGCTCCGGGCCGGGGCCTGGTCGTCGTCGCCGCCGCGCTTGGCCTTGGCGGCCGCGACGCTCTTGCGCAGCGCGTCCATGAGGTCGATGACGTCGGCACCGCCGGCCGGCTCGGGAGACGGGCCGAACGTGGCCGCGGTGTCCACGGCTTCGCCGCGCTCGAGCTTGGCCGCGACGAGCCGGCGCAGCTGGACCTGGTACTCGTCGGTGTACTGCTCGGGCGCAAAGTCGGCCGCGAAGCTGTCGACGAGCTGCTTGCTCATCGCCAGCTCGCGGTCGGTGACCGACACCTTCTCCGACAGCGACGGGAAGTCGGCCGCGCGGACCTCGTCGGCCCATAGCAGGGTCTGCAGCACCAGCACGTCGCCGCGCACCCGCAGCGCAGCCAGGCTCGTCCGCTGCCGCAGCGCGAACGTCACGATCGCGGTGCGGTCCGTGGCCTGCAGGGTCTGCCGCAGCAGCACGTAGGCCTTCGTCGAGGTCGAGTCCGGCTCGAGGTAGTAGGTGCGGTCGAGCGTGATCGGGTCGATCTGGTCGCTCGGCACGAACTCGACGACCTCGATCTCACGGTCGCGCTCGGCCGGCAGCGCCGCCAGGTCCTCCTGGGAGAGCACCACGGTGCGCTCGCCGTCGTCGTACGCCCGCTCGATGTGCTCGTACGGCACGGTCTCGCCGTCGAGCTCGCACACCCGCTGGTACCGGATCCGGCCGCCGTCCGCGTCGTGCACCTGGTGCAGCGGCACGTCGTGGTCCTCGGTCGCGCTGTAGAGCTTGACCGGCACGTTGACGAGCCCGAAGGCGACGGACCCCTTCCACATCGCGCGCATAGGACCATGGTCCCCCGGACCCCCGGCTTCAGCCAGGGATCCGGGGGCCGGCCGCGGTCATGCGTTCGGTGCGCTCGAGGAGACCTGACCCGGCACCGCTGTCCCTCCGAGGCGGGCTACTGCGGGTCGATGCGCGCCTCGCGGACCTCCGCCCCGGTCACCGGGTCGCGCTGGACCACCTGGCGGGACGCGAACGCGCGGCGTCGCGGCAGCGCGAACGACAGGATGATCGCCAGGGCACCGCCGGCCATGAGGATCCAGCCCACCAGGCTGAGGTCGACGCCACTGACGTGGAACGACGTCGCGAAGGCCAGCACCGCGCCGACCACGAGCAGGAAGATGCCGAGTCCGAGGTACATGACGTTTCCTCTCGGCCAGGGGGACGGGCCCATGCCGGACCCACTCACCCGCGGCGCCGCGGCGCCGCACCTGCGACCGGGACACGTCGTGTCGCCGACCGGCCGCCCGGCCACGGTAGCGCCGCGCCCCGGCCGGCGCGCGGTGAGGCTAGCCGGCGTCCGACGAGCCAGGACCGCCCGGTCCCGGGTCGCCCTCGCCCGGCACACCGGTACCCCCGACGTCGCGCGCCACGCCGTCGTCGTGCGCCCGCCGCCAGGCGCGGGCCGAGGCCGCGTCCGGCACCACCCAGCCCAGCCGCAGCGACAGCAGCCGGAACCCGATGACCAGCAGCACCACCGCCCACTGGGTCGCACCGTTCAGCCATCCCAGGTGCCACAGCGCCGCCGTCAGCGCCGCCCCGACCAGCGCCGGGATGGCGTACAGCCGGCGGTCGGCCAGGACGAGCGGCACCTCGCTGACCAGGATGTCCCGCAGGATGCCGCCGCCGATGCCGGTGAGCAGCCCGACCACCACCGACGCGGTGAGCCCTGCTCCCGTCCCGAGCGCCTTCATGGTGCCGAGCAGGACGAAGACGCCGAGCGCGCATGCGTCGAGCACCACGACCGCTCGCCGGTTGCGCGCGACGCGCGGGTGGAACAGGACCACGGCCAGCCCCGCCAGCAGCGCGGTGGCGATGTAGCTCCAGTCCGCGATCCCCACCGGCGGCGTCGCACCGATGAGCACGTCACGCAGCATGCCGCCACCCAGCCCGGTGGCCCAGGCCAGCACGAGGACCCCGAACAGGTCGAACTTCTTGCGGACGGCGGCCAGGCCGCCGGACAGCGCGGCGACGAAGACGCCCACGAGCTCCAGGCGGGTGTCCACCAGCAGGTGCGCCAGG
>JAJYTJ010000200.1 GCA_021793115.1 Actinomycetes bacterium | reverse complement strand
CCTTTGATGGTTGTCAGCACCGGCTCGTGCGAGGCCGCGGCTCCGGAGGCCAGCTCGCCGTGCAGGCGCAGGAGGGCGTTGGTGTCGGGGATCGCGTGCCCGGTGGGCAGCGCAGACCACCGGGCGGCCACTGCCGTCAGGTCCGGGCGCACCGGCGACCGGTCCGGATCCGGGTCCGTGGCGGCCAGCACCCGGTCGACCGTGTCGTCGACGGGTCCGAGCGCGGCCGGCAGGAGCCCGGGAACGTGTCGCAGCTGGCTCATCTGCACGGCGGCCGCCGCCTGGGAACGTCGCTGATCGGCTGCCTGCTCCTGGGCCTGCTGGTGCCGCTCCGCCAGCACGGCGGCCTGCTCCCGAGCCACGTTGATCCTTGGCCCCAGCTCCGTCTTGCGCGCCTCGGCGGCTTCGTTCGCCGTGCGAACACGGTCGCGTCGGGTCGTCAGCTCACCGAGCGTCTCGGACAGCGCGAGTGCCAACGAGCGGTACGCCTGCCGCTGCGCGGCGGCCTCGTCCTGGACCTGCTGGAGCAGTCCTCGGGCCTCATCCGCGGCTGCGTCGGCCTCGGTCCGGCGCGATGCCGCGTCGACGCTGTCGCGCACCCGGGCAACGAGCGCGCCGACCGCATCCCGGTGCCGACGCAGCTGGCCGTCGAGATCGCGGAGGCCCTCCCGGAGCAGGTCCAGCGCGTCGACGGTCGTGGGCATGCGGTGCTGCGCAGCGAGGGCGCGCAGCCGCTCCAGGGACTCGGCCGCTCGTGACCTGGCCGCCGCGGCCGCCTCCTCGGCCGCACGCGCCTGCGCCTCACCGGCGACCAGGGCCCGTCGAGCGTCCTCCCACCGGTCGCGGGCCCGGACCAGGTCGCGGACGGGCGGGACGGAGCGGACCCACCCCTCGAGATCGGCGACGGCGCGCCTGGCTGCCGTCTCCAGGTCGGCCAGGCGCGCTGCCGTGTCCTCCTGCTCGGACAGGCGCGCGGTCAGCTCTCCGATTCGTCGCGCCCGTTCGGCTGCGCGGGCGACGGCGCCCACGTACTGCGCGACGGGCTTGCCGGCCCGACCCTCCAACGGCCCCAGCCGGAACGAGCCGTCCCGCCCGATGGCCGCCACGCCCTCGGGGGCACGGTGCGCGTCGTCCAGCAGGGCGATCGAGTCGAGCAGTCCGACCACTCGACGGGCTCCGTCCGCGGGCCGCAGCACCGTGCCGAGGGTAGGACCGCCCACGGGAGCGGTCGCGTGGGCCAGCACATCGAGCACCCGAGCGTCGCGCAGCGCACCGTCGGCGTCAACCCACGCGTCAAGGAGGCCCGACTGCTGAAGTGCTGCCTCGATGGCGGCGCGGGTCACGCCGTCGACGTCCTCGGCGAAGTCCACCGACCGCCACAGCGGTGCCCCGGCAGGTGCCGGGCCCCGCTCCCGGGCACGCGGCAGTGCGGGCGCGGGTGGCGCGGGATCAGGCTCGGCTTGGGCGGCTGCCAGTGCCGCCCTCGTGTCAGCCGCCGTGCGGGCGGCAGCGACCCGTTCGACGTGGTGGTCACGCTCGGCCTGCCGTAGGGCCGCCACCGCGTCGGACGACTCCGCGGTGACGCGCGCGGGCAGGTCGTCGCCCCACCAGTCGTCGAGCAGCTGGTCGACGTCGAGGTCACGCACGGCGACGACCGAGGCGAGGGCGAGGCCGTGGGGTGACTCGGCCCACTGGGTCACGGCGTCGCGCCACCCACCCGCGATCGTGGCGGCAGTCTCGCGGCGCTCACCGACGGTGGCTCGCAGGTCGTCGGCGCGGGCAGAGGCGTCGTCGGCCCGGTGGGCAGCCACATCGGCGGCCGCACCCAGCCGCGTGTGCTCCACGGCACCGTGACGGACCTCGGCGGCCGCCGACGTGGCCACCGCGACGGAACGGGACAGCAGGTCCAGGGCGGCGCCGTGGGCGTCGACCCAGCGCTGCGCACGGACGACATCACCAGGGTCGGGCTGCTCGACCAGCGATGCTCCGCTGCCGGTGCCCGCGAACCCCGACGGCAGGGCCACCGTCGTCCCGGCCGCAAGGGCGGCGATCGCGTCGACGTCGGAATCCAGGCGGCGGGCCATGTCCATGGCGTGCGCCCGGGCCGCCGACCGCGCCTGCTCGGCGTCATCGAGCGCGCGCTCCGCGCGGTGGGTCGCCACCTCCTGCCGGGCCACCGCGGACTCACCGGCCTCGGCCCGCGCTCGGGCATCGTCGAGCCTGGCTTCCTCGGGTGACACCGCAAGCGCGTCCAGCTCAGCCCGGGTCGCACGCGCGATGGTCCCCGCCTCTCGCACGTCGTCCTCGAGCTGCGTGAGGACCGCCAGCAGCTGCGTGCGCTCGTGGTCGAGCTGGCGGGCTGCTCGTTCGAGCCGTCGTCGACCCTCGTCGGCCTCGACGAGGGTCGCGGCCCGCTCACGGAGAACGCCCTGGGCGTAGCGGGCGTAGACCTCGAGCGCGGAGGCGACCGCTGACTGAGCGGCCTGGGTGCGACGAAGCTTCTCGCCGAAGTCGGCCAGCTCGTCGAGGGTGGATCCCGCCTTCGACAGCTCCCCGGGGTCCAGCTCGGGCAGCGACTGGACCAGCTGTTCGGCGATGCGCTTGGGGTCGATCTCCTCGCCGATCTGTGGCTGGCGCAGCCAGTACAGCAGGCGCAGCAGGTCGTCGTACCGGCCCGGGTCCAGGCCGAAGAGCAGCTGCCCGACGTGGGCGCGGTAGTCCCGGGCGACCTCGAACACCCTTCCGTCGGGTGACACCGCGGTCGACAGGGCCGATCTGCCGACAGGTCCATCGGCATCCTCGATGGCCAGCTCGGCGCCGATCCGTTGAGGAGTGCAGAACATCCACGACGTGACCGAGCCGGATCCTCGAGCGGCTCGCAGGCCGACGCCGCAGGTGATGAACTCCGGCTCACCGCTCTCTCCGGTACGGGAGAACTCGACCCACACGTAGCCGGTCCGCACCTTGTCATCGACGCCGTCGAACATCAACCACGTCAGTGCCGTCTGCGCGCGACCGCTGGCGTTCATGCGCTGCCGGTCCCCGTCAAGGCAGAACGGCAGCAGCAGCTCCAGCGTCTTGGACTTCCCCGCCCCGTTGGCGCCACGCAGGAGCAACCGGCCGCCGCCGAAGTCGAAGACCTGCTCGTCGTACTGCCAGACGTTGAGCACACCGGCGCGGTTGAGCCGGAAACGCTCGGTGGCACGCTCCTCGGTGCGGCTCATCCCTGTCCTCCGTCGTCGGACCTGGTGGGTGGGTCGAACAGCGTCGGTGCGGTCACCTCGACGGCATGAGGTGCATACCGGGCGGCCGACGCGTGCAGCTCCCACGCCTGCCCCAGCTCGCTCGGGCGCAGCAGCCCGAAGGCTGTCAGCACGGCGATCACCTCGGTGGCCAGTGCGTCGACGTCGTCGCGGTACTCCTTCGCGAACGCTCCCCCGTACTGGGCGACGACGTCGGCCACGTCAGCCTGCAGGTCGGTGTGCGTGACTGGGCGCCAAGCCCGCTGTGCCGTCTGCGCAGCCAACGCACCCGGCCGGCAGCGGTCGACCATCCGGCCGAGGACCAGCAGGGCGGCATGCCGCACGGTGCCCGGCCCGGGGAAGTCACGATCGGTCAGCTCGCCAGCGGGGTCGACGGCGACCGCACCCTCGGCGCGAAGCTCCACATCGAGCCCGAGCCAGTCGCCGAGCTGTTCCGCCTCACGGCCGCGGCTGCGCCGCCACCACTGCGCCTGCCCCTCGTCGAGCGTGGTCACGTCCAGGATCGGCGACTCCACCAGCTGGCGACGAGCGACCAGTCGTGCCCCGCCGGCAGCGGACGGGAGCGCCTCGGTGTCCAGGAGCTCGCGGGTCGTGGTCGCCTGGCCCAGCCGGATGTCGAGCAGCAGCGCCAGGCGGTCGCGGCGCACGTCGAGCAGCGCCTGGATCCGCTGGTCCAGGTCCCACCCGTCCACCGTCCCGTCCCGCTCGACAAGCACCCCCATGTCGATCAGCTGGCGCAGCGCCGCGTGCAGGAGCCGCCGGTCGGCCACCGCCTCCAGGTCGAGGTCCACGCGCGCGTCGGCTGCGGCGGCCCGCACGTCACGGGCGAGGTCGTCCAACAGCAGCTGGCTGCGGGCGCGGGACAGCGCAGCCAGCGTGCACAGAAGCACCGAGTAGCCGCGCGGGGTGAACGGACGATGGGACTTGCCGCGCAGCAGCGGCCGGCTGGCATCGTGGCCGAGGGCGGCCTTGCGCAGGCGGGCCGTGTCGGACTCGACCTCGAGGTGGTAGCCGAGCGCCTCGCTGAACCACGAGGCGAGGGCATCTCGATGGCGGCGGACCAGGCGGAAGTCGTCGGGGCTGGTCTCGCGGGCCAACCAGGGGCTGCGCACGAGAGTGCGGCGTGCCTGGCGCAGCTCGGCGTCGAGCTGGGCGTCCTCGACGACCGGCAGCGGCCGTTCGCGCAGCAGGCGCGGCCGAGGCGCGGTGGGATCGGTCATGCGGTGACCTCCGCGAGAAGGCCCGGGTCGTCGGCGGCGTTCTCGGCGTCCGTGAGAGCCACGACGCGGAGCACCAGGTCGTGGAGGACGAGCCGCCCTGAGCGCCCCGCGATGATGGTCGAGCGACCGGGAGCACGGGTGACGGACACGTCGATGCCAAGCCCGGTGTCACGGGCGATCGACGCGCCCGACGACACGAACCGGGGATCGGAGATCGCGCGGGCATGCAGCTCCAGGAGCACGGCGCGCGCTGCGTCTGAGAGGGACAGGTGACCGAGGTCACCGGGCTCGTCGACCAGCTCCGCTGCCGCGTCCCGCCGACGCTTCTCCGCCTGCGATCGCTCGGCGAGGCGACGCCCCTTCGCCTCCGAGAAGTCACGGCGGCGACCGGAGCGCCCCGGGGTGGAGCGGTCGCCGCGTTCGCGCAGCGAGACCGGCACCTGGGCCGACGGTGCAGACCAGAAGGACGCCGTCGGCGGGATGGCCGAAGCCGGGTCGGCCGCAAAGCCCAGGTGCCGGGCCGGATAGAGCCCGAAGGCCGTGGCCCACAAGGCGTGGGCAGAAGCGTCGTCAGAGTCGGCGAACCAGCCTGCCAGGTGCAGCAGGTCGGCGTACCGGGACTCCTGCCCGCCCGACGGTAGGGCGAGGCGGTTGATCGTCGCCACCAACGCGCGGATTGCCGTCACCGCCAGGTCCGCCACCCGATCGGCATCAGCCCTGCGGCCGGCCCCGCCCGCAAACCATCGGCTCAGCCCGTCCCAGTCCGCGGGATCCAGACCTCGGCTTCGGCGCACTCCGGCGGTCGCGATCCCGCGACCGGTCGAGGCACGCGCACAGAGCTCGAGCAGATGGGGGCGCAGCTGATCGAGCAGCTCGGCAGCCCGCGGAGCGTGTCGCCGCACGTCGTTGACGAAGGACTGCAGGTACGTCAACAGCGCGCTCTTGTAGGCCAGGAACATCTCCCGATCGACGTCGACACGCTGCAAGAGCTCGGCCAGGTGCGCGTAGAACCGGCGGGTCGATTCCACCAGGCGGTCGAACTGCGCGAACACGGTCGCGATACGCTCCGCCAGCTCCGCGGAGGGAGCGTCGACGATACGGTCCGGCGCCAGCCCCGACAGACCCTCCAATCCGGCGACCAGGGGCGGGAGCAGCTCGCTGGAGATCTCCTGCGCACCGGCGGGGTCGCCCAGGATCTCGGACACCAGCCGGTGGACCCGTTCGCCCGCGGGTGTCACCTGGTAGCGCGCGCGCACCTGCAGGTATTCACGGATCGTCCGTGCCTCGGACTCACGTGGCGAGCGGGCGAGATTGCCGCGCTCAAGCAGGTAGCGGAGCCGGGCCTCCACGGTGTCCACGTCCACGACCAGCCCGGCCCGCTCGGCCAGCGCTTCGACCAGCTCCGGGGCGGACCAGTCGCTGAGCAGACCGCCGACGTCGTCAGCCAGGGTCCGCATGATCGTGACGTACTGGCCGACCTCGTCGGCAGCCAGGTAGTGGAATGCCAACAGGTGCTCACGCTCGGCCGGCTCGAGGAGCCCCCCTCCGCCATCGCCCACGACCATCTTCGTCACCCCGGCACCGTACCCACCACCTCCGACAGAATCTGGGGCCGACGACCGTCGCCTGCATGAGAACCCCGTACGGCTCGACGATGCGCTGCGCGACCGTGGGCTCGGGCGCGCTTTCACCCAGAGGTACTGCGGAGATCGGA
>JAJYTJ010000199.1 GCA_021793115.1 Actinomycetes bacterium | reverse complement strand
CCAACCATGATGATCCCCACGGAGGCGGAAACCACCACGACCATCAACACCAACACCCACAACCGTGGGCAATGGCATCGACAACATCAAGACACACTGTTGAGTTCTCAAGAAACAGACGCACACCGTCTGGCCCTCAAGGGCCCGTCCGGAGGCAACTGGTCTAACTTAGCCAACGGATGCCCGAGGGTCAAATCCGCTGCGGCGCGCCGGCCGCCGGCCGCTCAGTAGAGCGCGTTTGCCAGGGCGCGGCGCGCCGTCACCACGCGGGCGTCCTCACCACCGACGACCTCGAAGAGGTCCACCAACCGCAGCCGGATGCGCTCGCGGTCGTCGCCCCGCGTCACCCGCACCAGCTCGATGAGCCGGCCGAAAGCGTCATCGACGTGCCCGGCCATGAGATCGAGGTCGGCGACGGCCAGCTGTGCCTCGACGTCGGAGGGTGAGGCCGCTGCGGCGGCTCGCACCGCCGGCTCGTCGGCAGCGGCGGTGCGCTCCAGCAGCCCGACCTGCGCCAGACCCGCGCGCGCCATGGCATCACGGGGGTTCTCCCGCAGCGCCTGCTCGTACGAGGCACGAGCGGCCGGCACGTCGCCTCGGACCAGGGCGTCGTAGGCGGTCTGGTGCAGCGGCGGCAGCGGCGGCTCCTCGGGCTCCTCCGGCTCGTCGGGCACCTCCCCCGCCGGCACACGCGCGGTCAGGCCGTTCGCCTGGGCCGCCGCCAGCACCTGGTCGAGCACCTCGCGCACCTGGGCGGGCGCGGGCGATCCCTGGAAGAGCGGTACCGGTTGTCCGGCGAGCACGGCCACCACGGCGGGCACCGACTGCGTCCCGAACGCCTGCGCGATCTGCGGGTTCGCCTCCGAGTCGACCCGCGCCAGCAGCCAGCTGCCACGGTCCTCGTCCGCCATCGCGGCCAGCTGCGCGACGACGCCGATGCTCACCTCGCTCCAGGTGGCCCACAGCACGACGACCACCGGGTACTGGGTCGAGCGCCGCACGACGTCGGCGAACGACGCCTCGTCGACGTCCGCCGCGTACGGCCCGGGCTTCGGCAGGCCTCCCGGCGTCCCCGGTGCTGGTGTGGCCGGCCGGTTCAGGGCGGACAGGTCCACCGCGCCGCGCACGTCCAGACGCGGACGGGACTGCGAAGGTTGCGACATCACGAGCTCCCGGAGATCAGGCGGTGGCCGACGGTCATTGTGCCGCGACGGCGGTCAGCACGGACTCGGCGGCAATGAGCTGCACCTGCTTGCCCGAGCCAGCGGCGGGGACGTGGAAGACGAGCACGTCCGTGTACGTACGGGTGAGGGACTTTCCGGCCTCCGAGGCGCCGGCGGCCGCCGACTCGAACGGGGACAGCGAGAGCTTCGCGCCCGCGAGCGTGACCGACACCGTGGAGACCGTCGACATGCTGCCCACGACGAGCGCTCCGCCCTCGGCGTCGCCGATCACCGCGAGCGGCGGACCGTTCGGCGTGTAGGTCTCCGCGACCTGACCGATCCCCTGCACGTTCGATGCCACGGTCTGGCGGTTCTGGACGACCTGGTCGCGGAACTGGTCGGGCGCGAACTGTGCCGCGGACGACGAGGCCGTGCCGTTCGTCAGGACGTCGCCGTAGGCCGCCAGCAGCTTGTCGGGCGAGACGACCAGGGACGAGTCGGAGACGGGCAGCACGGGACTGCCCTTCGCGGCCTCCGCCACGGGAGGCGTCGAGGCGTTGGGGAACATCCGGGCCCAGCCCCACAGCGCGTACGGGGCACGCGGTGTCGCCTGCTCGAGCACGAGGACCCGGGGAGCCTGCAGGTTGTCGGGCTGCACGGTGACGACGAGCTCGACACGTGGCCACGTCCTCGTCTGCGGCACGATCTGGACCTGGGCCTTGGTGGGCAGCGCGGTGGGCGCGCGGTCGCCGTTCGTCGCCTCCGCGCGGAGGTACTCGGCGGACCGCATGGCCAGCGCCGGACCGATGACGCGGGGCGCGAGCTTCGAGGTGTCGAGCGCCTTGTCGGCGGTCGCGAGCACGGAGCCGATGTTCACGAGCACCGCGGTCGACTGCGTCGGCAGCAGCGCCGGGGGCGCGACGGCCGCCGGCGGCGGCGGGCTCGGCGCGGGCAGCGGCGTCGCGCACGCGGAGAGCGGGGCGAGCACCACCACGAGAGCGACGAGCGTACGTGCGAGACGCTTCATCGGTCCTCCTCAGGGTTCTCGAGCGGCGGCAGTCCCCAGGCGCGGCGCCAGGCGTCGGCACGCGACGGCTCCCCCGGCTGGGTGTCCGCGGGAGCCGGTGGCTCCCCCTGAGCAGCGGTGGCGGGTCGTGGTGAGTCGAGCGCGGGCGACGACGGCCGCGGGCCCGCCGTCTCCCCGGCCTCCGCGGCGGCGTCCTCCTGCTCCCAGCGGGCGGCGACCCGACTCAGCCATGCCGGCTGCGTGCCGCCGCCGTGAGTGCTCGACGTGGGCGTCGCGGCCGGCGCGCCGGTCGGCGGTGCGGCTGCGGCTGCGGCCGACGGAACGCGCGGTCCGGCGGGCATCGCCGATGCCTGGTGTGCCCCGGACCCGGTGCGGGTGGGCCGTGACCCGGCAGCGGGCGCGGGCCCGGTCCGCGGCGCCGCGGACCCGGGCGAGGCCGCCGGTAGCACCGGGCGGGCGTCGGCCGCAGTCGCGGTGGGCGCCGCCCCGGGCACCGCGGGTGGGACCGGTGCCGTGACCGGGGAAGCCGGCATCCAGGCCGGCCGCAAGGCCCTGCGACCGGACCGGGTGGCCGGATCCGCCGACACGCCGGGTGCCGGGACCGCGCCGGAGCTGCGCGCCGGAGCGGTCGGCGGCTGCGACGGGGTCGGCTCGGCCGAACCGGGGCCTGGTGCGACGACCTCGATCGATCCCGTGGTCCCCGCCTCGGCGGCCTGGCGCCGCGCGCGGCGACCGCCCGGCATGGGCGACCGGTCCGGAGCAGCCTGGCCCGAACCGGGTCGGGCCTGCTCGTGAGCGGACCGGTGCGGAGCATCCGGACCCGATCTGGCATGCGCCTGCTCGTCAGGCGACCGGCCCGGCGCAGCCGCGTGAGGCGCGGGACGGTCCGGTTCGCCGGTCGGCCGGCCCGGCGCAGCCGGGCGAGAGCCGGGACGGACCGCCTCGTCGGCAGCCCGCGGCGTCCACGCGGCGAGCTGCGGGGTCGGTGGCAGAGCCGGACCAGCAGGCGAGGTGGGGGCCGGGCCGGGGCCGGCCGCTCGGCGCCAGCCCAGCCGACGCCCCGCCTGGTCGGGAGCCGGGACGGCAGTCACGTCGGGGCCGGTCGCCTCGTCCGACGCTGTCGCGGACCGGGCGTCCCCGTGGGCCGACGGCGCCGAGGGCTCGTCTGACCCGGGCACCGGACGAGGCACCCGGTGGGCCGGGGGCACCGCGGTCTCGTCGGACGGCGCCGGATGGGCCGGCACCTGGGCCGTGGGCTGCGACGGCTGGCCGGACGCGACGGCCGCGGCGGGCTCGGCGACGGCCTCGGCGGGCTCGGCGACCGCAGCGGCGACGCCGGTGGGCACCGCTTCGGAGGGCGCGGCCCCAGCGGGCGAACCGACCAGAGGAAGCTGACCGGTCCGGGCCAGCTCTGCCATCTCGCGCAGCTGGCGCCGGGTCATCCCGGACTCCGAGCCCGCCGTGACCAGGGGGATCGCCCCGGTCGCCACGGCCGTCCAGCCGGCGTCGGGGCGGCGCCGCAGGTCCCGCCAGAACAGGTAGAGGGCGACGAGCAGCAGCAGCCCGCCCGCGACCGTGCCGGGCACGAGGTACGGCGTCGTCACCGTGCGCGGCCAGGCGAAGGAGAGGGCGGGAGGCACGCCCGCGCCGGAGGCGGTCGAGCCGACGACGAGAAGGCTCCAGCGGCCCGGCTGCGCCTGCCACGTGAGGGATGCGGACCCCGCGCCCTGCGCGGACGTGACCCACATGTCGGAGCTCGCGGCGTCCGGAACCGGTGACGCGCTGCCCGCCGACGGTCCCGCCGCTGCCGCCGCGCTCGTCGTGGGCGACGGCTGGGGGCTGGCAGGGGCGGTGGCTGCCGCCGAGGCGGTGGCCGGCGCGGTCGCCGCGGGTGTGGCCGAGCCGGAGGGGAGCGGGGTCACGGCCGGCGCGGCCAGTGCCAGGCTGTGCCATCCCGCGAGCCCGGACACGCTCTGGTGGGGATCGGTGCCGACCCAGCCCTGGACGTCGGTGTCGCGGCCCACGGCGAGCACCACGTGGTCACCGGCAGGCACCGTCGCGGTGACCGTCACGGGGTCGCCCGCCATCTCGAGCACCCCGGGCTCGGTGACGACGATCGCCTGGTCGGCGCGCGCCGTCGCGCGCAGCACCGGGTCCGCGCGCCACACCGTTGCCGACGCGACGGCGAGGCCGATCAGCAGCACGCCGACGAGGCCGACGGCGGCATAGATCAGTCGATTCCGCACGCGCTTCCTCTCGGGGGGGACACCCCAGGATAGGCGGCGGGCGGCAGTGAGCCGTCCCCGGCGTGATCCGGCACCGACTCGCCGCGTGACCCCGCGTATCCTTGCGCGCGGACTCCGGCGCAGATGCAGCCCTTGCGAGCCGGGGCCGACTGCAGCGCTCTGGAGGATCCGTCCGTGGCCGACGACACCCCCGCCTTCCCCGTGGTCAACTTCCGCGGCTACGACCGCACGGCGGTCGATGCTCGGCTCGCCGAGCTGGAGCGCCGGCTCGCCGAGGCGCGCAATCAGGTGGAGGCCGCCGACGCCAAGGCGCTGCAGACGGCCGGCGAGCTGTCCGAGGCGCACCGCCAGCTGCGCGAGGCGGAGCGCCCCACGTACACCGGCCTGGGGTCGCGCATCGAACAGCTGCTGCGCTCGGCCGAGGAGCAGTCGTCGGAGGTGATCTCGCAGGCCAACGCGCAGGCGGCGGACGCCCTGGCGCGCGCCAAGCTGGCCGCCGGCCAGCTGCGTGCCCGGGCCGAGAACGAGGTCGCCGAGCTGTTGGCCACCGCGCGGCGCGAGGCCGACGAGGTGCGGACCACCGCCGCCGCCGAGGCCGAGAGCCACCTCGTCGCCGCCCAGCGCCGGGCCGAGGAGCTGGTCGGCTCCGCCGAGCGGGAGGCGCAGCGCATCCAGTCCGCGATCGCCACCGAGGAGAGCGAGCGGCGCACCGCGCTCGAGCGCGAGCTCGGCACGCTGCGCGCCACCACGGAGCACGAGGCGACGCAGCTGCGGCTGCTCACCGAGCGCACCGCGAGCGAGCTGCGCCAGCGCACCGAGAGCGAGACCGCGGCGCAGCGCGAGCAGGCCGAGCGCTACGCCCAGGACCTGCGCCAGAGTGCGGACGCCGAGACCACCACGCTGCGCCAGCGCACCGAGGCCGAGGTGGCGGCGAAGGTGTCCGACGCCGAGAGCTACGCCGCCCGCGTGCGCCAGGAGGCGGCCGACGAGGTCGCCACGCTGCGCCAGCACGTCACCGACGAGGTCGCCACGGTCCGTGCCCAGGCCGCTGCGTACGCCGACGAGGTGCGCGCCACCGCGGAGCGGGAGGCGGCCGCCCTCCAGCAGCGCGTCGCCGCGGAGGTGGCCGCCCTGCGGGCAGAGGCCGACCAGTACTCCGCCTTCGTCCGGGCCACCGCCGACCGGGAGACCGGCGAGCAGCGCGCCCAGGCCGCCGACGAGATCTCCGCCGCCCGCACCGAGGCCGAGCAGGCGGTGGTCAAGGTCCGCAGCGAGGCCGAGCAGTACGCCACCGAGCTGCGCGCCGCGGCGCTGCGCGAGACCACCGAGCTGCGCGAGCGCACCGCGACGGAGACCACGCAGCTGCGCGAGAGCACCGAGCGCGAGACGACGCAGCTGCGCGAGACCACCGAGCGCGAGGTCACCGAGCTGCGCGCCACCGCCGCCCGCGAGACCACCGAGCTGCGCGAGACCACCCGGCTCGAGGTGGAGCGGCAGCTCACCGAGGCTCACCGCTCGGTCGCGGACCAGCTCGCGGAGGTCAAGGGGCGCGCCGACGCGCTGGTGCAGGACGCCGAGCAGCGCCAGGCCGAGGCCGAGATCTCGATCGCCTCCAAGCGAGCCACCGCCGAGCGGGCCGACGAGGAGCGCACCGCCCAGGTGCGCGCCGAGACCGAGCGGCTGGTCGCGGATGCCGAGGCGCACGCCGCCGAGGCCGAGGAGCGCGTCGCCAAGGCCCTGGCACAGGCGGAGAAGGTCCGCGCCGACGCCGAGGCGCACGCCCGTGACCTCATCTCCAACGCCCGTCGCAACGCCGACCGGGTGGTCGGCGAGGCGCGCGAGCACGCCGAGAAGCAGATCTCGGACGCG
>JAJYTJ010000198.1 GCA_021793115.1 Actinomycetes bacterium | reverse complement strand
GGCACGGCGTGCAGGAACAGGGACGGCCACCCGACGAGCAGGTAGTACAGGGGCGGGTACTGGCCGGCGTACGTGTCGACGGCAGCCACCGTCCCGTCCGGGGGCAGGACCGGCTTCTGGCACGAGGCCGGCTGGTTGCTCAGGTGTGCGATGCAGTCCGGCAGGGTGCTCGCGGACGCGTAGTCCGACGGGAGGTGGACCGTCGTGGCCGGCCCTTCGCCGGTCGGCGTGGTCGGGGCCGGGCCCAGCACGCCGCTCCACTGGCCGCGCACCACGGCGGCGGCGTGGATCACGTGCGACGGCTCGTCGGGCGAGGCCATGGGCGGGATCGTCACCGACCAGATCGCCTGCAGGGCAGCGAGAGCGATGCCCAGCGCCACCCATCCGAGCACCGCGCGCGAACGGCGGGACGACGCGACTGCGCCCATCTGCTGCGGTACTCCTCACCGGGGATGCTCTGGCCGTGCCCGGCTCAGATCAGGCAGAGTGTAGGGGCCCAGCCAAGGTCCCGGGCAGGCCGGCGTGCTATGACTCTCCGCGTGCGTGAGAGTGCGGGCATGAAGCTCTTTGTCCAGATCCCGTGCCTCAACGAGGCGGAGACGCTTCCGGCCGTCCTCAAGGCGATCCCGGAGATGATCGACGGGATCGACGAGATCGAGGTGCTCGTCATCGACGACGGCTCCACGGACCGCACCGTCGAGGTCGCGCTGGCATGCGGCGTGCAGCACGTGGTGCGCCACACCCGCACCGCCGGGCTGGCCCGGTCCTTCCGGGACGGCGTCGACTACGCGCTCGCGCACGGCGCCGACATCGTCGTGAACACCGACGGCGACGACCAGTACCCGCAGGAGCGGATCGGCGACCTCGTGGCGCCCATCGTCGCCGGCACCGCCGACATCGTCATCGCCGACCGGCAGACCGCGACGATCGACCACTTCTCGCCGTTCCACAAGCTCATGCAGCGCGTCGGCACCGCGGTGGTCAACGGCGCGGCGGACACCCGCCTCCCGGACGCCGCGTCGGGATTCCGCGCCTACTCGCGGGCGTCGCTGCTGCGGCTGAACATCGTCACCGACTTCAGCTACGCCATGGAGACGATCATCCAGGCCGGGCACAAGCGGCTGCGCATCGCGAGCGTGCCGGTGGACACCAAGGCCCCGACGCGTCCGTCCCGGCTGTTCCACAACGTCTTCGAGCACATGACCCGGTCGGGGTCGGCCATCGTCCGCAGCTACGTGATGTTCAAGCCGTACGTCGTCTTCACCACGCTCGCGGCGGTGTTCGGGGCGCTGGCGCTCGTCCCGATGGTCCGCTTCCTCGTGCTGTGGATCGCGCGCGACGGCAGCGCCGGGAACGTCCAGTCGCTCATCTTCGGGGCGATCATGGCCGTGGCCTCGCTGCTCTCGCTCGCGCTCGGCGTGCTGTCCGACCTGCAGCGCACCAACCGCACGCTCATCGAGGAGCAGCTGGAGCGGATCAAGGAAATCCAGTACCGCCGGTGATGCCGGACACCCCCGGGCCGACGCGCGGCCCGACGCTGCTCGGGGCCGGGACGTACGACGCCGACGCCCACCCGCGCATCCGCGTGCTGCTCGAGGGCATGGCCGCGCGCGGCTGGCGGGTCGACGAGGTCGTCGAGCCGCTGGGCGTGGACACCGCCCGGCGGGTGCGGGCGCTGCAGCACGCCGCCGGGCTGCCGGGCCTGGTCGTGGCGGTCGGGCGCGCCTGGTGGCGGCTCGTGCCACGGCTCCGGCGGCGGGTGCGCACCGGACCGCCGGACGCGGTGGTCGTCGGTCACCTCGGTCACCTCGACGTCGGGCTGGTGCGGCTGCTGACCCGGCCGGCGCCGGTGGTCCTCGACTACCTGGTGTCCGGCGCCGGCACCGCGGTCGATCGCGGCGTCGGCGGCCGTGCCAAGCAGAGGTTGCTGCGGGCGCTCGACCGGTTCGCCCTCGGGCGGGCCGACGTCGTCGTCGTCGACACCGACGAGCGCCTCGCGGAGCTGCCGTCGCACGTCCGCGCACGCACGGTCGTGGTCCCGGTGGGAGCCGACGAACGGTGGTTCGCGGCCGGACGGGCGGCCCGCCGGTCCCGGGGCGACGGCCCGCTCTCGGTGGTCTTCTTCGGGCTGTTCACGCCGCTGCAGGGCACCGTGACGATCGCCGAGGCGCTGCGGGCGCTGGGCGGCGCGGTCACCGCGACGGTCGTCGGCGACGGGCAGGACGCCGCCGCCGTCGACGCCGTGCTGCGGGGGGTGCCGGGCGTGCGGCGCCTGCCGTGGGTCGCGGCGGCCGAGCTGCCGGCGCTCGTCGCGGCGCACGACGTGTGCCTCGGCATCTTCGGGACCACGGACAAGGCGTCCACCGTGGTGCCGACGAAGGTGTTCCAGGGTGCGGCCGCGGGGTGCGCCGTCGTCACGAGCGACACGGCGCCGCAGCGCCGCCTGCTGCGGGACGCCGCGGTGCTCGTCCCGGCCGGCGACCCGGCCGCGCTGGCCGGTGCGCTGCGCGCGCTCGCGGCCGACGACGAACGGCTCGCTGCGCTGCGGTCCGCGGCGCGCCGCCGGGCCGACGAGGCGTTCGCCGCGCCCCGCGTGGTGGCGGACCTGGACGTGCGGCTGCGCCGGGGGTTGTCGTCGTCGGCCCCATGAGATGCCCGGCCTGCCCCATGATGGGACCGCCGGCCTCATGATGACCCCGAGGCGGCGGATCCCGCGCCGGTGGGGCGGCAGGCGGCGAGGGAGGTCAGCGGTGAGGCAGGCGTGACGCGGATGCTCGGCGCGCTGCGGTCCCGGTGGGTCCGCACCGGCTTCGGCGTCGTGGCGCTCGCCGGCGCCGGCTACGCCCTGGTGCGGGACCGGCACAGCATCCTGCTCGCGCTGCACGGCCTGCCGCTCGGCCACGTGCTGCTCGCCGTGCTGGCCAACCTCGTCTACCTGGTCTGCACCATGGCGAGCTGGCGCGCCGTGCTGGCCGACCTCGGGTCGCGGCTGCCGGTGCGTGCCGCCTTCGAGATGTTCTTCGTCAGCCAGCTGGGCAAGTACGTGCCGGGGGGCGTGTGGCACCTGGTGGCGGTCAGCGAGCTCGGCATGGACCGCGACATCCCGCGTCGCCGTTCCGTGAGCGCGATCGCGGTCGCCACGGTCGTGGGCATCGGCACGGGCTTCGTGGCGGCGGTGCCGTTGCTCGTCCAGGCCGGCCGGTCGCTGCCCGGCCGGGGCTGGCTGTGGCTGGCGCTGCCCGCGGCGCTGCTGCTGCTCGCGCCCGCGGTGCTCAACCGGTTGCTGGGGTGGGCGATGCGGCTGCTGCGCCGCGAGCCGCTCGAGCAGCCGATGACGCACCGGGGGACGGCGACCGCCGCGCTCTGGGCGCTGCTCGGCTGGGGCGTGGTCGGCCTGGAGGTGTGGCTGCTGGGACTGGGTCTGGGCCTCGGGCGGCCGTCGCTGCTCGCGGTCGTCGGCGCCTACGCGATCGCCTGGGTGGCCGGCTACCTCGTCGTCGTCGCGCCTGCGGGGCTCGGTCCGCGCGAGCTGGTCCTCGGCGTGCTCCTGGCGGGTGCGCTCCCGGCCGGTTCCGCCGTGGCGCTGGTGCTGCTCACCCGCGTGCTGCAGACGGCCGCGGACGTCGTCATGGCCGGCACCGGCTACCTGATGCGCCGCCGGGCGCCGTCGGCGGCCTCGCCGACGTAGCGGTCAGGCGCCCGCGACCCGTCCGCTGGCGACGATCCCCGGACCGCGGTCCGGGTGCCCGCGCTGCCAGGCGACGAACGGCGCCGACACCTGGGCCCGCAGCACGCCCATCGTGGGGTTGCTGGCCTGCCGCTGCCGCCCGGAGCTCTCGGTGCGGCGCGTCATCGGCACGCCGTGCACGTCGGAGGCGCCACGCCGGGCGACCGCGTTGCGGGCGCCTTCCAGGGCGTACCCGAACGGGTAGCCGTAGTGGGTGACCGTGACCGGCTCCAGGCCCGCCGCCCGCAGCAGGGCGGCGACGCCCTCGCGCGTGTAGCGCCGGTAGTGGCCCACCCGCTCGTCCCACGGACCGTACCGTTCCGGTTCGGCGGGGACGGAGATCACGACGAGCGCGCCCGGCGCCGCCAGCCGGCACCAGCGCCGCAGCTCGCCGGCATCGTCGGGCAGGTGCTCGAGCACCTCGAACGCGCACAGCATCTCCGCCGCCGCCACCGGCAGCGCGGCGTCGTCCGGCACCACACGGCCCGACCAGGGTGCGACACGAGCGCGCGCGACCGCGGCGGAACCGGGGTCCGGCTCGACACCGGTGTAGTCGCCGTACGCCCGCGCCAGCCGGGCGCCGAACGCCCCCAGGCCGCAGCCGAGCTCGACGACCGTGGCCGGGCGCCGTGACGGCAGCAGCGGTGCGACCGCGGCCCAGCGCATGGTCGCCCACCAGGTCAGCGGGGGCAGGCGCGTGGTGCTGCTGCTCACAGGGATCTCCTTCGTCGGCGCGGTAAGGTCACGTCCGCCCGACGCTACGGGCCGGGTGGGGGGCCCGGCCACCGCGTGACCGGGCGGACGGTACCCCCCGCGGGTGGCGTCGGTCATATCCGCGGGCGGGAACGGCGATTCGATGGTTGCGTGGGCGACGTGGTGGGCCTGGTCGCTGCCGCGCCCGGGACGCCCCCGGTGGGCGTGAGCCCGACCGGTCCGGGACGCTGGCCCACCCGGCTGCTCGTCGAGCTGCCCGACCGGCTGCCGGTCGTCCTCGGCTGCCTGACGCTGCCCGCGCTGGGCGCCACGCTGGTGGGTCAGTTCCGTCCGGTCGTGGTGCTGCCCGCCTGGGTGCTGCTGGTGGTGCTGACGTGGCGGCAGGTGCCCGGGGCGCCGGTGGGCAGCCGGCCCGGACCGGTCGCCGGCCTGCTGGCGCTCGTCGGCGCGTGGAGCTGGTGGGGCGTGGCCACGTCCGGCCAGTACGTCGTCGTGGCGCGCGACCCCGGCTTCCTCACGCTCGAGGCCTGGTGGCTCACCGGGCACCCGTCGGCCCGGATCCCCGTCGGCTCGGCGCTCCAGGGGGCGGTGGCGGGCGCCAGCGCGGCGACCGACGGCTTCACGGTGCACGGCGGCGCGCTGCTCTCGCAGGGCAACAGCGCGGTGCCCGCGCTGCTGGCGACGGTCGGCTGGGCGGGCGGACCGCCGGCGGTGCTGTGGGCCAACGTCCTGGTCGGAGCGGTGGCGATCGTGGCCGTCTACGCCGTCGGACGCCGGCTGGTCGGCTCCTCGTGGGCGCTGCTGGCGGCGGCCGGCGTGGCAGTGTGCCTGCCGATGCTCGCCTTCACGCGCTCGGCGTACACCGAGCCGCTGGTGCTGGCGCTGACGTTCGGTGGCGTCGCGCTGCTGGCCGGGGTGCGCGACCGGCCGTCGCGGGGTGCCTTCGCGCTCGCCGGGGCGATGGTCGGGGTGGCGGCCGCCGCGCGGATCGACGGCGCGCTCGTCGTCGCCGGCGCGGCGCTCGGTCTGGCCTGCGTGGTGCTCGCGGCGCGCACGCCCGACGAGCGGGCACGCCTGGCCCGGTACGCCGCCGTCGCGCTGGGCACCGTCGGTGTGGTGGCGGCGCTCGGCCTCCTCGACCTGTGGATGCTGTCGCCGAGCTACCTGGACGACCTCGGCCACCAGCTGAAGCTGCTGCTCGGCGGCACCGCGGCGCTGCTGGTCGTCGTCGCGGCGGTGCTGGACTCGCGGCTGCGGGAGCGGGTGCGCGGGCTGCTGGCCGGGCACCTGGTGGCCCTGGGCCGGGCGGGACAGGCGCTCGTCGTCGTCGGCTTCCTCGTGCTGGTCTCCCGTCCGCTCTGGATGACCGCGCACGGCGCCGTCGCCGGCAGCCCGACCGCGGCCGCCATCGTCGAGTTCCAGAAGGCCGAAGGGCTGCCGCTGGACGGCACGCGCACGTACGACGAGCAGACCATCACGTGGCTGGCGTGGTACCTCGGCTGGTCCACCGTGCTCGCGGCCGTCGTCGGTGCGGTGGTCGTGGTGCGCCGCATCGCCGCGCGACGCGACGTCGCGGCGGCCGTGCTGGCGTCCATGGCCGTGGCGGCCTCGCTGCTCTACCTCGTCGCCCCCGCCATCACGCCGGACCAGGTGTGGGCGGTGCGGCGGCTGCTGCCCGTCGCGCTGCCGACCGTGGTGCTGCTGGCCGTGGTCGCGGTGGCGACCGCGTGGCGGCACGGCACGTGGCGCTGGCGCGTGCCGGCGGCCCTGGTGGCGGTCGCGATGCTCGCCGTCCCGGTCACCACGTGGTTCCCGGTCGCCTTCCAGCGCGAGCTGGGCGGCCAGCTGTCGCTCGTCGAAGGCACCTGCAGCGCCCT
>JAJYTJ010000197.1 GCA_021793115.1 Actinomycetes bacterium | reverse complement strand
AGCACCAGCGCGACGCCGGCGGGCAGCAGCCCGCGCACCACGACGTCGCCCACCGCGTCCACGTCCGCGCCGACGCGGGCCAGCAGGTCGCCGCGCCGCAGCCGCAGCGTGGCCTCGCTGCGACCCCCGGCCAACCGCTCGTACAGCGTGGTGCGCAGGGTGGTCATGCCGCGCAGCGCGACGTCGTGCGACACCAGCCGGTCCACGTAGCGCAGCACGCCGCGGCCGATGCCGAACGCCCGCACCGCCACGGTCGCGATGGACAGCTGCAGCACCGGGGGCATCTGCGACGCGCGCGCGATGAGCCACGCGGACACGGCCGCCAGCGCGACGGCGCAGCCGAGGGCGAGCGTGCCCGTGAGCACGGCGAGCAGCACGCGCCGGGTGTCGAGGCCCAGCAGCCGCACGGCGCGGCGCAGCGTGCCGCGGGGCGGCCGGGCCGTCATGGCCGGGTCGTCGAGCGCCGGAACGCGGACGGCGGTCACGGTGTCACCTCGGAGCGGGTGGGGGCACCGGCGGGCCGGGGCGCCGCGGGGGTGCCGGCGGGCTCGGGCTCGGCCGGTGCCACGGTGACCACGGAGTCGGCGGTGGCGACGAGTGACTGGCGGTGCGCGACGAGCAGCACCGTGCGCCCGGCCGCGCGCATCGCCGCGACGGTGTCCAGCACCACGCGCTCGCCGGCGGCGTCCAGGTGCGCGGTGGGCTCGTCGAGCACGACGAGGGGCGCGGGGGAGAGCAGCGCGCGCGTGAGGGCGACGCGCTGCCGCTGCCCCACGGACAGCCCGGAGCCGCCGGCGCCGAGCTCGGTGTCCCAGCCCCGCGGCAGCCCGGCCACCACGGCGTCCAGGCCGGTCCGGGCGGCGGCCGCGGTGCGCTCGGCGTCCGACGCGCCGCCGACGAGCGCGCGCAGCGGGCCCGGCTCGAGCACGGGCCGCTGCGGGAGCCACGCGACCTGCGGCCAGTACGTGGCCGGGTCGAGGTCCGCCAGCGCCACCGGCTCGCCCCCCGGCAGGGACAGGCCGGCGCTGCCCTCGTCGGGTCGCAGCAGGCCCAGGAGCACCTCGACCGTCGTCGTCTTGCCGGCACCGCTGGGGCCGACGAGCGCGGTGACGCGCCCGGGCTCGAGCGTCAGGTCGAGCCCGTCCGGGGTGCGCCCGCCCGACGAGCGGACGGTGATGCCCCGCAGCCGCAGCGTGGCCCCGCGCAGGTCGGGGCAGGGGACGGTGCCGGCGGCGGGCACGGGCGCCTCGAGCACCGCGAACGCGGCCTCGGCCGCCGCCACGCCGTCGGTGGAGGCGTGGAACTGGGCGCCCACCTGCCGAAGCGGCCAGTACACCTCCGGCGCGAGCACGAGCACCGCCAGGCCGGTCTCCAGCGAGAGCCCGCCGCTGACCAGCCGCAGCCCGATGGACACCGCCACCAGCGCCACCGACAACGTGGTGAGCAGCTCGAGCACCATGCCGGACAGGAACGCGATGCGCAGCGTGCCCATGGTGGCGCGCCGGTGCGCGTCGCCCAGCGCCCGCACGCGTGCTGCCGGGCCCTGCTGGCGGCCGAACGCCCGCAGCGTGGCCAGGCCGGCCACCAGGTCGAGCACCTGGGACCCCAGGCGCGACATGGCCCGCAGCCCGCGCTCGGAGCGACCCTCGGTCATCCGCCCGATGAGCACCATGAACACGGGGATGAGGGGCAGCGTGCCCACGACGATCGCGGCCGAGACCCAGTCCAGCCCGAGCACGACGAGGATCGTGGCCGGCGTCACCGTGGCGGACAGCACGAGCTGCGGCAGGTAGCGCACGAAGTACGGCTCCAGCGCGTCGAGCCCACGCGTGGCCAGCGTCACCACCTCGGGGCCGCGCCCGGAGGCGAGCCAGCGCGGGCCGAGCGCCACGGCGTGGGCGACGACGCCGGCGCGCAGCTCGCCCACGGCCCGGGTCGCGGCCCGGTGGGCGAACCGCTCCTGGACGGCCACGAGGCTCGCCCGGGCCACGACGACGAGGGCGAGCCAGCCGATCGTCGGGCGCAGCGACGCGAGGGCCGCGCCGTCGTGGGCGGCGCGACCGAGCGCGTGGGCGAGCAGCAGCGCCTGGGCCACGACGAGCCCGGCGGTGAGGATGCCGAGCCCGACCGTGAGCGCGAGGTAGCCGCGGGCCGATCGTGCGTACCGCAGGAGGCGCGGGTCGAGCGGCTTCACTCCGCCGCCGACCGGGTGCGGCTCACCGGGCGGGGTTGGCGTTCTCGAGCGCGAACGTCACCGGCGCCTGCTCGGGGATGTGCTGCACGCCGATGCGCTTGCGGAACACCCAGTACGACCAGGCCTGGTACGCCAGGACGATCGGCGTGAAGATCAGCGCCACCCAGCTCATCATCGTCAGCGTGTAGGCGCTCGACGAGGCGTTGTGGATCGTCAGGGAGTACGCCGGGTCGACGTTCGACGGGATGACGTTGGGGTAGAGGGACCCGAAGATGAGCACCACGGCGGCCACGATGGCGACGGCCGACGAGGTGAACGCCCACCCTGCGGACCGTGCCCGGGTGAACCACACCGACCCTGCCAGGGCCAGCGCCGCGACGACGAGCGCCGCCCACGTCCACGCCTTGCCCGAGTAGGCCAGCTGCAGCCAGATCGCCCAGACGGCCCCCACGACGAGCGCGACGACGCTCAGCCGCGAGGCCGCGGTCTCGGCGCGCTCGCGCAGCTCGCCGGCCGTCTTGAGCGACAGGAAGACGGCGCCGTGCGCGAGGAAGACGACCGCCGTCAGCACGCCCGTGAGCAGCGCGAACCCGTGGCCGTTGGTGAGCAGGTCGAAGAAGTTGCCGGTGTACTGCAGCGTGGTGCGGGTCGTCGCGCCCGCGACGTTGCTCACGCTGGTGGTGACCGGCCCGATCTTCATGCCCGCGACGAGGTTGCCGAACGCGACGCCCCACAGCACCGCGGGCACCCAGGAGCCGAGCACGAGACCCCAGTAGTAGGCCTTCTGCCAGCGCGGCGCGGTGATCTTTCCGCGCCACTCGAACGAGACGATCCGGACGATGAGCGCCACCAGGATGACGAGCAGTGCGAGGTAGGCGCCGGAGAAGAGGGTGGCGTACCACTCCGGGAACGCGGCGAAGGTTGCGCCGCCAGCGGTGATCAGCCACACCTCGTTGCCGTCCCAGAGGGGGCCGATGGTGTTGATCGCGACGCGCCGCTCCTTCTCGTCGCGCGGGACGAACGGCAGCAGCATCCCGACGCCGAAGTCGAAGCCTTCGAGGACCAGGTAGCCGGTCCAGAGCACGGCGATGAGGAGGAACCAGATGATCTGCAGGGTCTCGTGGCTCATGGCGGGCGCTCCGGCTCAGTACGCGAAGGACAGGGGCTTGTCGGCCTCGTCCGTCCGGTTGGCGGGGTTGTCGGGGCTGGGGTCGACCGGGTCGTCCTCGACCCCGCCGACCGTGTAGCGGTGCATCAGGCGGTACCAGGCGACCGCGAGGACGCCGTACAGCAGCGTGAAGACGACCAGCGAGATGATCACGGAGACCGGGCCCACCTGCTGCGAGACGCCGCGGGCCGTCAGCTGCCACACCATGTCGACGCCCTCGGGGTTGGGGTTGGGTGCGACGACCCACGGCTGGCGGCCCATCTCCGTGAAGATCCAGCCGGCCGTGGAGGCCAGGAAGATCGTCGGCATCGCCCAGACCGCCGCGCGGGACAGCCACGGGTTGCCGGTGATCCTGCCGCGGCGGGTGAGCCACAGCGCGAGCAGCGCGAGCAGGCCCGCGAACGCGGCGAAACCGATCATGAGCCGGAACGACCAGAACGTCACCGCAAGGTTCGGGATGTAGTCGATGCCGGCCCCGTACTTGGTCACGTCCTGCTGCTGCAGGTCCCGGACGCCGTACAGGTGCGCGTTCCAGTTGTTCGTGGCGAGGAACGACGTCAGGCCCGGGATCTCGACGTAGCGGCGGACACTGTCCGGGTTGTTCGAGAGGTCGCCGATGGCCAGGAGGGTCATCGACACGTGGCTGCCGGAGTCCATGAGGCCTTCTGCGGCCGCCATCTTCATGGGTTGCTGCTGGAACAGCAGCTTGCCCTGCAGGTCGCCGGTGATGCCGACGACGAGCGCCGAGATCACCATGACGACGAGGCCGAGCTGCAGGCCGGGGCGGTACACGTCGCGCGCCTTGGCGGAGTCGCCCGCCCGCACCAGCTTGACCATCCACCAGGCGCAGATCGCCGCGACGAACGTGCCGGCGGTGAGGAACGCGGCGCCGATGGTGTGGGGGAACGCGGCCAGCACGGTCGGGTTCGTCAGCACCTTCGCCAGGTCGGTCATCTCGGCACGGCCGGTCTGCGCGTTGAAGGTGGCGCCCACCGGGTGCTGCATCCACGAGTTGGCCGTGAGGATGAAGTACGCCGAGACGGTGGACGCGGCCGCGACGAGCCAGATGGTCGCGAGGTGGAGCTTCTTCGGCAGCTTGTCCCAGCCGAAGATCCACAGGCCCAGGAACGTCGACTCGACGAAGAACGCGACGAGGGCCTCCATGGCCAGCGGGGCCCCGAAGATGTCGCCGACGAAGCGCGAGTACTCGCTCCAGTTCATGCCGAACTGGAACTCCTGCACGATGCCCGTCGCGATGCCGATCGCGAAGTTGATGAGCAGGAGCTTGCCGAAGAACTTGGTGAGCCTCAGCCAGCGCTTGTCACCGCGGCGCACCCACAGCGTCTGCATGATCGCGACGAGCGTCGACAGCCCGATCGTCAGCGGGACGAAGATGAAGTGGTAGACGGTGGTGATACCGAACTGCCAGCGGGCCAGGTCGAGCGCATCTGCTGCCACGGAGGTCTCCGAACTCGTCCGGACGGTGTGTCGGCGCCTGCCCCGGAGTTGTCCGCCGTGACCTGCACCTCTGCCCCAGACGCTAGGGCCCCGGCCCCGTGTCGATCGGGACCAATGTCCTACGCCTGTCGGGACGAACGTCCCATGACTTCGTGATAGTACTCACTATCAGAGCGCGGCTCGCCGGAGGTCGAACCGCCCGGCGGGAACGGTGCCGTGTGCGATACTGACCGCGGCGAGGGGGCGTTCCACACCGTTCCCGACCCGGGCCGCAGCCCACAGCGCGTCGTGCGCGCCAGCCGCCGCCCCGCTCGGCAGGGCTCCCGACCGGAGCCCGGACGGACGGGCACCGCAGGCGTTGGCGCCGACCCGTCGGGCCGCGGCGACAACGACGACTTCCGTCGCCGCGCCGAGGGCGTGAGCGACGACCGACCGGCCCGAGCGGCGCCGCGATGGTGTGGGCGCGGCAGCTCTCGGGCACCCAGGAGCACCCAGCGTGACCGAGCAGACCACCCCCGCCGTCGCCGACGAGACCAGCGAGGGTGCGGCCGCCAAGCCGCGTCGCCGCCGCGCGACCCGCCCCGCCGCCTCGGCGGAGCCCACCGCAGCACCCACCCAGCCCACGGGAGCGCTCACCGAGCGCACGGGCGAGCCCAGCGTCGAAGCGGGCACGCCCGCCGAGGCCGGCACGGCCACCGCGGACGCCACGTCGCCGGCGGATGCCGCGCCGGACGCCGCCGGGCAGGAGCCCGCCGCGACCCCGACCCGCCGCCGCGCGACCCGCAGCCGCAAGGCCGCCGCGCCGGTGGCGCCCGAGCCGGATCCCGCACCCGAGCCGGAGCCCGAGCCGGCGCAGGGCGACGTGCTCGAGGAGGTCGTGGTCGAGGAGAGCCTGCAGCCCGAGGACCCCGACGCCGCGGAGCCGGCCGAGGCCCCGCACACGGCCGAGCCCAAGGTCGTCACGGCACCCCGGCTGGCGACCACCGCCGCGGTGCTCTTCCAGGCCCCGGACCTGACGCAGGCCCGCCCGCGCCGTCGCCGCGTCACGGCCACCGCCGGCTCCCCGGAGGCGATCTCGCAGGCGGCCCGCCACGACGTGGCTGCCGAGCAGGCGCCGCAGGACGAGCCGGTGGTGGCGGAGGCCGCCGCCGAGCCGGCCGACGAGCAGCAGTCCGGCCGGACGCGCCCGTCGCGCTCGTCGCGCCGCCGCCGTGGCCGTGGCGCCCCCGCGGCCGACGCCGCCGAGGAGATCGTCGAGGCCGCCGAGGCCCTCGAGCCCGCGGTCGCCGCCGACGAGGACACCGAGCCGCAGGACGAGTCTGCCGAGCCCGCCGAGGACGACGACGCCGCGTCGGCGCCGCGTCGCCGGCGGCGCCGCGGTGGCCGCGGCCGTCGCGGCCGGGGCGAGGGCGCCGAGCAGGACGCCGAGCCGGCCGACGAGGACGACGAGGCCGGCGAGCCCGCCGGCGAGGACGAGACCGAGGCCCCCGACGAGGGCGAGGGGACGGGCGGCACGCGCCGCCGC
>JAJYTJ010000196.1 GCA_021793115.1 Actinomycetes bacterium | reverse complement strand
GCGTGCGCGAGCACGACGCCCGCGGCGGGCGGCGTCGCGAGGACGAGTGGCGCACGGGCGAGGGGGCGTAGGGCGGGCCGACGGCCCCGACGGATCGCCACCCGTCCGAGTGCGTCGTGTGCCGGTTCTCTCCCTGCTCGGGCGCTCAGGCGCTCGGGCGCTCGGGCGCTCGGGCGAGCCTGCGGAGGTCGAGGGCGTCGGCCCGATCGACATCGAGACCGCCCGGATGCTGGCTGCCGACGCCCCGTCGTTCGTGCGGGTGCTCACCCACCCCGAGACCGGAGCCGTCCTGTCGGTGGGCCGCGACCGCTACCGCATCCCTGAGGACCTGCGCCGCGCCATGCGGGTCCGCGACGTCACCTGCCGGTTCTCCGGCTGCCGCCGCGGCGAGTGCCCGAGGAGATCCCGACCGCCGGAGGCGGCGGCTACCCCGACGAGCCACCGTTCTCGGCTTCGTGCCCGAGCCCGCCGGGGCCGCACTCGACGGGATTCGGCCCTCAGCACGCCTGCGCGCAGCAGCGCCTAGCCACCCCGCGTGCCGCGCGCCACCTGGCGCTGCAGCTGCGAGATCTGCTTCCAGCGCGCCCGCTCCGCGGCGGCGAGGCCGCGGTCGGCGCGGATCGCCTGGAAGCCCGCCTCCCGCTCCAGCTTGCGCCAGCTCGCGTAGCGTCGCTCCGGCAGCTCCCCGGACTCCAGCGCCGCCCGCACCGCGCAACCGGGCTCCGCGGCGTGCCGGCAGTCGCTGAAGCGACACTCCTGCGCCAGCTCGGCGATGTCGGCGAAGGCCTGGTCGAGCGCCTCGTCGTCGGCCACCAGACCGACCGAGCGCACGCCGGGGGTGTCGATGAGGAGGGCGCCCTCGCCGAGCCGGATGAGCTCGCGGTGAGTCGTCGTGTGGCGGCCCCGGCCGTCCTGGCGGCGCTCGCCGGTCGCCGCGACCTCGCGTCCGGCCAGCGCGTTGGCCAGGGTGGACTTGCCCGCCCCGGATGGGCCGACCATGACGAACGTCACGCCGGGAGCCAGGAGCGCACGGAGCGCGTCGAGGCCCGTGCCGTCGGGCACGCTGACGGCGTGCACGGCGACGCCGAGCGCGACGGCGGCGACGTCGGCGGACAGGCCGCCCGGATCGGGCACGAGGTCGGCCTTCGTCAGCACCACGACGGGCGTCGCCCCGGACGCCCACGCCAGGGTGAGGAGGCGCTCGATCCGGCCGAGGTCCGGCTCGGGATCGAGGTGCTCGACGACGAGCACCACGTCGATGTTCGCGGCCAGCACCTGCGTCCGGGACGTCCGGCCGGCGCTGTCGCGCAGCAGCGCGCTGCGGCGCGGCAGGACGCGCCCGATCGCGTCGCCGTCGAGGTCCACGAGGTCGCCGACGGTCGGGGCCACCCGGCCCTCGTCGCTCGGCGCCGCCCCGTCGCGCGCGAGCGGCACGCGGGTCGGCTCGGTGTCGTCCAGGCCGGTGCGCAGCCCCACCTCGGGCACGACGAGGACCGCGCCCTTGTCGGCGCGGACCACCCGCCAGGTCTCCGTGTCGTGCACGGCGCCGACGCTAGGGCGCGCGGCTCGTCGCGACGAGGGAATTCCCGCGCCGTACCGTCACGAGGGCGCCGGCCGCGGCGACATCGTCCGACCCGGCGGGCTCACCCGCTGGCGGCGCATCGGGCCGGTCGGCGCGACGACCGCGTCGGCCCGACCCCCCGGCACCCCGACGCCGGCGGCACCCGGCACCCGGCACCCGGCTGATGCCTACAGCACCGAGCGGTAGACCTCGATCGTCCGCTCGGCGATCGCTGTCCAGGCGAAGTGCTGCTCCGCGCGCCGCCGCGCCGCGACACCCCATGCCGCGGCCCGCGCCGGGTCGGACACCACCTCGGTGAGCGCGGCGGCGAGGTCGTGGACGAAGACGTCGGGGTGCACCGGCGTGCCGGTGCCGTCCTGGAGCTGCTCGAGAGGCACCAGCCGGCCGGTCACGCCGTCGTCGACCACCTCCGGGATACCGCCCGTGGCCGTGCCGACGACCGGCAGCCCGACGGCCATCGCCTCGAGGTTGACGATCCCCAGGGGCTCGTACACGGACGGGCAGACGAACAGCGTGGACGACGCGAGGACGGCGACCAGCTCGTCCCGCGGCAGCATCTTCTCGATCCAGACGACGCCGGTCCGCTTCTCCCGCAGCCCCTCGACCAGGCCGGTCACCTCGGCCATCAGCTCGGGCGTGTCGGGCGCGCCCGCGCACAGCACCAGCTGCACCTCCGGCGGCAGCAGCTCCGCCGCACGCAACAGGTAGGGCAGGCCCTTCTGCCGGGTGATGCGGCCGACGAAGACCACGGCGGGCCGCGACGGGTCGACGCCCAGGGCGCGGGCCTTGGCCTCGACCGCGGCGACGTCGGACGGCCGCTGCCACGCCTCGAGGTCGATCCCGTTGTGCACCACGTGCACCGAGTCCGGGTCCACCCGCGGGTAGACGCGCAGGATGTCGTCCCGCATGCCCCCCGAGACGGCGATGACACCGGCGGCGCCCTCGTAGGCCGTCCGTTCGGCCCACGACGAGAGCTGGTAGCCCCCACCGAGCTGCTCGGCCTTCCACGGCCGCAGCGGCTCGAGGCTGTGGGCGGTGAGGAGGTGCGGGATGTCGTGGAGCAGGCCCGCCAGGTGGCCCGCGAGGTTGGCGTACCAGGTGTGCGAGTGCACCAGGTCGGCGCCCTCGGCACCGGCCACCATCGACAGGTCGACACCGAACGTGCGCAGCGCGGCGTTCGCGCCGGCGAGCTCGACGGGCTCGTCGTACCCGCGGACGCCCGGCTCGCCGGTCCGCGGGCCGTCGAAGCACTGGACGCGTACGTCGAGCGAGCGGCGCAGCACGCGCGCCAGCTCCGCGACGTGCACGCCGGCGCCGCCGTACACGTGCGGCGGGTACTCGCGGGTGATGAGGTCGACGCGCACCAGTGCTCCTCGGCTCGCAGGTCCGGTCGCCGCCGCGACCTGGCGACACGTTAGCGCGCGCCCGCTCGTCGTCGCCCCGCGGTGCCCTTAAGGTCCAGGTATGGCAGCGCCGCGCGTCCTCGCAATCGTCCTCGCCGGCGGCGAGGGCAAGCGCCTCATGCCGTTGACGGCGCACCGCGCCAAGCCGGCGGTCCCGTTCGGCGGCATCTACCGCCTCATCGACTTCGCGCTCTCGAACGTCATCAACTCGCACTACCTGCACGTCATCGTGCTGACCCAGTACAAGTCCCACAGCCTCGACCGGCATGTCTCCAAGACGTGGCGGATGTCGGCGCTGCTCGGCAACTACGTCGCGGCGGTGCCGGCGCAGCAGCGCGTGGGCAAGCACTGGTACCTCGGCAGCGCCGACGCCATCTACCAGTGCCTCAACATCATCGACGACGAACGGCCGGACATCGTCGTGGTGGTGGGCGCGGACCACGTGTACCGGATGGACTTCTCGCAGATGGTCGACGCGCACCTGGCCTCGGGCGCGGAGATGACCGTCGCCGGCATCCGGCAGCCGATCTCGCTCGCCGACCAGTTCGGGGTCATCGAGACCGACCCGTCCGACCCCGCGCGCATCACGGCGTTCCGCGAGAAGCCCACCGACCCCGTCGGCCTGTCCGACTCCCCCGGCGAGGTGCTCGCCTCGATGGGCAACTACGTGTTCGACGCGGAAGCCCTCGTCAAGGCGGTCACCCGGGACGCGGAGGACGTCAACAGCCGCCACGACATGGGCGGCGACATCGTGCCGGCGTTCGTCGACGCGGGCACCGCCGGCGTCTACGACTTCATCCGCAACGACGTGCCCGGGTCCACGCCGCGCGACCGCGACTACTGGCGGGACGTCGGCACGCTCGACGCCTACTACGAGGCGAACATCGACCTCATCGCCATCGAGCCGGTGTTCAACCTCTACAACGAGGAGTGGCCGGTCTACACCGGCACGATGAGCCTGCCGCCCGCGAAGTTCGTGCACGCCGGCCCCGGCCGGCTGGGCCACGCGGCGGACTCGATCGTGTCCCCCGGCGTCGTGATCTCCGGCGCCACGGTGTCACGCTCCGTGCTCTCGCCCGGGGTCCGGCTGCACTCGTGGTCGCAGGTGACCGACTCGGTGCTGATGGACGGCGTGATCGTCAACCGGCACGCCCAGGTGCACCACGCCATCCTCGACAAGAACGTCATCGTTCCCGAGCGGGGCCGCATCGGGATCGACCGTGAGCACGACCTGGCACGGGGGTTCACGGTGACCGAGAGCGGCATCACGGTGGTGCCCAAGGGCTCGGTGATCCGGGACTAGCTATTCCAACGGGTGGACGAACAGCCCGGACAGCAGCTTGGGTTCGAACCACGTCGACTTCGGCGGCATCACCTGACCCCCGTCGGCGACGTCCATCACCTCGTCCGGCGACGTCGGGTGCAGAGCGAACGCCACCGCGAACTCGCCGGAGTCGACGAGCCGCTCCAGCTCGGCCGTGCCACGGATGCCGCCGACGAAGGCGATCCGGGTGTCCGTGCGGGGGTCGGCGATGCCGAGCACCGGCGCCAGGAGGCGCTCCTGCAGCACGGAGACGTCGAGACGCGCGATGGGGTCGGCCTCGTCGACGAGGCCGGGCCGGAGGGTCGCGATGGACCACGCCCCGGCGACGTACACGCCCACCTGGTGCCGTTCGAGCACCGGCGCGGCCGGTGCCGACGTCACCACGAAGTCCGTGCCGAGCGCGTCGCGGAACGCGGCCGGGGTGAGCCCGCGCAGGTCCCGCACCACGCGGTGGTAGGCCATGACCGTCAGCTCGTCGGACGGGAACACGACCGCAGGAAACTCGGTCGCACCGGGCCGCGGGTCGCTCGCGGCCAGCCGCGCGGCCGCGGCGCTCCGGTGGTGACCGTCCGCGACGTAGAGGACGGGCACCTCGCCGAAGGCCGCCTCGAGCGCCTCGATGTCCGCCGCGGCCGGGACGGTCCACAGCGTGTGACGCACGCTGTCGCGCTCCAGCAGGTACTCGGGCTGCCCGGCGGTGACCGTGGCGAGCACCGCGGCGACGCGCGACGCACCGGGGGCGTCCGGCCGGTACATGAGGAACACCGGCTCGTCGTGCGCCCCCAGGGCTTCGATGTGCCGGGTGCGGTCGTCCTCCTTGTCCGGCCGGGTGTGCTCGTGGACGGCGATCGCGCCGGAGCGGTACTCGGCCGCCGTCACCACGGCGACGACGCCGGTCTGCGACGCCCCGCCCATCTCCTGCCGATAGACGAGCAGCTCGCGGTCGCGGTCGCGCACCAGGGTGCCGCGACGCTCGAACGCCTCCAGCATCTCCCGGCCGAACCGGTGGACGGCCTCGGCCGTCGCGCCGGCGGGCAGGCCGATCTCGGGGCGAGAGACCCGCAGGAAGCTGTCCAGGTTGCCGTCGGCGATCGCGGCCGCCTCGGCGGTGTCGACGACGTCGTACGGCGGAGCCGCGACCGCGGCGGCGAGATCACGGGGCGGGCGGAGGGCGACGAACGCGCGAACGGTGGCCACGGGCCCACGATCCCACAGCGCCGCCGCCCGGCCGCGGGGCGCCCGCACTGCGGGCGGGTGGTCCGCTCAGCCGGGGACGTGCAGCCGGGTCAGCCGCGCCGACCCGGGAGCCAGGTCCGCCCACGCCCCGAGGATCGTCGACACGGACCACGCGGCGGTCGGCACCCCGAGCCGGACCCGTGCGTAGGTGGCTTCGTCGGACCCAAGGCCCGCCAGGGTCGTCGCGGTCCGGGACATCGTCGGCTCGTGGCCCACGACGAGCACGACGCGCGCGGCCTCGTCGACCCCGCGGACCACCGCCATCACCTGCTCGACGCCGGCGTCGTAGAGCTCGTCGGGGAACCGCACCTCCGGCTCGGTGGGCAGCCGGGACAGGGCGAGCTGCCAGGTCTGACGGGTCCGCACCGCCGGGGAGCACAGCACCAGGTCGGGCACCAGTCCCGCCTCCACGAGGGCCGCGCCGACCTGCACCGACTGCGCGCGGCCATGCGTCGTCAGGGGGCGCTGCGCGTCCGACACGTCCAGGCCGTGCTCGGCCTTCGCGTGCCGCAGCAGCAGGAGCCGGTGCGTCACCGGCTCAGGCTGCCACTACTGCCCCATGGCGTGCACGCCTCCGTCGACGTGGACGATCTCCCCCGTCGTCGCCGGGAACCAGTCCGACAGCAGCGCGACCACCGCACGCGCGGCCGGCTCGGCGGTCGTCAGGTCCCAGCCGAGCGGGGCGCGGTCCGACCAGCCGGCCTCCATGGCCTCGAAGCCCGGGATCGACGTGGCGGCGGTCGTGCGGATCGGCCCGGCCGAGACGAGGTTGACCCGCACGCCGTGCGGGCCCAGGTCACGCGCCAGGTAGCGCGCG
>JAJYTJ010000025.1 GCA_021793115.1 Actinomycetes bacterium | reverse complement strand
GTCGATGCGGGCGGAGGTCTCCAGGGCGGTCGCGTTCTTGAACAGCACACCGCGCTGGGCGCCCAGGCCGGTGCCGACCATGATCGCCGTCGGGGTGGCCAGCCCGAGGGCGTCGGGGCAGGTCACGACCACGACCGTGATGGCGAACAGCATCGCCTGCGCCAAGCCCGCACCCGCGGCTAGCCACACCAGCAGGGTCGCCGCCCCGCCGACGAGGGCGACGAACACCAGCCAGAACGCGGCCCGGTCGGCCAGACGCTGCCCCGGCGCCTTGGAGTTCTGCGCCTGCTGGACCAGCTTGACGATCTGGGCCAGCGTGGTGTCCGCGCCGACCTTGCTGGCCCGCGCCCGCAGCGTGCCGGTCGTGTTGATCGACGCCCCGATCAGCGCATCGCCGGGAGCCTTGGGCACCGGCAGGGACTCCCCGGTGACCATCGACTCGTCGACCTCGGACTCCCCCGACTCGACCAGCGCGTCGACCGGCACCTTGGCTCCGGGGCGGATCAGCAGCAGGTCGCCGACCTGCACCTGGTCGGTCGGCACCTCGACCGGGGTCTCGCCGCGCAGCACCAGCGCCTTGGGTGGTGCCAGCTGCAGCAGGGTGCGCACCGCGTCGTTCGCGCCGCCCCGGGCCCGCATCTCCAGCCAGTGGCCGAGCAGCACGAACGTGGTCAGCACCGTGGCGGCCTCGTAGAACACCTCCCCGCCGCCCGTGAGGGTCACCACCAGGCTGTACAGCCAGCCAGCGCCGACCGCGACGGCCACCAGGACCATCATGTCCAGGGTCCGGGCGCGCAGGGCACGCACCGCCCCGTCGAAGAAGATCCACGCCGAGTAGAAGACCACCGGCAACGACACGATCAAGGCGAACACGTCGTCGCGCAGCCCGAACGGGGCCGGGGCGCTGAACCCGAACACGTCACGGCCGATCGGCGACCACAGCAAGACGACCACCGACGCGGCCAACGCCACCAGGAAGCGGTTGCGCATGTCGGCGACCATCGCCGCCATCGACGCCCCAGCGTGATGACCGCCGTGCCCCATCGCCTCATGGCCGGACATCGCCATCTCGCCGGCGCCGGCCGCGGGCTTCTCGTGGACCATGTCGACCGTCGCGTCGCCGTGGCCGCCGTGATCGTCGTGCTGCTCATGGCCGGTGTGCTGCTCATGGCCGCTGTGCATGCGGCTGGCGGCGGCCGGCTCGGCGGCTGGGTCGCACACGTGCTGCGGCACCGACTGGCCCGTGCAGTGGTAACCGCACTGGCGCACCCAGCCGGTCAGGTCGGCGACCGTTGTGACCGTCGGGTCGTAGCTGACGGTTGCGGTCTGGGCTACGGCGTTCGGTTCGACGTCCAGCACACCGGGCCGCCGACGCAGCTGGCGGGCAACGACGGCACCCGAGGTGGCCCAGTGCAGGCCGGAGACGTCCAGCACCACGGTCTGTTCAGGCATCAGTAGGCCCCTTCTTTGTCACTAGGCGAGGCGATCGCTCGGGCCGAAATCCGGTCCGCGGCAGCGCTTCGGTCGGTCAGGCTGGCAGTTGGTGGACGTACCGGCGGGGATCGACCTCGAAGGCGGCCGCGCACCCGGTCGAGCAGAAGTAGAAGATGGTCGCCTCGTGCCGGCGGCTGGCTGGGGCGGTGGCCGGATCGACCTTCATCCGACAGACCGGATCGACCACCCGGGTGTCGTCGGTGGGACGGTTGTGGTGGTGAGGCATCCAGTCCTCCCTGCTCTCGTCGGGCAACTCGGGTGGGCGATGACGTAGGCCAACATACCCCATGGGGGTATGTTGGCGGTTAGGTGAGTGCGGGCACGAGGACGGCGGCTGCCAGGGCGAGCGGGGCCAGGACGAGCATCACCGCCCGCCCGTGGCGTGTCACTCGGGCCAGCCCGCGCAGCGGGAACAGGACCTGGCGGACGATGACGTAGGCCGCCAGCCCGCCGAGGAACAGGTAGCCGGCCTGCTGGGGTGGTGTGCGCCAGGCGATCAGTCCGGTAAGGAGGGCCAGCAACGCCGCGGAGCTGGACTCCAGGAGCTGGACCGGGATGCGGCGGGTGCCGACGCGTCGGTCGGAGGACCAGATCGCCCAGCGTGAGCGTGTTGGCAGCCCGTTGCAGCAGCCGGCGAACAGGCAGCCCAGGCGTCCGACCGCTTGTCCGGTCAGCAGGGCCGGGATGGAGGCGTCCAGCAGGTGCCCGATCGGCACGCCCCACCACCAGCCGCCCAGGATGAAGACTGCCGTGGCGGCCACGACGAAGCCTTGTACGCTCAGTCCAGCCAGCCAGGTCGTGCGTGGCTCGTGTCGGTGAGTGAGCCGGTAGTAGGTCTTGGCTCCGGCCAGCCCGAGCGCACCGGCCAGCAGCGACAGCGTCAGCACTGGGCCGGTGGGCAGGGTGTGGACCCTGGCGAGCAGACCTTGCACGAGCAGGCCGAGCAGGAATCCCAAGGCGACCATGGCCGGCCAGGAGCCGATCAGCACGCCGGGGGCCCGCATCGCGGCGATCGGTGCGTACACCGACTGGCCTGTGCCGGCGGCTGGCGGCAGGCGCACCGGCGTCGACCCGGCCGCGCGCTGGGGGTTGGCCTGCGCCTCGGCCGTGACCGACCAGCGTCCGGCTGCCGTGCCCGCGGTCCGCTGGGTCACCACGATCGGGCCGCTGGCAGGTGCCACATCCGACACCTCGCTGGTGAGCACGAAGTCGTCGGCTGGTGTGCGGGGCCCGGCCACGTCCAGGCGGTGGCCGGTGAAGCGGATGGCGACCTGGTAGGGGTTGGGGCCGGCCGGTGGAGTGAACCAGTAGCTGACCGCGACAGCCTGGGGTTCCAGGTCGGCCAGGGCGCGGAACGGGGTGGTGACGAACTCCAGCCCGGTGGCCGGGTTCGGTGAACCGGCGATCTTGGCCAGGGTGGGTACCGCGATTGGCGCCGCCGGGACGGGGGCTGGCCGGGCAGGTGGCCGCGGCGGGGCGGCGGGGGCGGGTGTCGTGCGGGCGGCAGTCGTTGCTGGTGACGTGGTGCGGGCGGCGGCCAGTCCGAGCAGCTCGGCGAGTGACTGGTCCGGCAAGCGGTTGGGTTGGTTGGGCCGTCTGGCACCCCCGTGCTGGCCCGAGGCCGGTCGGGGGCGTTTCCTGCTCTGGCTCATGACGACCTTCCCGATGACTGCCTCACGCGGTGCGCGAGGCGCCGAGCCGCTGGCAGCCGCCGCGGCGGTGCTGGCGTCGTCCTCGGCGTGCGGAACGTGAACCTGGTCCGCCCCGTCCAGCGCGACGAAGAGCGGTGGTGCGCCCGCCGGGGCGCTTGGGTGACCGGCGTGAGGTTCGCCCCGGGGGGTGGACGCGGTCGGCGCCTGTCCACAAGGACGCCGACCGCGTCCGGCTTAGCTGCGCACGAGGCGGGCGATCGCCGCCGACGCCTCGTGCACCTTCTCCTGGTGCAGCTCGCCGCCGACCTGGGCCGCCTCGGACAGGCAGTGGCGCAGGTGCTCGTCGAGCAGCACGAGCGCGACCGACTGCAGGGCACGGGAGGCGGCCGAGACCTGGGTGAGCACGTCGATACAGTACGCCTGCTCGTCGACCATCCGGGCGATGCCGCGCACCTGCCCTTCGATCCGGTGCAGCCGCAGCAGGAGGGCGTCCTGTTCGGTTTGGCTGGCGGCCATGGCGTGTCCCTCCTCGTGCCTGGTCGGTCGCGGTGGTGGGGTCTGGGGTCCGGTCAGGCCGTGGCGTGCGGGTGGCCGTAGCGGTGCGGGTCGGCGTCGAACGCGGCGGCGCAGCCCGGGGAGCAGAAGTAGAACCTGGTCCCGTCGTGCTCGCGCGTGGTGGCGGTCGTCGGGTCGACCTTCATGCCGCAGACCGGGTCGACGACCTCGGTGACGCTGGTGTCGGGGGTGTGGCCGTGGTGGTGCATGGGGTCCTCCTCGTGTTCGTCGTGCTCGCTTGCCAGCTCGACCACCGGGGTGACGGTCGAGGTCTTCGGGTGGGCGGTGGACGGCCGCGGGGTGAAGCGGCGCAGCCGGTTGGCGTTGGTGACCACCGACAGCGACGAGGCCGCCATCGCCAGGGCCGCGATGATCGGGCTGAGCAGCAGCCCGAAGGCGGGGTAGAGCGCGCCGGCCGCGATGGGGATGCCGATCGCGTTGTAGCCGAACGCGAAGCCGAGGTTCTGGCGGATGTTGCGCATGGTGGCCCGGGACAGGTCGATGGCCGTCACTAGACCGCCGAGGTTGCCGGAGATCAGGGTGATGTCGGAGGACTCGATGGCCACGTCGGTGCCGGTGCCGATCGCCGAGCCGACGTCCGCCTGAGCCAGGGCGGGGGCATCGTTGATGCCGTCGCCGACCATCCCCACGATCCGGCCCTCGGCCTGCAGCCGCTTGACCTCGCGGGCCTTGTGCTCAGGCAGCACCTCAGCCACCACCCGGCCGATGCCGACCTGCCGGGCGACGGCCGCCGCGGTGCCGCGGTTGTCGCCGGTCATCATGACGACATCGATGCCGCGGGCGGTCAGGTCGGCGATCGCCGCCGCCGAGCTCTCCTTGATCGGATCGGCCACGCCGATCACGCCAGCGGGGAAGCCGTCGACGGCCACCAGCATCGGAGTGTGGCCGAAGGCCGCGAGCTCCTCGAAGTCGCCGAGCAGACTCCTCGAGTCGATCCCGGCGGCCGCCAGCAGCCGCTGGTTACCGACGAGCACCTGTTCGCCGTCGACCCGAGCGCGCACACCCTGACCGGTAACGGACTCGAACGAGCTCGCGGTCGGCACGACCAGTCCACGCTCACGCGTCCCTGCGACGATCGCGGCGGCCAGCGGGTGCTCGGAGTCGCGTTCGGCGGCGGCGACCAGTCGCAGCAGCTCATCGCCGTCCATCCCGTGGGCAGGTCGCACGTCGGTCAGAGCCGGGGCACCGGCGGTGATGGTGCCGGTCTTGTCCAGCACGACGGTGGTCAGCTTGTGCGCGGTCTCCAGCGCCTCGGCGGAGCGGATCAGGATGCCGTGCGTGGCGCCCTTGCCGGTGCCGACCGTGATCGACAGCGGGGTAGCCAGGCCCAGCGCGCACGGGCAGGCGATGATGAGCACCGCCACAGCAGCGACCAGAGCGAACACACCGGCCGGCGACGGTCCCAGCAGCCACCACACGACGAACGACCAGATCGCGATCGTGATGACTGCGGGCACGAAGTAGCCGGACACCTTGTCCGCCAGCCGCTGGATCGGCGCCTTGGAGCCCTGCGCCTCGCGGACCAGCTTGATGATCTGAGCCAGCATCGTGTCCGCGCCAACCTTGGTCGCGGTGTACCGCAGCGACCCGGTCTGGTTGATCGTCGCCCCGATCACGCTGTCCCCGGCGGCCTTGACCACCGGAACGGGTTCGCCGGTGACCATCGACTCGTCCACCGGCGACCGACCGTCGGTGACCAAGCCGTCGACGGGCAGCTTCTCCCCCGGGCGAATGATGACGGTGTCGCCCACGACCACGTCTTCGACGCCGATCTCGAACTCTTCCCCACCCCGCACCACCCGGGCGATGCGCGGCTGCAGGCCGATCAGGGCCCGAATGGCCTCACCGGTACCCGCCTTGGCCTTGGTCTCCAGCAGCCGACCCAGCAGGATCAGGGTCAAGATGACCCCGACCGCCTCGTAGTAGACCTCCCGCGAGTCCGCAGGCAGAACGCCCGGGGCAAACGTGCTGACCAGGCTGAACCCGAACGCAGCGATCGACCCCAACGTGATCAAGGAGTTCATGTCGGCGGTCCGGTGGGCTAGCGCCAGCCAGCCGGTGCGGTGAATCGGCCAACCGGTGTAGACCATCACCGGGGCGATCAGCAGCAGCTGGAACCACGTCCGCATCAGCAGGTCGGGCACCCAGGTGGCCCCGAACAGCGACGTGGACATCACAGCCAGCAGCACCGGAGCGGTCAAGATCGCGCCAGCGATCACCCGACGGCGCAGGTCGGCGATCTCGGCGGCCCGCTCGGCCGCCTCGCCGTCCGGCGACGCATCGCCGGACGGCGAGGACTGGCCGCCGGCCACAGGCTGCTCGGGTGCGGTCAGCTCGTCGCGCACAGCCGGCATGTGACCGTGATCGTGCCCGGCCGGCAGGCCGGAGGTGGTCGGGCGCTCCAGCACCGCGGTCGCCGTCCCGCCACCAGCCCGCCCACCGGCGGAGACGACCTTCAGGGTGCCATGCAGCATGTTCATGCCGCAGGCAAAGCCGAACTCGCCAACCTGCTGCGGAGTGAACTCCACCGAAGTGGTCGCGTAGGCCGGCAAGGTCTGGTTCACCTTGAAGTCGGCGAACACCACCCGCGAGGAGCAGTCCCCGGCCTCCTGCCGGTCGAACAGCAGCCGCACCGGCGTGCCCTGAACCACCTCGATCACATCGGGGCTGTAGCCGCCCTTGACCGCGACCGTCATGACCTGCACACCCTGCTCGACCGCCGCCCGGTGCGTACTGCGCGGCCCGAAGAAGTACCAGCCCAACAGCCCCGTCAGCACGACGGCAACCGCTATGACGACGACATCCATGGTCGTGCACTCCTTCCCTGCGCCGACCGGCGGCCGGCGGCAACTGGCCCCCCGCGGGCCGGGTGCGCGCTGCTCCACCGCAGTCCTGTCGCACTTCGGTCCACCGCTTCCCGATACCCCGCGGGGGTATTTGCAGCGTAGGGCGAGGAATGCTGCGCGTCGCTTGCGTCGCCATAGAGATTCGATAAAGAAACCTCGGTGCTCCAGGTCGAGTCGGCGCCCCCGGCACCTGTCGCTCCAGGCGGCCGGCGGCACCGGTCAGTGGCTGGGCGGCAGGGTTCGGGTGGCAGCGACCCCAGGTGTGTCCGGGACCGGTGCGTCCAGCGGCGCGAAGGTGAAGCCGACCTTGGTGACCGCGGCGGCGATCTGTTCGGTGGGCACCGGTCCGAGTGCGGTCACCGTGAGCGCTGACGGCGCACCGTGGACCAAGGTCACGCCGACGCCGATGACGCCCGGCACAGCGCGGACCGCGTCCATCAGCTCCGCCAGGCATGTCCCGCAGGCCAGGCCGGCGACAGCGAACGCTCTGCTGCTCATGGCTTCGCCCTCCCCATGTTCTGATCGGCATCGTCGGGCACCTCGCCGGCTGTTGGGCTGAGGGTCGATCAGGGAACGACGAAACTCTCGTCAACCCGTTCCCGGCCCTGTCGGGATGCCCAGGCCGTCACGCGATCGGTGGGGGTGCTGCCGGTCCGTCGCCTCGGTGGCGGTCAAGACCGGCCCGCGCGGCTCCGCGCGGCGACTTCGGCCGGGCCGGCCTGTTGCCACCCAGTTCGTGGCGGGGCTGATCCGGGTGGTGCGGTGGACGGGTACGGGCCGGACGATACGACGCTGCACCGCCCGGCCCGTACGCGTTTTGCTCAAGGTGGTGTGCCAGGACCTTGGCCCGGGAAGGGCTGGGGGTACTACGGCGCCAGGCAGCAGCCCGCCGTCTGGGGCGCATGGGTGCCTGGTGGGCAGTCGCAGCTGGCCGCGCAGGCGGCCAGGTCCGTGGCGTCTTCCGCGCGGTGAGCGGCGGGCCCGCTCGTGCACGGCACGCGGGACAGCGTGCGGGTCGCCTTGGTGTCAGGGGCCGCGCGCAGGGTGTCGGGGTTGGCGACCTGCCAGTAGGCGGCCTGCAGCAGGGGCGAAAGCCTGGGGCTGGCCGAGGTGCGCACGGCGTGAGCGACGACGCTCGGGGGCAGGTGCAGGGCCCAGGACTGCATGTGCTCCAGCGTCCGGTAGGCCGGACGAGTCCTGGTCACGGCCGTCCGGTAGCGGGCCAGTGCTGTGGGCAGGTCCTGGCGGCCGAGCAGCACGGCGCGGGCCTGTCGGCCGGCTTCTTGTCCGAACACCAGGGCGGGGCGGATGCCCTCTCCGGTCAGCGGCAGGCACTGGCCGGCTGCGTCACCGACGAGGAAGACCTTGTCGGTGACCGGTTCGGCCAGCCGGGAGGGAAACGCGCCGCCGTGGATCGCCTTGGCGGGCAGCTCGTCCACGTGCGTGAAGCGAGTCAGGTCGCGTTTGAGGCCGTGGGGGTGGGCCAGGTAGGAGGCCGTTCCCTCCCGGACGTGGTCGCCGGCGGGGAAGGCCCAGTGCACGCCGTCCGGGCGGCCTGGCGGGCGGAACCAGAACTCCAGGGCGCAGCCGGCATGAGCGGTGCCGGTCTCCACGCCCGTGGAGGTGTGCGCCCGGTCCAGGGGCGGGGCCCCCAGGGCGCGGGCCAGGACCCGCCGCCATCCCGAGGCGTCGATCAGCACTGCTGCGCGGACCCGGCGGGCACCCAGCCGCAGCGTGCCGTCGGGGTCGATCCCGCCGAACGGCGCTACCGCGACCTGCACGTCCCCGAGCTGGCTGGCCAGGACCTGGCACAGCGTGGCGTAGTCGAAGGTCGCGAAGGGGCGGTGCGTGGTGTCGAAGCCGACGCGCCGGCCGGCCACGTTGAGCACGACTCTCGGGTGGACCTGCTCGAGTGCGTCGCCGGCGTCGAGGCGTTCGAGCACGGCCAGCAGCGTGCCGCACGCGGAGGTCTGGCCGGCCCCGATCGGCTCTCGGTCTACCAGCAGCACGCGCCCGGCACCGGACAGCTGGCCGGCGGCCGCCAGTCCGGCGAAGCTGGCACCGACCACGACTGCGTCATAGGTCTCGATCTGGCTCATGCTCGCCTCCCGATGCCGTCGTACCGGCCACGGCCGACCGATCCGGGCGTTGTGCTGGCCGGCCCGTCCCCGGCGGAGCGGGCGCCGACGTGGCGGCGGCGGGTGGTCATCGTGGGGGCGACCCGGTCGGCGGGCCGCCCGCAGCCGACGGCCGGTGGGCCGCCTCGTGGCTGGTGGACTCCTGCGGGTGCGCGCCCTGGTGGGCCGAACCTCCGCAGTGCCCACCGGCCGCACCGCCGTGCCCGCCTGCCCCGCCGCCGTGCCCGCCGTGGCCCCCATGCCCGCCGTGGCCGGCGTGCATGAAGACCATGGCGCCGACAAGCAAGAGCCAGTACCAGTTGTTGGCCAGGAAGGTGATCATCGGGACCTCCGGGATCGCTGCAGAAGGATGGTTGGGGACAACGGGCGTCAGGCGGTCTTGCGTCGCGGCGGGTTGGGCGCCACGGGCACCAGGGAGGTGACCGCCTGGCCAGTGCCGGCGCCGGGGTGGTGGTGCCCGACTTCGGCGACCCGGTGCCACCAGCCGATGCGGCGTTCCAGCCAGGCGTCGGCGCTGTAGCGGGCGGTGCCCTGGTAGTAGCTGAACGTCAGCAGCGCAGCGAACACCAGCGCGTACAAGATCGCGGTGCCGATGTCCGCGGCACCGGAGGTGTACGGGCCGCCGAAGCCCTCGGCGGTGGACCAGATCAGCAGGCTGAACACGATCGCGGCGCTGTAGGCGATCTTGCGGGCGAACCCAACGATCAGCGCGGCGGCGATCAGCGTCTCCACGACGGCGACCAGGTAGGCGAAGAACGCGCTGTCCGGGTGCTGCAGGTCGATCCAGAACCGGAACCAGGGCTGCAGCCAGCCGGGCTGGCCCTCGGCCTGCTCCATGATGGTGTCCATGTAGGCGGCCCGGAACCCGGGCAGCCACTTCAAGATCGCGTCGATGAGCCAGATCAGGCCGAACGTCACCCGCAGCGCGGTCTTGGGCCAGTGGCTCGCCGCCGCTGGGGTGGTGACCGAAATGGTGTCCGGTGTCGCCATCACACACCTCCTTTGAGTGTGCTCTGCCGGCCGGGCGGCGTGCTGACGGGGACCGGCGCCGTCGTGTCGACGGCTGGGCCGCCGTCGAGTTGCTGACGCAGCTGGATGTAGGTGGTCAGGTCGACCTCGCCCACGGCGAGGCGAGCGTCGAGGGCCGCACGCGGGTCGGGGATCCGTTGTGCTGGTGTCGGGAACAGTCGGCACACCGCCCAGACGGCCAGACCGATCACGAGCGCCAGAACGACGACCATGAACACCCAGCCACCGACGGTCATCCGGCTGCACCACAGGCCCATCGAGCCCTCCTCGCCGCGGGGTGAGCGGCGTGGGTAGCAACCGCTCACCCACCAGCCTCAAGGCCGTGGATCAAGTTCCGGGTCGGACACGATGAAGCCTTGCTCAAGATCGGCGTCAGGCCACCGGCAAGTCGATGATGAACCAGGCACCTTGCCCGACGCCGGGGCTGTGCGCGCTGATCGAGCCACCGTGCGCCCTAACCAGCGCCTTGGCGATCGCCAACCCGAGGCCGGAGCCGCCGCCGTGACCATCGCCGGAGGTGTTCACCCGGTAGAACCGCTCGAACACGTGCGGCAGGTACTGCTGCGCGATCCCGTCACCGGTGTCGGCCACGACGATGCGCACCCCATCGCTGCACGATGCTGCCGACAAGGTGACCTTGCCCCCGGCGGGAGTGTGGCGGATTGCGTTGTCCAGCAAGTTGCCCAAGACCTGCCCGAAGCGCTCAGGGTCGACTCTGACGTCAGGCAGCCCGGGCGCGATCCGGAGTACCAAGGCAACGCCGGCCCCGTCGGCGCGGTCTTGGGCGCCCAGCACGGCAGCGACGAGCAGGTCCGCTGGGTCGTGATCGATCTGGTCGAGGTGAAGGATGCCGCTCTCGGCTTGGGTGACGGCGGCCAGGTCCGAGGCCAATCGGGTCAGACGGCAGGCCTGAGCGCGCAGCACTTCAAGTGTGGTCGGCGTCAGCTCCCGCAGGCCTTCCTCGAGCGCGTCAAGGTAGGTCGAGATCGTCGCCACCGGTGTTCGCAGTTCATTGGCGACGTCCGCTGTCAGCAGGCGCCGTACCCGCTGGTCCTCCTCCAGCTGCTCGGCCATCGTGTTGAACGCCTCGGCGAGGTTGTCGAACTCGATCCCCACGTGAGGCTGAATCAGGTGTAGGTCGAATCGTCCAGCTGCCACCTCGCTGGCCGCACGGGACAGATTGCCCAGCGAGGAGCCCATCCTGCGGGCGAGCAGCAGGCTAACCGCCAGGGCCGTCAACGTCGCGGCCGTCAGAGCGACTGCCAAGGTCAGAGCACTGACGGCGGCGAATTCCATCTCGGCATGCTCGACGATGGCTCCAGAGGCAGCCCGCACGTCGGCGGCCATGTGCCGGTCAAACAGGGCAGGTCCGATTGGCCCAGCGACCAGTCCTGCGGCTGCTGCCGCTGCTATGAGGACCAGTGCCATCGCGATCATGAGACGGACTGCGATGCCAGCGCGCGCGGGCCGGATCATCTGCCGCCACCCATCCCCGATCCGCCGTGGTTCCCGTGCCGCTGCTCGGTCACGGCGTCGCCATACGTGCGGCGCCGAACGAATGTCCCAGCGATCATGACGCTCAGTGTCGCCATGCTCGAACGCTCTGCGGATGCATCGACGCACCCGAATGGCGCGCTTGATCGAATCTTGATGAGAAGGACATAGACCGCGCAGGTCTGTGGACCAACACTGGATCGCTCGTGGTGGCTGACCCGCAAGGGTGACGTCCGAAACCCACGGCAGATCGGAGACGCGGTGAGCCCAGCCTCCAGGCACTGCACGGCAGGCGGTGATGCTTGCTCGTGTCGTTCGCTCCTGCGACGGCGGCCATGGCGTCGCGGTCAAAGCGATGGCCAGACCTTCGATCCGCAGATCGCTCGAGTTGCGAGCCAAACAGGGGCCTGCAGCCCGCCAGCCTCGGACCAGCGGGGGTCGCGCCCATGACGGTTCCCCACGCCACCCGGCCGGTGGCGGACGACGAGGCGGCGGGCGTGCCCAGCTTCGAGGCGTCCGGCGGCGACTGGTCGTCGATCGCCGAGGAGGCGGCACGCCTCGGCGAGGAGCGCATCGTCGTCAACATGGGCCCGCAGCACCCGTCGACGCACGGCGTGCTCCGGCTGATGCTGGAGATCGAGGGCGAGACGGTGACCGAGGCCCGTGCGGGCATCGGCTACCTGCACACGGGCATCGAGAAGAACATGGAGTTCCGCACCTGGACCCAGGGCGTGACGTTCTGCACCCGGATGGACTACGTCGCGCCGCTGTTCCAGGAGGCGGGCTACTGCCTGGCGGTGGAGAAGCTGCTCGGCATCACCGACGACATGCCGGAGAAGGCGTCCGTCATCCGGGTGCTGATGATGGAGCTCAACCGGATCGCGTCCCACTTCATCGCGCTCGGCACCGGCGGCAACGAGCTGGGCGCCACCACGATCATGACGCTGGCGTTCCAGGGCCGCGAGCACATCCTGCAGATCTTCGAGCTGGTCACCGGCCTGCGGATGAACCACGCGTACATCCGCCCGGGCGGGGTGGTGCAGGACCTGCCGCCGGGGGGTGTCGACGCGGTGCGTGAGGCGCTCGTCGGCGTCAAGAAGTTCGCGGGTGACCTGCAGAAGCTGATGCTGGCCAACCCGATCCTCAAGCTGCGCTACCAGGGCGTCGGGAATCTCAACCTCGCCGGCTGCATGGCGCTGGGGATGACGGGTCCGATCCTGCGCTCGGCCGGCCTGCCGTACGACGTGCGCAAGGCGAACCCGTACTCCGGCTACGAGACGTACGACTTCGACGTGCCGACCGGCAGCAACGCCGACGCGTGGGACCGGATGGTCATCCGGTTCGAGGAGATGTGGCAGTCGGTCCACCTCGTCGAGCAGTGCCTCGACCGGCTGACGAAGCTCGGCCCGCACGCCCCGGTGATGGTGGCCGACAAGAAGATCGCGTGGCCGGCGCAGCTCGCCGTCGGCCCCGACGGCCAGGGCAACAGCCTGGAGCACATCAAGGAGATCATGGGCACCTCGATGGAGGCCCTGATCCACCACTTCAAGCTGGTGACCGAGGGCTTCCGGGTGCCGGCCGGCCAGGCGTGGCAGGAGGTGGAGCACCCGCGCGGCGTGCTCGGCGTGCACCTCGTCTCCGACGGCGGCACGCGCCCGTACCGGGCGCACTTCCGCGACCCCTCGTTCAACAACCTGCAGGCGGTCTCGGTGATGTGCGAGGGCGGGAACCTCGCCGACGTCGTCGCGTCCGTCGCCTCGATCGACCCCGTGCTGGGAGGCGTGGACCGCTGATGACGCAGCCCATGGGCTGGACCGCCAGCCAGAGGTACGCGGCCGGCTTCGACGAGGCCAGCTGCCGGCAATCGGTCTCGGAACCATGGAGAGCAGCGAAGCAAGGGCAGCGGCTGTGAGCCGGCCGACCGGTCTTCTCCTCGCGCTGCTGGGCACCCTGACCAGCACGGGCACGACGACGACCGGCGAGGCGATCCTCTTCTGGGTGCTCGCGATCGTCATGGTGGCTGCCGCGCTCGGGATGTTGTTCGCCCGCAAAGCGGTCCATGGAGCGCTGTCGATGGTCGTCGTCATGATCGGGCTGGCGTTCCTCTACGTCGCCCAGGACGCCCCGTTTCTCGGGGTGGTGCAGGTGGTCGTCTACACCGGCGCCGTCATGATGCTGTTCCTGTTCGTCCTGATGCTGGTCGGTGTCGACGCGTCGGACTCGCTCACCGAGACGTTGCGCGGCCAGCGCTGGCTGGCCGCCCTCGGCGGGCTGGGCCTGCTCATCGTGCTTGTCGGTGTCGTGGTCCGGGCCGAGTTCGGCTCGCCGAAGGGTCTGACGGACGCCAACGCCGACTCCAACCCGGTCGCCCTGGCGCGGCTGGTGTTCGGCAGCTACGCGTTCGCGCTCGAGATCGTCGGCGCCCTGCTGATCACGGCGGCGGTCGGCGCGCTCGCGCTGACGCACCGCCGCCGGCTGACGCCGCGCGTGACGCAGCGCGAGCGGTCCGAGGCCCGGGTGAAGGCCGGCACCGCGGCCGGCAAGCCGGCACCCGGTGTGTACGCCCGGCACAACGCGATGGACGTGCCGGCGCTCGGCCCGGACGGCCGCCCGATCGAGGCGTCGGTCTCGCGTGTGCTGCGCGTGCGCGGCCAGGAGGCCGACGCCCGGGAGTACGCCGCGCGCATCGACCGGGTCTTGTCCGGCTCCGGATCGACGAGGCGTGCCTCCGGAGCCGAGGAGCCTGCGGCGCTGCAAGAGCCGCCGATCGAAGCGCCCGGCGAGACGGTGCCCGGCGACGGCCCAGGTGGAGACGGGGTGAAGGAGAAGTCGTGAGTCTGACCAACTACCTCGTGCTGGCAGTGATCCTGTTCTCGATCGGCGCGACGACGGCGCTGGTGCGGCGCAGCGCGATCATGGCCTTCATGGGCGTCGAGCTGATGCTCAACGCCACCAACCTCATGCTGGTGACGTTCAGCCGCCTGCACGGCAACCTCACCGGCCAGGTCCTGGCGTTCTTCGTCATGGTGGTGGCCGCTGCCGAGGTGGTCGTCGGGCTCGCGATCATCATCTCGATCTTCCGGACCAGGCACTCGGCGTCGGTCGACGACGTCAACCTGCTGAAGAGCTGAGGGACTCCGATGCTCATCACCGCCATCCCCACCGATGCGGCGTGGAGCGGCGCGGCGCTCGCCCCCTGGCTCGTCGGCATCCCGCTGCTGTCGGCGGCGATCCTCCTGCTCGCCGGCCGCCACTCCGACCGCTGGGGCCACTGGCTCGGCGTGCTGGCCCCGCTGGCCTCGCTCGGGATCGGCGTCGTGCTCCTCGTGCGCATGCTCTCGGTGCCGGGCGACTCCCGGGCGGCGACGGTGTCGCTCGGCCGCTGGATCGACGCCGGAGCTTTGCACCTCGACGCGAGCTTCCGGATCGACCCGCTGTCGCTGACGTTCGTGCTGCTGGTGACGTTCGTCGGCACGCTGATCCACGTCTACTCCGTCGCCTACATGGAGCACGACGCGGACCGCCGCCGGTTCTTCGCCTACATGAACCTGTTCGTCGCGGCGATGCTGCTGCTGGTGACGGCCGGCTCCTACCTGCTGCTGTTCGTCGGCTGGGAGGGTGTCGGCCTGGCGTCCTACCTGCTCATCGGGTTCTGGAACCACAACCCGGTGTACGCGGCCGCCGCGAAGAAGGCGTTCGTCGCCAACCGCATCGGCGACATCGGCCTGATCGTCGCGATGGGGCTGCTGTTCAGCCACGTCGGCGCGCTGGACTTCGCCTCGGTCGACGCGGCGGCGCCGACGCTGTCGCCGGGGGTGCTCACCGCGATCGGCCTGATGCTGCTGCTCGCGGCGTGCGGCAAGTCCGCCCAGTTCCCGCTGCAGTCGTGGCTCGGCGACGCGATGGCCGGCCCGACGCCGGTCTCGGCGCTGATCCACGCCGCGACGATGGTCACCGCCGGCGTCTACCTCGTCGTGCGCAGCAACGTGATCTTCTCCGCCGCGCCGGACGCCCGGCTCGTCGTGACGATCGTCGGCGCGGTCAGCCTGCTCTTCGGTGCGATCGTCGGCTGCGCCAAGGACGACATCAAGAAGGCGCTCGCCGCCTCGACGATGTCCCAGATCGGCTACATGATGCTCGCCGCGGGCCTCGGCCCGGTCGGCTACGCCTTCGCGATCCTGCACCTGGTGACCAACGGGTTCTTCAAGGCCGGGCTGTTCCTCGGCGCCGGGTCCGTCATGCACGCGATGGACGACCAGACCGACATGCGCAACTTCGGCGGCCTGGGCCGGACGATGAAGGTGACGTACTTCACCGTGATGGCCGGCTGGCTCGCGATCCTCGGCATGTTCCCGTTCTCGGGGTTCTGGTCGAAGGACCCGATCATCGAGGCGGCGTTCGTCCCGCAGGACGGCCAGACGTGGCGCGCCTGGGTGTTCGGCCTCGTCGCCCTCGTCGGCGCGGCGATCACGTCGTTCTACATGTCCCGGCTGTTCTTCATGACGTTCGAGGGCAAGCGGCGCTGGACGACGAAGCGCGACGGGGAGCACCAGCACCCGCACGAGGCGCCGGCGCTGATGACCGTGCCGATGATCGTGCTGGCGGTCGGGTCCGTCGGGCTCGGCGCCTTCCTCGCGATCGGCGACCGGTTCACCGGCTGGCTCGAGCCGGTCACCGGCGCGCGCGGCGAGGGGGACGCGGTGCTGCCGGGCTGGCTGCTCGTCACGGCGTCCCTGGTCCTCGTCATCCTCGCCGCGGTGTTCGCGTGGCGCCGGTACGCGGTCGCCGAGGTCCCGGTGACCCCGCCGGTCGGCACGCTGCTCACGCAGGCCGCACGCAAGGACCTGTACCAGGACGTCGTCAACGACGCGGTGCTCGTCGTCCCCGGCCGGATGCTCGCCCGGTCGCTCGTGTTCGGGGACCGTGCCGTCGTCGACGGCGCGGTGTCCGGCGTCGCGAAGACGACCGTCGCCCTCGGGGACCTGGTCCGCAAGGTGCAGACCGGCCACGTCCGTTCCTACGCCGCGACGATGACCCTCGGGCTCGTCGTGCTCGCCGTCGTCGTCCTGGTCCTGGGCAGCTGAGGAGAAGACCCCACCGATGTCCTCGTTCCCCTGGCTCACCACGCTCATCGTGCTGCCCCTCCTCGGAGCGGCGGTGCTGTGGGCGCTGCCGCGACCCGTCGCGCGCGGCGAGCTCGTCTACGGCCCCGGCGTGCCGGCGCCCGGTCCGCGCCGCACCCGCGAGGTGGCGCTCGGCTTCGCGCTCGTCGAGCTCGTGCTCACCGCCTTGGCGGTGGTCGCCTTCGACACCTCGGACGCCGGCACCGTCCAGCTGACGGAGACGCACTCCTGGATCCCGGCGTTCGGGGTGTCGTACGCGCTCGGCGTCAACGGCGTCGGCCTCGTCCTCGTCGCGATGTCCGCGCTGCTCGTGCCGCTCGTCGTGCTCGCCGCCTGGCGCGAGCAGGGCAGCGCCGCCCAGGCGTCGGACCGGCTGCGGCAGTACCTGGCCCTGGTGCTGCTGCTGCAGGCGTTCATCGTCGCGGTGTTCGCGGCGCGCGACCTGTTCTTCTTCTACCTCGTCTTCGAGGCGATGCTCATCCCGGTCTACTTCATGATCGGGGGGTTCGGCGGGCGAGATGGGGCGCGGCGGCGGTACGCCGCGGTGAAGTTCCTGCTCTACTCGCTGGCCGGTGGGCTGATCATGCTCATCGGCGTCATCGTGCTCTACCTGCACGGCCCGGGCGGGGCGGACGGGTTCCTCATCGACAAGCTCACGGGCGTCGCCCTCGACCCGACGATCGAGAAGTGGCTGTTCGTCAGCTTCTTCGTCGCGTTCGCGATCAAGGCGCCGATGTTCCCGGTGCACACCTGGTTGCCGGACGCCGCCGAGCAGGCGCCCGCCGGCACCTCGACGCTCCTGGTCGGCGTGCTCGACAAGGTCGGCACCTTCGGGATGCTCACCCTCTGCCTGCCGCTGTTCCCGAACGCCTCCCGCTGGGTCGCCCCGGTGATCATCGTGCTGGCCGTCGTCTCGATCCTCTACGGGGCGCTCCTGGCGATCGGCCAGCAGGACCTGTTCCGGATGGTGGCGTACACGTCGGTGAGCCACTCCGGGTTCATCGTGCTCGGCATCTTCGCCTTCACGTCGACCTCGATCTCGGGCTCGTCGTTCTACATGGTCAACGACGGGTTCTCCACCGGGGCGCTGTTCCTGCTCGTCGGGTTCCTCGCGGCCCGGCGCGGCTCGGCACGAATCGACGCGTTCGGCGGGCTGCAGCGGGCGGTGCCGGTGCTGGCCGGGCTGTTTCTCGTCGTCGGCCTGTCCGCCCTGGCCCTGCCCGGGCTCTCGCCGTTCGTCAGCGAGATCCTCGTGCTCGTCGGCTCGTTCGCCACCCAGCCCGTGGCTGCGGTCGTCGCGACGCTCGGCGTCGTGCTCGCGGCCCTGTACATCCTGTGGCTGTACCAGCGGGCGTTCACCGGTCCGGTCACCGCCGGGGTGGAGACGCTCCCCGACGCGAGCGCGCGCGAGCGCTGGGTCGTCGGCCCGCTGGTCGCCGTCATGCTGGTGCTCGGGTTCGTGCCCGGCCCGGCGCTGAACCTGGTCCGCGAGCCGGCCCAGGTGACCATCGATCAGGTGGGCGCCACCGATGCGCCCGCCGTCGCCGAGGCCAGCGCACAGTGATCGCCGCCCTGCCGGGCCTCCGCGACCGCTGAGTGTGGTCTGGCTGCATCCGAAAGGTTCGTTGTTGTCGTGAGCACCCCCCTGCGTGTGGTCGTCGTCGGCGCCGGTCCGGCCGGCATCTACGCCTCGGACATCCTGACCCGATCCGGAGGAGATGTGGCGATCGACCTGATCGAGCGGCTGCCGGCCCCCTTCGGGCTGGTCCGCTACGGCGTCGCCCCGGACCACCCGTGGATCAGGCAGATCATCGTGGCGCTGCACAAGGTGCTGGACCGCGGCGACATCCGGCTGCTGGCCGGGGTGGACTACGGCACCGACGTCACGCTCGCTGAGCTGCGGCAGCGGTACGACGCGGTGGTCTTCGCCACCGGCGCCGTCCGCGACGTTGCGCTGCCGATCCCGGGCATCGACCTGGACGGTTCGTACGGTGCGGCGGACTTCGTCTCCTGGTACGACGGCCACCCCGACGTGCCGCGCACCTGGCCGCTGAACGCCCGCGAGGTCGCCGTGCTCGGCGCCGGCAATGTCGCCCTGGACGTCAGCCGCATCCTCGCCAAGCAGGCCCACGACCTGCTGCCCACCGACATTCCCGCGAACGTCTACGAGGCGCTGGCGGCGAACCCCGTCACCGACGTCCACGTGTTCGCCCGCCGCGGACCGGCACAGGTGAAGTTCTCCCCGCTGGAGCTGCGCGAGCTGGACCACGTGCCCGACGCCGATGTCGTGGTGTACCCGGAGGACTTCGTCTTCGACGCCGGCTCGATGGCGGCAGTCGACTCGTCGAACCAGACCAGGCAGGTGGTCACCACGCTGACCGACTGGACGCTCAAGGAGCCGGCGGACCGGCACGCCAGCCGCCGTATCCACCTGCACTTCCTCCACAAGCCGGTCGCCGTGTTGGGGGACGGTGGGCACGTCGTCGGGCTGCGCACCGAGCGCATGACGCTCACCGGCGACGGCACCGTCACCGACAGCGGACAGACGACGGACTGGCCGGTGCAGGCGGTCTACCGGGCGATCGGGTACTTCGGCAGCCCGCTGCCTGGGCTGCCGTTCGACGAGGCCGCCGGTGTGATCCCCAACCGCGGGGGCCGTGTCACCGGGCCGGACGGTGCGCCACTGCCGGGTGTCTACACCACGGGCTGGATCAAGCGCGGTCCCGTCGGGCTGATCGGGCACACGAAATCCGACGCGAGCGAGACGATCGCGCATCTGCGCGAGGATGCGCCGGCACTGCCGACTGCGCCGGACCGCGACCCCCGGTCGCTCGACATGCTCCTGGCGCGGCGGGGCGTGCGCGTCGTCGACTGGGCCGGCTGGCTGCGGCTCGACTCCTACGAGCGCGCCCTCGGCCAGGCGCACGGTCGGCAACGGGTCAAGGTGGTGCCGCGCGAGGAGATGATCCACATCAGCCTCGACGCGGTCGGCCCAGTGACCACGTGAAGCCAGCAGTTGTTGCACGCACTGCGGCTGCGAGCGGCGTCGAGCGACCGCGCCGATGCGTCGACGTCGAGGGCGCGAGCGCCATCCGGAGGCGACAGGTCGGCCCGGACAGGTCGGTGCGCACTTGCCAGGCGCGCCGTGGTTTGGGTACCCGAGCGCAGGCGGACCGGCGCTACGTTCGCAAACCCAGTGGTGCCCACCGGGGCGCCGACGCGCGCCGCCCCCCGGTGGGTCGTCACCTCGAATCTGCGCATCGCCGCGATCCTGTCGGGCCAGAAGCGGCCGATCCGCTCGACGTCGGGTAGACGCAGGCTCGCCCCCTTCTGATCCGGGGTTTGCGCCAAGCACCGCTGGTGGGTCCTGATCCGCGCGGACGCTGGCGCGAACCGCCCGAAGCTGGCGAACTTCATCGGGGCTTGATCGGACCTCAGTCGAATCGCAGTCAGCCGTGCCGCACAGTTTGGGACTAACGTCCCGATGCTTCGGGGGGCGTGTCCGAGCGCAAGAGAGAGGGCAAGGTCTTGCGTCATCGTCGGGCATGTTCTCGGGTGCTGGCGCAACGCCAGCCTGGTGCACCAGTCCCGCGGCGGATGCCGGTCGCTGGGACCTGCCACCTGCCGATGCCCAGACCGCCAGTTGCCGCGACGACGCCGCTGGCCGATCGACCACCCGCCGGAGCGGCGGACCACTGCCTGCCGGACCGGCCGCCCACGACAGCCCACCTCGGGGGCTCGGCCGGCAGCGTGATCGAAAGCGTCGCGGGCAGCCAGGTGATGACAGCCTGCACCCGGGCACGCATCGCAACGGACTGGGCCCGTCCTGCAGATCGACGCCAGCCGTACGTCGACAACATCCAGCGCAGCGCGGGCAAGGCATGAGCATGCCACCACCAACTTCGTCGACGCGGTCCGCCCTGGGGCAGTGGAACAGCGCCGTCACGAGCTACTACGTGCTGGCCGGGGCGACCGCCCTGCTCCTGGTCCTGGGCCTGGTCATGGTGCTGTCCAGCTCGAGCGTCGACTCGCTGGCGGCGGGCAAGTCGCCGTACTCCCAAGTGGTCTCCCAGGCGAAGTTCGCGTTGATCGGGGCGCCGATCCTCCTGGTCCTGGCCCGCACGCCGGTGCGTCGGCTCAAGGCAGCCGCCTGGCCGGTGCTGACAGTGGCCCTGGTGCTGCAGGGGCTGGTGTTCACCCCGCTGGGCGCCAGCCAGGGCGGCAACCGGAACTGGGTGCGCCTGCCCGGCTTCCAGGTGCAGCCGTCGGAGATCATCAAACTGGCGCTGGCGCTGTGGCTCGGCGCGGTCCTCGCGCGCAAGCTGCCGCTGCTGCACGAGTGGCGGCACGCGCTCGTCCCGGCCGTCCCGGTGGCTGCCGGCGCGATCGGGATCGTCCTGCTCGGCCACGACCTCGGCACGGCGATCGTGCTGTTCCTGCTCGTCTTCGGCGCGCTGTGGGTGTCCGGGGTCAAGCTGCACATGTTCGTGGCGCCGGTCGTGGCGGTCGTGGCCGTCACGCTGCCCCTCGTCATGTTCTCGGGCAACCGCTCGGGCCGGATCAAGGCGTGGCTCGACCCGGCGGCGGCCGACCCGGGCAGCCAGGGCGTCACCTACCAGTCGAAGCACGGCATCTGGGCGCTCGGCACGGGCGGCTGGGGCGGGCTGGGCCTGGGACAGAGCCGCGAGAAGTGGAGCTACCTGCCCGAGGCGCACAACGACTTCGTGTTCGCCATCATCGGCGAGGAGCTGGGCCTGCTGGGCATCCTGCTGGTGCTCGTGCTGTTCGGCCTGCTGGCGTTCGCGATGGTGCGGATCATCCGGCGGCACGACGACGCCTTCGCACGCATCACCACCGGCGCGATCCTGTGCTGGGTGATCGGGCAGGCGTTCGTCAACATCGCCGTCGTCATCGGCCTGCTGCCGGTCATCGGCGTGCCGCTGCCACTGGTGTCGGCGGGCGGGTCCGCACTCATCATGACCATGGCCGCCCTGGGGGTGGTGCTGGCGTTCGCGCGCTCGGAACCGGGCGCCGCCGAGGCGCTGGCCGCCCGGCCGTCGGTGTTCCGCCGGTCGCTCGCGGTCCTGGGGCGGGCCCGTGGCTGACCGGGTCGCAGCGCACGTGCGGCAGGTGGTCTGCTTGCCCGGCATGGCAGCCCGGACACGTGTTGACTCGCACCCTCCGGGTGCCGCGGCCGCGCACGATGGCGAACGGGTCGGATGTGCCCGGCCGCATCACGGGCAGCACGCACACCGGTTCGTCGCCGTCGCCCGCCGCGCCGGTCGCCGCCAGCCACGCACCACTCCGGTCGGCCCGCGGTGGCCGCAGGTCCGGGCGTGGGTTGCGACGATCCTGCTCGTCGCAACCCTGACGGGCTGTTCCTCACCGACTGCCGACAATGGTCAGGCGACCACACAGCCTGGCTACCGGTCCGACGACGGTGCCACGCAGACCTGGCCCGCCGGCTCGCGCACCGGCCCGGTCGAGCTCTCCGGCACGGACGTCGACGGTGCCACGCAGGACGTCGCCGCGTGGCGCGGTGACGTGGTGCTCCTCAACACCTGGTACGCCGCGTGCCCGCCGTGCCGCGCCGAGGCGCCCGACCTCGTCGCGCTCGCGAACGACTACGAGGCGCAGGGCCTGCACCTGCTCGGCGTCAACTCGACCGACGCCACCGGCACCGCCGCCGCGTTCGACCGCGAGTTCGCCGTCCCGTACCCGTCGATCGTCGACACCGACGGCTCGGCGGTCGCGGCGCTGCAGGGCGTGGTGCCGATCAACGCGGTGCCCACCACGGTGCTGCTCGACCGCGAGGGCCGCGTCGCCGGCCGCATCATCGGGCGGGTCGACCCGTCGACGGTGCGGTCGATCGTCGACGAGCTGCTCGCCGAGCCCGGCGGCGGCTCGCCGAGCGCCCCGGCGACGTCCCCGGCAGCCGTCCCGTCGGCGAGCGCCGGCCGATGACCCCGCTCGACGTCGGCGACACCTTCGGCCGGGCGGTGGCCGGCGGCTCGCTGCTGCTGGCGATCCCGGTGGCGCTGCTGGCCGGCGTGGTCTCGTTCGCCTCGCCGTGCGTGCTGCCGCTGGTGCCGGGCTACGTCGGGTTCGTCGGCGGCTCGCTCGGGGCGCAGGCCGGCGCGGCGCGGCGCGGGCGCGTGCTGGCGGGCGTCGGGCTGTTCGTCGCCGGCTTCGCCGTCGTGTTCGTCGCGTTCGGCGCCGTGGCCGGCGGGATCGGCGCCTGGCTCGCCCGGTGGCAGGACCCGGTGTCGCGAGTGCTCGGCGTGCTCGTCGTCGTGCTCGGCCTGGCCTTCGCCGGGCTGGTGCCGTTCCTGCAGAAGGAGCGCAAGGTGCACCTGGCGCCACGCGCCGGGCTGTGGGGCGCCCCGCTGCTCGGCCTGACGTTCGGCCTGGGCTGGACGCCGTGCATCGGCCCGACCCTCGCCGCGATCCTCGCGCTGTCCCTCGGCGGCGGCTCGGCCGCGCGTGGCGCCCTGCTGGCGGCGGTGTTCTGCCTCGGGCTGGGCCTGCCGTTCCTGCTCGTCGCGCTCGGGCTGGAGCGCTCCCGGCGGGTGACCGGCTGGCTGACGCGGCACCGGCTGGGCGTGCTGCGCGTCGGCGGCGGGCTGCTCGTCGTGCTCGGCCTGGCCCTGGTCACCGGGGTCTGGGGGCACTGGGCCGCCTGGCTGCAGGGGCTGCTGACCGGCGCCGACCCGTTCGTGCCGGTGGTGTGAGATGAGCTACCGCCCGGAGGGCCTCGACGACGCCTTCACCCCGGCAGGAGCGGCGGCGGCGCCGGCGATCGGCGTCGTCGGGTGGCTGCGCTGGGCCTGGCGACAGCTGACGAGCATGCGTGTGGCGCTGCTGCTTCTGGTGCTGCTGGCGGTCGCGGCGGTGCCGGGCACGGTGTTCCCGCAGCGCGGCCAGGACGCCGCGAAGGTGACGGGCTACATCGCCGAGCACGGCGCGGTCGGCATCTGGCTGGACCGGCTGGGGTTCTTCGACGTCTACACGTCGGCCTGGTTCAGCGCGATCTACCTGCTGCTGTTCGTCTCGCTGATCGGCTGCATCCTGCCGCGGTCGCGGCAGCACTGGTCGGCGGTGCGGGCCCGGCCGCCGCGCACGCCGCGACGGTTCACGCGGTTCCCGGCGCAGGCGACCTCGTCGTCGTCCGACGAGCCCGAGGCGCTGGTGCGGCGGGCGGCCGCCGTGCTGGCGCGGGGCCGGCGGTATCGGGTCGACGTGCACGACGAGGGCGCCGGCGTCTGGTCGGCGTCCGCCGAGCGCGGCTACCTGCGGGACAGCGGCAACCTCGTCTTCCACCTGGCCCTCGTCGGGCTGCTGGTCGCGGTGGCGACCGGTCAGCTGCTGCACTACCGGGCGCAGGTGATCGTCGTGGCGGGCACCGGGTTCGCCAACGCGCAGACCTCGTTCGACACGTTCGAACGTGGGCGGGCGTTCGACCCGGCCAGGCTCGAGCCGTTCACGCTGCGCCTGGACGACTTCGAGTCCCGGTTCGACCCGGTGACGCTGGCGGCCCGTGACTTCACCGCGCGTGTCACGCTCACCGAGCCGGGCGCCGGGCCGAGCGTCCGGATCATCAAGGTCAACGACCCGCTGAATGTCGGCGGAACTCAGATCTACCTGATGGGCAACGGCTACGCGCCCCACGTCACGGTGCGCGACGCCTCGGGTGTCGTCGCCCTGTCCGGGCCGGTGCCGTTCCTGCCGCAGGACCGGGTGTACACGTCCCGCGGTGTGGTCAAGGTGCCGGACGTCTCCGGCGGGCAGCCGCAGATCGGCCTGGTCGGGTACCTGCTGCCGACCGCGGCGCAGACGCCGGCGGGAAGTTGGATCTCGATCTACCCGCAGCCGACCGCGCCCCTGCTGGTGCTGTCGGTGTGGTCCGGCGACCTGGGCCTGGACACCGGGGTGCCGCAGAACGTCTACCGGCTCGACGAGTCCGGCCTGACGCAGGCCGTCGACTCCTCGGGGGCGCCGGTGACACTCGTCGTGCGCCCCGGGCAGACCGTGACCCTGCCGAACGGCCTGGGCACGCTCACCTTCGACGGGATCACCCGGTTCGCAGCCTTCGACCTGCGGCGCGATCCGGCGCTGGGCTGGCTGCTCGGGTTTGCCCTCGCCGCGCTCGGTGGGCTGGCAGCCTCCCTGTTCGTGCCCCGCCGGCGAGTGTGGCTGCGGGCCGCTCCACTGATCGGCGACCGAGCCGGCGGTCCTGTCGCCGTGGTGACCGCCGCGGGACTGGCCCGAGGCGACGACGTCGGGCTGGCGCCCGAGCTGGGACGCATCCTCGCGGCCGTGCTCGGGCACCCCGTGCCGATCACCGGCCGCACATCGGCCGACCACGACGCTCGAAAGGAGTCGCCATGACGCCCGGTGACCTGTCAACCCTGCTGGTCTGGGCCGCCGCGACGGCCTTCACCATTGCCCTGTTCGCCGATGCGGCGAACCTGGCGGCCATCGCCGACGCGGCAGCCCGGCCACGGCAGACAGCACGCGGCACGACGGCGGCCGACGCGGGAGCCCGGGCCCCGGCGATGGCGGCGACAGCGTCGTCCCACCCCGGCCCGTCCCTGGCACCTGCGCGCAGCGTCGCGGTCCCCCCGTCCTCCTGGCACACCGCGACTGCGATCGCGGGACGCCCGGCGCCGGCCAGGGGCATCGCCCGCTCGACGCTCCGGCTGGGAGTCCTGCTGCTGCTGGCCGGCATCGTGCTGCGCGGCATCGCGGCCGGCCGCTGGCCCACCGCCAACATGTACGAGTTCACGCTCGTCGGCGTGCTCGTCGCGACCACCGTGCTGGCCGTCGTGCAGCGGCGGCGGGTCATCGCGTTCGTCGGCGTGGTCGTCACCGCGATCGCGGTGCTCGCGCTGGTGCTCGCGCTCAACGTGTTCTTCGTCCGGGCCGACGCGGTGCCGCCGGCACTGCAGAGCTACTGGCTCGTCATCCACGTCGGCGTCGCGATCAGCGCCACCGGGGTGTTCACCGTGGCCTTCGGCACCAGCGTGCTCCAGCTGCTCGCGGCCGCCCGCGCCGAGAACCGGTCGCACCTCGCCGTGCCGTGGGCCCGCGCCGACGGCCTGCGCCGCACGGTGGCCGGCTGGCGCGTCACCGGGCCGCGGTTCGCGTGGCTGCGCCAGGTGCCCGACGCCCTGCACCTCGAGGCGCTGTCCTTCCGGCTCAACGCCGTCGGGTTCGTGCTCTGGACGTTCACGCTCATCGCCGGCTCCATCTGGGCCGAGCACGCCTGGGGCCGGTACTGGAACTGGGACCCCAAGGAGGTCGGCACCTTCGTCGCCTGGGTGGTCTACGCCGCCTACCTGCACGCCCGCACCACGCGCGGCTGGAGCGGGCGGCGGGCCGCCTACCTCGTCTTCGCCGGGTACGCCGCGGTGCTCGCCAACTTCACGGTGATCAACCTCTTCGTCTCCGGCCTGCACTCCTACTCGGGCCTGAAGTGACCGGCCGGTGCTTGGGCTAGCGTCTCCGGTGTTCCAGACCGACGCAGGGCGTGGAAGCGCATGAGATGGCCGTGCCACGACAGTCCGATCGTGATCTGGGCGAAGCCAGCCAGAGCCAGCCCGTCGGCGAGCTCGGCCGGTGTCAGGATCCGGTGCGGTGAGCCGTCCGCGCGGTGGACCACGCGTGCCAGGCGGGTGTCGGTCAGGTCGTAGCCGATCAGGGCGCCGCCGGGCCTGAGGACCTGGGCGATCTGCGTGAGCGCCTCAGTCCAGTCGATGACGTGGTGCAGCATCAGGTACGAGGTGACCGCGTCGAAGCTGGCAGGCTCGAACGGCAGATTTGTCACGTCGGCCCGGGCGACCGTCACGTTGCCGAATCGGGCGAGCCGCGAGCGTGCGACCTCGACCATGACAGGGTCGACATCGATGACCGTCAGCCGGGTGATGGGGAACCGGCGGGCGGTCTCGGCGGCCATGGCGCCAACGCCACCACCGATCTCCAGCACCTCACCGGTCAGCAGATGGTCGGCCAAGACCCAGGGCAGCACCCTGCGACCGGCGAAGCTGCGCCAAAGCGCGCTGCGGCAAAAGGTGGCCTCGACGGCCGACATGACCGGCATAGCGTGCAACCTCCTCAAGCACAGGTGCCGCAACGACCGGAAAGCGCTGGGAATGAGAGCGGCGATGTTCGCGGCTGCGAAAGCCGCATGGTCCTCGAGACAGCCGCCGGCATGCAGCCCCCACCTTGCGGCCTGCCTCTCATCAGCATCCGGTCACTGTGTGTGTGCAAGGTGGGTCCCACGGCAATCGGCACCAGCGCCGCCACAGACGGGGACGCGCCGCTGCCTGGAGTCAGCGGTGCGTCCCCGCGTGCGTGAGGACCGGTCAGGGGATGCGTTCGTGGTTCTCGCGGGTCAGCGGCACCTCCGGCAGCGTGTGGTCGGTGTGCTGATGCGTCTCATGCCCGGTGCTAGACGTCGTCCCCTCCTGCTGGTGGCCGCCACCGCAGTGGTCATGGCCGCCGGCTCCGTGGTCGTGCTCGCCGTGGCCCCCCTTGTTCATCATGAACATCATCCCGACCATGCCCAGCGGGCACGACAGCAGCAACGCATAGGTCAACGCAGTGCGCAGGTCGACTCGCAGCAGCAGCAAGACGGCGAAGATCGCGCCGCCGCCGATCAGCATGTGTTTGAGGTGGTGCTTCATCAAAGTCCCTTCATCGCGACCGGGGCGTGCTCACCGAGCTGGGCGCGCACCTGGTGGTAGGTGTCCAGGTCAATGTCTCCCGCGGCGAGGCGGGCGTCGAGAGCCGTGCGCGGGTCGGGGCCCCGCTGCGCGGGGAACAGCCAGCACACCGCCAAGACGGCTAGGCCAAGCACGGCCGCCCAGAGGGCGACCATCAACACCCAGCCGCCGGCGCTCATCTGGCCGCACCACAGGCCCATCGAGCCCTCCTCGCCGCGGAGTGAGCGGCGCCGGATGAACCGCTCACCCCTCAGGGTCGGCGTCCCCGATCAATTTCCGGGTCGCGCACGATGAAGGCTTGCTGAAGATCGCCCGCCCCGGTTGGCAGACCACCGGCGATGCGTGGGCCTTCACGAACCGCAGCACCGGCCAGGTTGCACGATGTCCAGGAGGAAGCCCGCGGGTGGATCTCGCCCCGGTCGGCCCGATCCGGTCCACCACCATGGCCCTGCCAGCCGAACCGTTGCCGTCGCCCCAGCCGTTGACGACATCGCCGTGAAAGGGCTTCTTGGGCGTAGCACTACCCGGAGTACCCCGGGGTGCGCCAGCCGCCTGTCGGCAGGCCTCGCGGCGGGTAACGCGGCTGCTGTGCGATGCGAGGTTCTTGGCCTTCGGGGCCTCAGATCGGGGCGGGGTGGCTGTGCCCGCCGCGGATGCGCAGCGTGGCCGGTTCGGAGCGGAGCGCGATGATCGCCGCCACGGCGGTGGTCAGCGGGATGGCCAGCACCAGGCCGATGGACCCGGCCAGGGTGCGCACGATCTCTTGGGCGAAAACTCCTCCGGTCAGCGTGCGCATCAGTGGCAGGCCATACAACTGGAGAGTCAGCAGGACAGGCAGGGAGGCTCCGACGTAGGCGAAGGCGATCGTGTAGATGGTGGAGGCGACGTGGTCGCGTCCGATGCGCATGCCGCCGGCGAACAGATCCTGCCAGGTGGCGGCAGGGTTGGCGGTGCGCAGTTCCCAGACCGCGGAGACCTGGGTGATGGTGACGTCGTTGAGCACGCCCAGGCCGGCCAGGACGACCCCGGCCAGGAAGATGGCGCGCAGTGCGGTCAGACCGTGGTCGCCCAGCAGGGCGGCCAGCTGGTAGTCCTCCTGCCCGGTGATGGGGTTCAGGCTGGCCGTCCACGCGCCGAGGGCCCCGAGACCAGCGATGAGCGCCAGTCCGACAAAGGTGCCCAGCAGCGCGGTGGAGGTGCGCAGCGACAGGCCGTGTGTGAGGTAGCCGACCACCGTCATGATCGCTACGGACGCCGACAACGTCAGAAGGAGGGCGTTCTCACCGGCGATCAGGCCGGGCAGCAGATAGATCCACAGCAGCACCATCGCCAGCACCAGGCCGATCAGCGCCCGCATCCCACGCCAGCCCGCCACGAGTGCGGTCACCAGCAGGAACGCCAGCGCCAGGCTCGCCAGGGGCACAGTGCGTTCGACGTCGGCAAAGGCCCAGATGTCCTCTGCGCCGTCGGTCGCCGGATAGTGCTCCACGACGACCGGGGCGCCTTGGCGAACGGCTCGGTTCACGGTGCCGACGGTGGGATAGACCGTGACCTGTTTGCCGGCCCAAGGACCCTCGCTGACGCGTGCCTGGACCCGCAGGCACGGCACGGTCTGCGGGACGGTGCCGTCCGGCTGCACGTTCTCCTGCGTGCCCTGACACGTCGTCTCGACGGCAGCGGTGACGGTGGCCCGGAAAAACTGCACCCCGGTGTCGACCAAGCCGGCGCTGGAGGCAGCCTGGCTGGCCGCCGGTGGCCAGGTCACCGCGATGCCGATCACCGAAGCAAGCGCCAACGGCACCACAACCAGCAGCACGGACAGACCCACCCGCGATCCGGTCCGGCTACGACGTCGAACGGCACGTGTTCTGGCGTGCGCGGCGACGTGTTCGCCGGACCCGCCAGAAGGGGCGTCCCCGTCGACGTGGTGGACGGCGGCATCGTTGCTCACCGGGCGCGCTCATCGATCTCGTGGGGCGACTGGCCATGCGACGCGACAGACGCGCAGGCGCCGAGAGGCACCGGACGGTGCCCAGACGTGCAGTAGGCATGGGCGCCCTGAGCGATTCCCACGTGGGTGAACTGGTGCCTCACCGCGGTTCCTTTCGTCGCGCCCGGCCAACCGGCCAGCTGGTGATGCGGTCGGCAGGCGGTCAGGTCGTGGCTGCCGCGACAAGGCGGGCATCGAAGGCCGAATGCGGGTAGGTGATCCGTTGCGCACAGCGCCGAGGGCGTGGGACCCGGGTCACACAGCTTGCCGTTGCCGGTCGCTTCGGTGACCGCCCCGGCCCATCGAGCCCTCCTCGCCGCGGGTGAGCGGCGTGAGGAACCACTCGCGATCTAGGGTGCGTGCCCGTGGATCAACTTCCAGGTTGCAGACCATGAAGGCTTGCTGAAGACCCGTCCCCGGATCTGCATGGGGCGTGTGGGGTCGGTTCTGCTGCGGAGCCAGAGTGCTGCGGAGCCAGAGCCTTGCAGCCGGCGGTAAGGTTCCCCGTGAGGTGCCCAACGACGGCCCGGCGGTGACCGCCCGTCGTGTTGCGCATTGCCTGACCCGTGGGCAGGTCAGCGCCCTGAAGCGACCTGTCGAGCGTGTGTCGAGGCGCCGTATCTGGGGCAGGTCACCGGCGGTCATTGGCGGACGACGGGTCCTGGTCAGAAGGGCATGAATTCGTCACACACCACGCCTCGAGCGTCCCGTGAGGCTGCTCGACCTGCGCGTGGTCGTCGACCTTCCCATCACCCTCAGGTGGTGGGAAGGTCGACGACGAAGCTGGATCCATGGCCCAGTCCGTCGCTGTGGGCTACGACGGTGCCGCCGTGTGCGGTGACGAGGGCCTTGACGATCGCCAGGCCGATGCCTGAGCCGCCGTGGCTGCGGTCGCGGGCGGTGTCGACCCGGTAGAAGCGTTCGAAGACGTGCGGCAAGTGCTCGGGGCCGATGCCCTCGCCGGTGTCGGTCACGGTGAACCGCACCCCCGATGCTGAGGCCTGTGCGTGCACCGTGATGTGCCCGCCGGTCGGGGTGTGTCGGATCGCGTTGTCCAGCAGGTTGCCCAAGACCTGGGCGAACCGGTCGCGGTCCACCCGGATCTGCGGCAGGGCGGTCTCGGTCTGGACCACCAGGTCGACGCCGGCCTGCTCGGCAGGGACCGTCGCGGCCGAGATCGCGGTCGCCACCAGGTCGGCCGGCGCCACGGTCTGCACGTTGAGCTCCAAGGCTCCGCTCTCCGCCTTGGTGACCGCGGCCAGGTCGGCGGCGAGTCTGGTCAGCCGCGACGCCTGGGTCCGTAGCACGTCGATCGTGGTCGGGGTCAGTTCCTGCACGCCGTCCTCCAGGGCGTCGACGTAGGCCGAGATCGTCGCCACCGGGGTGCGCAGCTCGTGGGCGACGTCGGCCATGAGCCGGCGGCGCAGCTGTTCGTCCTGGTGCAGCCGGGCCGCCATGGTGTTGAACGCGTCGGCAAGGTCGTCGACCTCGGCTCCGACGCGTGGCTGGGCCAACCGCACCTCGAACCGACCTGCGGCCACCTCACCGGCCGCACCCGACAGGCTGCCCAGCGCGGCCCCGATCCGCCGGGCAAGCACCACGGAGACGATCAACGCCGTCAGGACGGCCGCGGTCAGCGCCACAGCCAGCGTCAGGGCGCTGGCAGAGGCGAACGCCGATTCGGCATGCTCGACGACGGTGCCCGGTGAACCTTCGGCCTCGGCCATGTGGCGGTGGAACAGCCCTGGCCCGATCGCACCGGCCACCAGCCAGGCTGCCAACGCCGCCGCCACCATGACCAGCGCCATGGCGGCCATGAGCCGGGCCGCGATCCCAGCGTGCGCCAACCGGCTCATCCGCCGGCACCCATCCGGTAGCCCACCCCACGCACCGTGCGGATGAAACGCTGCTCGGTCGTGGTGTCGGCCAGCTTGCGGCGCACGTGCAGCAGGTGCACGTCGACCAGGTGCTCGTCACCCACCCACTCATCGCCCCACACCGCGGCGATCAGGGCGCGGCGGCTGAACGCCCGCTGCGGGTTGGCCGCCAAGGTCGCCAACAAGTCGAACTCGGTGCGGGTCAACGGAACCAGATCGTCGCCGAGGAAGACCTCCCGACCGACCGGGTCAATCCGGAGCTCTCCGAACGACATCGCGGGCGCGTCGACCACCGCGGGCGGCTCCGCAACGGCCCGTCGGGGTCGGCGCAGCAGGGCGTTGATGCGGGCGACGAGCTCACGCGGCCGAAACGGCTTGGTCATGTAGTCGTCCGCGCCGACCGACAACCCGATGAGGGTGTCGACCTCCTCGCTGCGGGCGGTCAGCATGACGACATAGGCGTCGGAGAACGTGCGCACCTGCCGGCACACCTCCACACCGTCTAGGCCGGGCAGGCCCAGGTCGAGCACGATCACCTCCGGGTCGTGCTCGCGGGCCAGCGCCACCGCGCTGGGGCCGTCGAACGCCAGGGCGACCTCGAAGCCCTCACGCTCCAGGTAGCCGGCGACCTGCTCGCCCTGACCGGCACCGAACAGAAGCTGCTGCCCACCCTGGGCACCGGACAGGGCCTGTGGCGCATCAAGGACAGGTCCTATCTCGTGCAGGCTCAGCTGCATCCGGCCGAGCTGGCCGCCTTCGACACCAGCCAACGTTTCAGCGAAAAAAGCTAGATGTTCCCGCGATTCTTGACGATTTTGGCGGGAACATGAAGGTCCACGACGGCTACAGCCTACGTCGGGGTCGAAGTTCCCGGAACCTGCGAGTCCTCGCCGGTGAGGGCGGGGTGTCCGAGCGTGTCGACGTAGCGGTTGGTGCTCTCGATGCCGAGGCCGAACAGGTCGCTGAGGCGGCGGGCGTCACCGCCGGTGGCGCGGACCTCGACGAGGATGCGGTCCTCGCGGAGCTTCTGCGGGCCGATGCCGGCCTGCTGCCAGGGATAGGTCCGGCCGGCGGCCATGAGCCTGGGCGCGGTGCGCTGGTTGACGATCAGGTACGGGTTCTGCGTGTTCGGCCACTTCTGCTGGCGGTAGTCGAGCCACCGGGCGAGGCGCTCCCTGACGGGCTGGGCCAGCGGGATCACTCGGCCGTCGAGGGTGAGGCGCCCGTCGACGATGTCGGTGAGCAGCAGCTCGGAGACCTCCTTGGCGGTCAGGGCGTGGAAGGCGACGAGGGCGACGGCCAGGGCGATGACCGGCTTGGGCGAGTTCAAGTGCTCGCGGATGAGGGCGGTGTCCATCGGCAGCGGCACGGTGCCGTTGAGCTGGGTGCCTTTGAGTCCGCGGGCCGGGTTGGCGAAGATCAGCTTGCGGGCCTTGAGGGTCTTGAACAGGGAGCGGAGGCCGCGCTCGGCGAGGGCTCGCTGGCTGCCGCCGGCTTCGGGCAGCGCGGCGCGCACCTGCGCGGGCGTGATCTCGGCGAGGGATTGGTGGCCGGCGTCGGCCCATGCGGTGACGGCGGGCACGACGGAGCGGAGATGCGTCTTCACCGTCAGCGGGTGCCGGGAGCGTTGCCGTGGTGCGCTGGTCGCGCCGCCGAGCAGGACGTTCATCCAGGTCTCGAGCTGCTCACGCATGACCGGCGGCAGGGCCGCGGTCCTGGTGGTGAAGTAGAGCTCGAGCGGGCGGGGACGGTCGTCGATGAGCAGGTCTGCGGCTTCGAGCACGTCGAGCGCGGACGCGATGCTGCCACCCCAGCGGGGCAGCACGAGCACATCGGAGGCCCGGATCTTCGCGGTCGGACTGTCGCGGATGGTCTGGAGCAGCCGCAGCGACCGGACGACGTCGTTGCGCTGCTTCTTCGACCAGCCGAATCGTTCGGCATGCTCGCGCACGATCGGAGCGCAGTATCGGGTCAGCTCGCTGTTCTCGATCAGGGCGCGCTGCAGCAGCCGCTCTGGGTCGGGCTCGACGTCGATGAGGGTGGGCTGGACCCACTCGTCGAGCGCGAGGCGCTTCGGCGGCGGGCCGGGGCGGCCCCAGCCTCCGGGCGTCTTCCAATTGTTCACCCGGCGCGGCGGCAGCTCGGCGCGACGGGTGTTGAATCGCTGGAACTGC
>JAJYTJ010000195.1 GCA_021793115.1 Actinomycetes bacterium | reverse complement strand
GCGGGTGCAGCGTGCCGCGCTGCAGGTGTTCGGCGAGGTCGGCTGGCGTGGCCTGACGATGGACGCGATCGCCTCGCGGGCGCGGGTCGGCAAGTCGGCGCTCTACCTGCGCTGGGCCGACAAGGGTGAGGTCCTCGTCGATGCCTTGCGCCGGGCGCAGCGCGACGCGCTCGACGTGCCGGACGACGGCACGCCGGACACCGCACCCGCGCCGGCCAGCGTCCGCGACTACCTGGTCCGCCACGCGCTGCGCCGCGCGAACCTCTACCTCGGCGCGTACGGGCTGGCCATGATGCGCCTGTACACCGACGTGTGGGCGAACCCGGAGATCCTCGGTGCGCTGCGGGCTCGGGCGGTGACGCGGTTCGTGCTCGACGAGCGCCAGCGGGTGGCCGCCGCCGTCGACCGCGGCGAGTTCGCCCCCGGCGCATCCCCCGTGCGCATCCTCGACGCGATCGAGGGCGCCGTGCTCATGCACATCCTCGTGACACCGGCCGAGCTGCTGCCGCGGGTGCGGGCCGGCATCCAGGAGTACGTCGAGCTCATGGTCGACGACCAGATGCGGGCGGCCGGCTACCGCGGCTCGGTGACCACGGCGCACGACGAACCGAGCGACGTGGCGACCGCCGCGCCGTGACCGCCACCGCGCCGGACACGGGGTGCGTCAGCCCTCGCGGAAGCTGACGCCGAACCCGCCGCGGGGGTAGTGCCAGCGCAGCGCGCCGGGGCTGGCCACCGCCAGGCACGTGCCGCACTCGAGGCACGCGGCGTACTCGGCGACGACGGTGCCGTCCTCCAGCTCGCTGTACACGCCGGCCGGGCACACGGCGACGAGCCGCTTCCCGGTCCCGGTGCGCCGGCAGACCTCCTGGTCGATCTCGATGTGCGACTCGCCCTCGTCGAGCACGAACCGGTTGTGCCCCAACCGTTCCGCTGTGGTCTGCGGGTTCACAGCGCGCGCACCCCCGCCCATCCGTCACTCATCAGCTGTCCGATCGTCACCGGCGAGCGGCGCACCGCGCGCCACGCCGTGGCCGCCAGGTGCCTGCGCGGTGTCCCGTCGAGCGAGAACACGTCGTGGAACAGGCCCGCGGCGAGCTCGCCGTACGCGCCGTACATGCGCCCGCGCTCGAGGAACGCCGGCGCCTTGGCGTAGGTGCGCAGGTCCTTCATGACGAAGCTCTCGTCGAGGTGCCGGCGGTAGCCCGCCAGGCCGGCGGCCGACGTGTCGCCCGCGGCGAGCGCCTCGGCCACTCCCTGCGCGGCAGCGACCGCGGACCCGATCGCCAGATCCATGCCGCGCACCGTCAGACCGGAGTTGATGGTCAGCCCGGCGGCCTCGCCCACGACCACCAGCCCGTCGGCGACGACCTCGCCGACCATGCCCAGACCGCCCTCGGCGACCAGGTGCGAGCCGTACTCGAGGATCTCGCCGTCGCGCAGGTAGGGCGCCAGGCCCGGGTGCGCCAGGCAGTGCTCGAACACCTCGACCGCCGTGCGGCCCGAGCGCAGCAGGTCGTCCAGCCGCAGCACCACGCCGACGGAGAGGGACTCGGTGTTGGTGTAGAGGAAGGCACCGCCGCCGATGCCGAGCGTGCAGTCGCCCACGATGGCGTGCGCGGCCCCCTCGTCGCCCGTCACCGCGAACCGGTCCTCGATGGTCCGGCGCGGCAGGCCGACGACCGCCTTGACGCCGACGGCGAGGTGGTGCTCCGGCGGCCGGGACCGTAGCCCGATGCTGCGGGCCAGGAAGGAGTTGACGCCGTCGGCCGCGACGACGACGCGCGCCCGCAGCTCGTCGTCGCCCGCCTTGACGCCGACGACGCGCGGCGAGGCGCCCGACCCGGGCTCGGTGAGCAGGGAGTCGACGCGGACGCCGGGCATGAGGAACGCGCCGGCCTCCTCCGCCCGCTCGGCCAGCCACGGGTCGAACTTGGCCCGCAGCACCGTCACGGCGTTGACCGGGGCGGTCAGCGACCCGCCCGCGTAGTCGATGGCGACCGACGAGTCCGCCGTGAGGAAGGTGGTGACGTGCCGCGTGATGCGCCGCTCGACGGGGGCCTGGTCGACGAACCCGGGGAACACCTCGTCGAGCACCCGCCCGTACAGCACGCCGCCGGAGAGGTTCTTCGCGCCCGGGGTGTCGCCGCGTTCGACGAGCACCACGGACAGTCCCTGCCGCGCCAGGAGCGTCGCCGTCACTGATCCGGCAGGTCCCGCGCCGACGACGATGACGTCGAACTCCGGCTCGCCGGCGGCCTGCTCAGCCATGCGGGCCGCCGAGCGCCGCGGTGAGCGCCGGGACCACCTGGTAGAGGTCGCCCACGATGCCGTAGTCGCACTGGGTGAACACCGGCGCGTTCTTGTCGCTGTTGACGGCGACGATGACCTTCGCCTCGCGCACGCCCACCATGTGCTGCAGCTGGCCGGAGATCGCGACCGCCAGGTAGAGGTCGGGGGCGACGTGCTGGCCGGAGATGCCGATGTAGCTCTCCTTCGGCAGCCACTGGACGCCCTCCGCGAGCGGACGCGAGCACGCCACCTCGCCGCCCACCGCCGCCGCCAGGTCCCGGATGAGCCCGAGGTCCGCCTCGGCCTTGAGGCCACGGCCGACGCCGACGACGACGGAGGCGGCCGCCAGGTCCACCCCGGCGCGCACCTTGGGGCGCACCTGCGTGACGGTGGCCACCTGCAGCGGCAGCCCGGCCACCTGCTCCACGGGAGCACCGGCCTCGCCGGTCGGCACGGTGCCGGCCTCGACGGCGAGCACGGCCGGCCCGCCCTCGACGGCGACCGTGCGCTCCGCGATGCCGCCCATGACGGCGTGCGTGACCACCACACGCCCCTCGGCGACGGACACGGCCCGCACCCCGCCGAGCACGGGCGCCTGGGCGCGTGCCGCGACGGCGCCGAGCAGCGCGCGCCCGGCCGGCGTGGCGGCGCCGACGACGGCCAGCGGCGCCGCGTCCACGACCAGCTGCGCCACCTGGGGCGCGAAGGCCTCCACCGGCACCGGCCCCGGCTCCCCGAGCCAGACGACCCGGTCCACCGCCGCGGCGACCGTGTCGGCCACCTGCCGGGCGCCGACGACCACGGCGACGACCTCGCCGGCCACCGCGCGCGCGAGCGCGACGAGGCCGGTGACCGCCGGGTCGTCGGCGACGACGACCCAGGACTGCGATGCGTGCGATGCGTTCATGGGCTGCTCCACTTCCTCGCGCGAGGCCTACAGGACGCCGGCCGAGCGCAGCGCGCCCACCAGCTGAGATGCCGCCGACACGGGGTCGGGTCCGTCGAAGAGCACGGCCCGCCGGTCGCCGCCGGCCGGCTTGGCCGTGCCGAGGGTGACCAGCGTGACGGTGGGCGCCGAGACGTCCAGATCGGCCAGGTGCAGCGCCTCGACCGGCTTCTTCGCCGCGGCGAGGATGTCCTTCATCCCGGCGACGCGTGGCACCACGGCATCCGCGGCGGCCGCCAGCACCACGGGCGTGCGCACCGTGAGCACCGCGACCCCGGCCGGGGTGTCGCGCTCCACCGTCAGGCCGTCGGCCGCCGGGCTCACCGCGGTGACGCGGCTCAGCCCGAGCCAGCCCAGCTGGGCCGCTGCCGTCAACGGCACCTGCCCCTCGGCGACGTCGACCGAGGAGTCGCCGGCCAGGACGAGGTCGACGTCGCCGATGGTGCGCACCGCGGCCGCCAGGACGGCCGCCAGTCGCGTGCTGTCGGCGCCCGCTAGCGCGTCGTCGGCCACGACGACGAGGCGGTCCAGCCCGCGCGACAGCGCGGCCTTGCGGGCCAGCGGGGTGTCGATCGCGGCGGCGCCGACGGTGAGGCCCACGACCTCGCCGCCGGCCTCGTCCGCCAGCCGCCGAGCGAGCTCGAACGCGACCGGGTCGTACTCGCTGACGGCGGACTTGCCGCGCGACGCGTCGACGGTCCCGTCGGGCCGGACCTCGAGGTCCTGAGGGTTGGGCGCCCACTTGTAGGCGACGACGATCTTCATCGGGGTTCCTCCTGTCGTCCTGGTCCGGCGCTCAGCTGTGGTCCTTGACGATCTGACGGCCCGCGATGTGCACCATGATCTCGTCGGTGCCGCCGCCGAACCGGTGACCGCGCAGGTCACGCCAGAGCCGCGAGATGCGGGCGCCGACCGTGACGCCGACGCCGCCGAAGATCTGCAGCGCGTCGTCGGCGACCTCGAACCCGGACATCGCGCAGTACCGCTTGCACAGCGCGCCCTGGCTCTTCAGCGGCAGCCCGCGGTCGAGCATCCAGGCCGTCTTGTAGACGAAGTTGCGCATGTTCTCGAGCTTGATCGCCATGTCGGTGAGCTTGAGCTGCGTGAGCTGGAAGTTCCCGATCGGCTGGCCGAACTGGACCCGCTGGGCCGCGTAGGCCGCGGCGTCGTCGAACGCGCACTGGGCCTGGCCGAGGCAGGTCGCGGCGATGACGAGCCGCTCCATCTCGAAGTTGCGCATCAGCTGCTTGAAGCCGTTGCCCTTGACCCCGACGAGGCAGTCCTCCTCCGGGAGCGTGACGTCGTCGAGGAAGATCTCGCAGCTGTCCTGCGTGTACCAGAGGATCTTCTCCAGGCGGTTGGTCGTCACGCCCGGGGCGTCCATCGGCACCAGGTACATGGAGATCGCCTGGCGCCGGTCCTCCGCGTCCGGGTTCTTCGCCATGACGAGCAGGTACTTGCTCTGCAGCGCGGCGGTGATGAGCGTCTTGGTGCCGTTGAACGTCACGAGGCCGTCGTGGTGCACGGCCGTGGTGGTCATCGCGGAGTTGTCCGAGCCTGCTCCGGGCTCGGTGAACCCGAGCGCGAAGGGCACCCGGCCGGTGGCCAGCAGCCCGAGGAGCTCGGTCTTCTGCGCCTCCGAGCCGAACTCGAGGATGTCCATCGCCTGCAGCAGCTCCAGCCCGAAGCCGTTGTTCAGGCCCTGGCGGCAGACGCGCTCGGCCAGCAGCACCAGCGTGACCGCGTCGCAGGGCGTGCCGCCGTACTCCTCGGGGAAGCCGAGCGACATGAAGCCGGCCTCGTGCAGCGCCTTGCGGAAGCTCGTCGCCGACTCGTGGTGCAGGTCGAGCTCGGCGATGTACGACTCCGGGCACTCGCGCTCGAGCAGCTCGTCGAGGCTGGACAGGAGCAGCTCCTGCTCGTCGGTCAGCGTGAAGTCCATCGTGGTGCGCCTTTCCGGGAAGCGGCCGACGTCGTCGTCCGGCGCCACGCCGGCGCCCGCTGCCCATCGTCGGGCCACGCTCGTCGACGTCTCTCAGGACGATCGTCCCTAGTTACGGACGTCACAAGTCCGGAATTGTGGGCCGCGGGCCGCGCCGGCCCATGCGACGAAGGAGACGCCCGTGGCACAGGTCATCACGCCCCAGCAGGCCGCCGCGCTGATCAAGGACGGCTCCACCGTGGCGCTGTCCGGCTTCGGCCTGGCGTGCGTCAACGAGGAGACGCTCATCGCCGTCGAGCAGCGCTTCCTCGCGGAGGCCGCGCCCCGCGACCTCACCGTGGTCCACGCCTCCGCGGTCGGCAACCGCCGGGACAAGGGCATGAGCCACTGGGGCCACCAGGGCCTCATCAAGCGCTGGATCGGCGGCATCGCGATCGCCTCGCCGGCCCTGGCGCAGCTCATCCAGGAGGACGGCTGCCAGGCCTACAACCTGCCGCAGGGCGTCATCACCCAGCTCTACCGGGAGATCGCCGCCAAGCGGCCGGGCGTGATCACGAAGGTGGGCCTCGGCACCTTCGTCGACCCGCGCGTCGAGGGCGCACGCATGTCGCCCTCCTCGACCGACGACGTGGTCCAGGTGATCGAGCTCGCCGGCGAGGAGTGGCTGTTCTACCCGTCGTTCCCGGTGGACGTCGCCCTCATCCGCGGCACGGTGGCCGACGAGCACGGCAACCTCACGCTCGAGCACGAGGGGCTCAAGCTCGAGGTGCTGCCCATCGCCCAGGCGGCCCGCAACAGCGGCGGCATCGTCATCGCCCAGGTGGAGTCCGTCGCGGCGGCCGGCTCGCTCGACCCGAACCTCGTCAAGGTGCCGGGCATCCTCGTCGACTACCTCGTCGTCTCGCAGCCCGAGAACCACTTCCAGACCGAGAACACCCACTACAACCCGTCGTTCTCGGGCCAGCTCCGGGTGCCGCTGGAGGCCATCACCCCGATCCCCCTCTCCGAGCGCAAGGTCATCGCGCGCCGGGCGGCGATGGAGCTGCGGCCCGGCGCCGTCCTCAACCTCGGCGTCGGCATCCCGTGCGACGTCGGCACGGTCGCCGCCGAGGAGGGCATCAGCGACCAGATCATGCTCACCACGGAAGCCGGCGCCATCGGCGGCGTGCCGGCGGGCCTGAAGGACTTCGGCCACGCCTACAACCCCGAGGCACTGGTCGACATGCACTCGCAGTTCGACTTCTACGACGGCGGCGGCCTGGACTGCGCCGTGCTGGGCCTGGCCCAGGCGGACCGGCACGGGAACGTCAACGTCTCGAAGTTCAACGGGCGGGTCGCC
>JAJYTJ010000194.1 GCA_021793115.1 Actinomycetes bacterium | reverse complement strand
AGCGGGTCGAGGGCGGCCGCCACGCCCGGCGGGTCGGTGCTCGTCTGGCGCACCGCCGCCGGCCTCGTCGTCCCCGCCGCGCTCGTCGTCATGCCGGCAACCGCATCGTCAGGGGCGCCGCACGGGCGCCCGTCGCGTCGCCCACCGCCTCGGCGGCCAGGTCCGAGAGCAGCACCACCGCGACCGACGCGGGCAGCTGCTGCCACGCCGCCCGTGCCTCGTCGGCGCCGGTCACCGGGTACACCCGCGCCCCGCCGAGCGCGAAGCCCGCCACCAGCTCCGGCGCGCCGATGACCGCGATCTCGCTCATGCCTTGCCGATCAGGATGATCGAGACGATGAGGCCGTAGATCGCGATGCCTTCGGCCAGGCCGACGATGACCATCGCGCGGCCGAAGAGCTCCGGCCGCTCGCTGATGGCGGCCAGCGCGGCCGCGCCGGTGTAGGCGACGGCGATGGCGGCACCGATGGACGAGCCGGCCACGGCGATGGCGGCCCCGATGAGCGCCGAGCCGTTGGCGGTGGTCGCCGCCGCGGCGGCGGCACCCGGTGCGGCGGCGGCGGACGGCCCCGCGGTGGCGACCATCGCCACCACCACGAGCGCGGCGACCAGGAGCAGCCCGTTGGCCGCCAGCACCACGCGCAGGGCGGGACGCCCGCGGCGTCGCAGCGCCCAGCTGGTCGCGAGCCCGACGACGAGGATCGCGGGCAGGCAGATCGTCCAGATGATCATGAGGCCTCCGTCGGTGCGAGCGGGACGTGCCAGGGGCGGAAGGGCCGGCCCTCGCCCTCGAAGATCCGGGAGAACAGCTCGTAGTACTCCAGCCGCAACGCCTGGATGCCGGCGACCAGCCCCTCGAGGGCGAGCGTCAGCGCGTTACCGACCAGGAAGACGACCACGGCGCCTACGACGCCCGGCACGCCGAGGCGCGCCAGCGCCGTCACGCCCTGCCAGACCACCAGGCCGAGCGCGGCGTGGGTCATGCCGAAGGCGGCGAGCCGCGCGAAGCTCACCAGGTTGGAGCCGAGGCGGATCACCAGGTCGAACAGCTCGATCACCGCCTGGCCGACGCCCGCGCCGCCGCCGCCGGCCGCCGCGAGCAGGCCCGTGAAGGCGACCACCATGCCGACCGCGGCGACCACGCCGCCGGCGGCGGCGAGCGCCCCGAGCCGCAGGTAGACCCCGCCCGCGAGCGCGCCGAGCCCGAGGAACAGCGACGCCCCGGCCAGCCCGGACGGCGCGTACACGGCGCGGCGCCAGCCGCCCTCCCGGAACCGGTTGACGGTCCCGAGGGCGTACGCGCCGGCCAGCAGCAGCGCGCCGATCGCCACCGCGACGAGCAGCAGCGTCACGGCGTGCTCCAGCGGTGACAGCCAGAGCACGGGGATCACGCCGGTGGGCCCGAAGAACTCGCCGTACAGCGCACCGAACACCGCGCTGGCCAGGCCCGCGCCGGCGAGGAAGAGCCAGTACGGCCGCAGGCGGGCCAGCCGGCGCCACCGCCCCGACCGCACCGCGAGCGCGCCGACGAGCAGCAGCAGGCCCTGCCCGGCGTCGGCGAACATCATGCCGAACATGAGCACGTAGGCGGCCCCGGCCAGCACGGACGGGTTGACGTCGCGGTACGGCACGGTGGCATACGTCTCGACGAGGGGCGCGAGCTCGCGGGAGACGCCCTGCTGCGAGAGCAGCGTCGGCGGGTCGACCCCGCGCGGGGTGGGCAGCACGACGACGGCGCCGTCGACGGCCGCGGCGGCCCGCGCGAGCGGTGGCACCGTGTCCGCCGCGGCCCAGCCGAGGAGCGCCGAGACCCGGCCCTGGGCGACCGCCCGGGCCGCCCGGTCCTCGAGCTGCGCCTCGCCGGCGACGAGCTCGACGAGGCCCTCCTGCTCCCACCCGGCCAGGTCGGGCCGCCGGGCCACCTGAGCGCTCGCCGAGGACCCGCGGCCGAGGCGCTGCAGGGCGGCCGCCGCCGGCGCTGCGGCCGCCGGCCCGCGGTCCCCGCCCGGGTCGTCGAGGTCGACGCACCCGAGGTCGGCGACCGTGACCAGCAGGTCGCGCAGCGACTCCGTCGGTGCGAGCAGCGCGACGCGCCGCATGCCGACCGGGTTCAACGCCTCACGCCACGGCATCGGCGTCCTCCCCCGTGCGCCCGCCGCGGGCCGCCAGCTCCAGCGCGCCCCGGACGCGCCAGGCGTCCACCGCCAGCTGCGCCACGGTGCCTACCAGCGCCGCCGCGGCGGCACCGCCGTGGCGGTCCATCCCGGCGGCGTCGCGGTCCACGTGCGCCCACCACGCCGCCTCGGCCCGCCACAGCTGGTCCGCCGAGGCGACGCCCGCCAGCGCCCACCGGGCCGCGGCCGGCAGCGCCGCCCCCAGCTCGGCCAGCGAGCCGGCGTTCCCGGCGGCCGAACCGAGCACCCGGGAGGCGAGGAGGCGGGCGCGGCCGCTCGGTGGGCCGCCACGGAAGGCGATCTCTCGGGCGAGGAGCAGCGCGGCGGCCCCCGCCGCCCACCGGCGGGCGTCCGGAACCTCGGCCGAGATGCGCTCGGCCAGCGACAGCCTGATCGCGACCGCGATCTGGTGCGGGTCGTCGCTGCCCGGGTCGCCCCACGGTGACCGGGCGAGCGCCCGCCGCAGGCCGGGCGTGTCCGCGGTCGTGGCCAGCCGCGGCCATGCGGTCGCCAGCGCCCCCAGCCGGTACGGCGGTGGCACCGCGCCGCCGGACGTCCGCCGCAGCAGCTCGTCGATGTCCATCGCCTCGATCGGCGCCGCCAGCGCACGCAGCACCGCGACGCCCTCGCGCGGGGCCCAGCCCGCCAGGACGCGCAGGTTCCAGACGAGCGTGCCCACGACGGCGCGCTGGGCCTGCTCCAGCGACTGGTCGGCGCGCACGTCGCGGCCGTACGGCCCGCCGACCAGCACCTGCAGGGCAGCCTCGAGCGACGGAGCGGCGGCGAGCGCCCGCACCGCGGGCGGGCCGAGGCGACGGCGCCGCATCGCGGCCGACCGGACGCCGACGGCCACCCAGGCCGTGCTCATGGCGCACCGTCCGGGGCCGCCGTGACCATCGCCGCGACGGCGGCCGTGATCCGGGCGACGTGGTCGGGGACGCGGCCCACGGCGTCCGCCCGCAGCCGCTCGGCGCGCGCGTGCGCCGCCGCGAGCTCGGCCTCCGCCTGCTCCTCGGCAACCTGCCGGGCACGCGCCAGGGCGTCGACCCGTTCGGCGGCCGCGCGCCGCTCGGCCGAGGCCGCGATGCCGCTCGTCTGCTCTGCCACGCGCCGCGCGGCCTCGGCCGCGTCCCGAGCGCCCCGGTCGAGGGCCTCGTCGCAGCGCGCCTCGGTGGCGGCGAGGGCGGCGAACAGCGGGGCGAGCTCGGCGGCCGCATCCGCCGCCCGGTCGGCCGGCACGCCGGCCATCCCGGCCGGCCCGGGGGCGCCGGCCGGAAGGAAGCGGCGCAGCAGACGAGGTGCGCGCGGCATCGCCCAGCCTCCTCCCTCGGACGGCTGACTCCACGGTCGCGAGCGGAGGGGCCGCCGGCCAGGGCCCAAAGGCCGTGGTCGCGGCCCACGGGAGTCCGCGCGATCGGAGGTGGCGGCGTCACTCACGCCGGCGGCGGTGCGGTCCGCGCTCCGCGCCGAGGGTGCCGCCACGACGGTGACGGCAGCACTGTGCACATCGTCGTGTGGTGCCCACCGTCATCCGCGGTCGCGTGCGACGATTCGGCCATGGCCCCCGTCTCGCTCCTGGACCGGGCGATCTACTCCTACGCGGACGTGGATCGCCTCGTCGGGCTTCATGGCGGCACCGCTCGGCGATGGCTCGAGGGGTACCGCCGCGGCGGCAGGTTCTACGAGCCCGTGTTGCGGCCTGAGCCGACAGGTTCGGAGTCGGTCACGTGGGGCGAGATGGTCGAGGCCCGCCTGCTGGCGGAGTTTCGCCGTCAGGACGTGCCCGTGCAGCGGCTGCGGCCGGCGGTGGTCCGGCTCCGCGAAGAGCTTGGCCCCTACCCCTTGGCGCAGGCGAGGCCCTTCCTCGATGTCGAGGGCAAGGAGCTGGTCCGCCGCGTCCAGGACGAGGTGGCGCTCGACGCGCCCCTCCGGCTGGTGGTGGTGCGCAACGACCAGTACCTGCTGGCCGACGTCACGGAACGGTTCCGAGCAGCTGTCGAGTACGACGACGGCGTCGTGACCCGGTTTCGCCCCGAGCGCCGGACCCCCGACGTCGTCATGGACGCACGGCGCGCCTTCGGACAGCCCGCCGTGCGGAACGTGCGTGCGGACACGCTTGCCGAGGCATACCGGGCCGGCAGCACCCGCGACGAGCTTGCGGAGTTGTTCGATCTCACTGCCGAGCAGGTGGATGCGGCGTTGCGCTTCGAGATGATCGTCGGCAGCAACGCCGGGTGATCGCGGCGTGTACTTCACCGACGAGAACAGCCTCGGACTCTGACCGCCTATAACGAGCACGGCCTGAAGTCGGTGTGGATCGGCGCCAAGCGGGATCTCACGCCGCAGGACCGGATGGACCTGTTCACCCGTCACGAAGCGCGGCTTCGGCGCGAGGCGACGAAGCGTGGCCCAGGGCCGTGGGCACTGGCGATGACGGAGAGCGACGTGCGCCCACTACACCTGCGTGAGCCCTGAGGGCGCGATCGAGCTGGCCTAGCGGCCACCGACCGTCCAGCGCCCGGGGCCTCTCACCCACTGCCCCGCGAGACGAGGTGCTCCGGCTCCGGCGGGTCGTCGCGCGGTGCGGCCGGGTGCGCCGCGATCCGGGCCTGGTCCACCCGTCGCTCCCCGCGGCCGAGGGCCCGCGCCAGCCCCACGCCTGCGGCCGCCCCCAGGGCCGGCCCCAGCAGGTAGATCCAGAATCCGTGCCACGTGCCCGTGACGAGCGCGGGGCCCAGCGTGCGGGCCGGGTTGGTGCTGGTGCCCGTCCACGGCGCCTCGAGCGACACCATCACCGCGTACATCGGGCTCATCGTCCAGGGCGTGAAGCGCCGCAGGCGGGGACGTCCGAGGAACACGAAGACGGTGCCCACCAGCACCAGCGTGCACAGCGCCTCGAGCGTGACGGCGAGCCAGGGGTCGAGGCCGTGGGCCGGCGTCGTGGCGCCGTACCTCAGCGGCTCTCCCCACGGCCCCCAGGCCAGCACCACGGCTGCGCCGGCGACCGCGCCGAGGAGCTGGCCGACGACGTACCAGGCCGCGTGCGACGGGCTGATCTTGCGTTCCATGAGGAAGGCGAGGGTCATCGCCGGGTTGAGGTGCGCGCCGGAGTGCCGGCCCAGGGCGGACACCGTGACGAGCGAGCCGGTGAGGCCGAACAGCGCGCCGGCGATGCCGCGCGCCAGCCACCCCGGCAGCGCGAGTGCGGCGAGGGGTGACGTCGGCGAGACGACGACGATCACGGCCGAGAGGCCGCCCACCAGCAGCAGGGCCGTGCCCAGCAGCTCGGCCACGTACAGCGACCAGGTGCTGCGGTCGGCGGCCCGCTCCAGGTCGTGCCAACGGCGCAGCGGGTTGCGCCACCTGCCGCCGGTGGCGGTCGTCACAGACCGGGAGACGACTGCATCAGCCCGCCGTCGACGACGACGGTGGTGCCGGTGACGTACGACGCCGCGTCGCTGGCGAGGAACGTCACCACGTCGCCGATCTGCTGGGGCTCGGCCATCTTCCCGAGCGGGATCGCCGCGTCCAGCCTCGTCATGGCCGCCGGGTCCGCGACCGTCCGGGCGTTGATCGGCGTGTCCACCGCGCCGGGGGCGACGCCGACCACCCGGATCCCGTGCGGGCCGAGCTCGACCGCGCTGTTGCGGGTCAGCATGCGCATCCCGCCCTTGGCCACGCAGTACGCCGCGTTGCCCGGCATCGGCCAGTCCTCGTGCACCGAGGAGACGTTGACGATGACGCCGCCGCCGCCCTGGGCGACGAACTGGCGCGCCGCGGCCTGCGCCGCGAAGAACGCCCCCTTGAGGTCGATGCCGAGCACGCGGTCGTAGTCGGCCTCGGTGGTGTCGAGCAGCGACTGGCGGGTCTCGATGCCGGCGTTGTTGACCAGCACGTCGAGCCGGCCGTAGCGGCGCACCGCCTCGGCGATCAGCCCCTGGACCTGGGCGACGTCGCTCACGTCGGCATCGAAGGCCTCGACGGAGCCGCCGACGTCCTCACCCGCCAGCGTCGCGGCGAAGGCCACCGCCTGCGCGGGGGAGACGACGTAGTCGACGATCACCCGGGCGCCCGCACGGGCCGCGCTGGTGGCGATGGCCGCACCGATGCCGGTGGCGCCTCCCGTGACGACGACCGTCTTGCCTGCCAAGCCTGCTGCTGCCATGCCCGTGTCCCTTCGCGCGTCCTTCACAGTCCTCGGACCTCGACCTCGCCGGGAGCGGCCGCCTCGCTCCGGCGGCTCACCGGGGAGCCGCCTACGCTGAGAGGCGTTGTCCCGCCGAGCAGGGAGCAGGCCATCGCCACTGACGAACCTCATCGTAGGTCGGCTGCCGCAGCCGGCGACCGCGGGGCCGAGGGGGCCCGGGTCGCC
>JAJYTJ010000024.1 GCA_021793115.1 Actinomycetes bacterium | reverse complement strand
CGGGTTCGAGCTGGATCCGGTACAGCCGCGCGGCGCCCGCTGCCGAACCACCCTTCTCGGTGGCGACGTAGCCTCGGCTGTCGATCTCCATGGCGATCTCGGGATCGGCGCTCGTGTACCGAGCGGACGCGCTGTGGCCGTCCCCCAGCCAGACTCCAAGCACGTAAGGGTCGACGAGGAGGTCGGCGGGTAGGAGCGACAGCGGTGCCGTCGTCTCGATGCTGTGGTTCACGCGCGCATCGGCGGTGGCGCAGCGCACGCTCGCCGCCATCTGCTCGGTGGTCCAGGTGCGCGGCTCCTGGCCCGGCTTCCGCCGATCGGCGCGGGTCCGCGTGCGCCACTCGTGCCAGGCGTCGGCGATGATCGTCGCGCCGTCGTCGAACGTCACGCGGTAGCAGGGCCGACCGGTCATCACCTCGGTCGCGGCGACCACCCGGGTCGGCGTGCCGTCGGCCGCAATGAGGTCGTCGCCGACCCGCACGTCGCCCATGGTGGTCCAGCCGGTCGGCGTCGGCAGCGGGGTGTCCAGGGCGAGGGCCTTCCCAATAGCAGGCCTGGCGGCAATAACAATCATTTGCCCGGGGTGCAGGCCGTTCGTCAGCTTGTCGAGGTCGGCGAACCCGGTGGGGACGCCCTTCATCCCGTCGCCGTGGTGCCCCGCGGCCTCGATCTCGTCCACCGTCGCGCCGATGATCTCCGACAGCGGGACGTAGTCCTCGCTCGCCCGGCGCTCGGTGACGGCGTACACCTCGGCCTGGGCCGTGTTCACCAGCTCGTCGACGTCGCCGCCGTCCGAGCCGTACCCGAGCTGGGTGATGCGCGTGCCGGCCTCCACGAGGCGGCGCAGGATGGCGCGCTCGCGCACGATCCGCGCGTAGTAGCCAGCGTTGGCCGCCGTCGGGACCGTCGCGATGAGCGTGTGCAGGTAGGGTGCGCCGCCGATGCGGCTGAGCTCGCCGCGCTTGGTGAGCTCGTCGGCCACCGTGATGGCGTCCGCCGGCTCGCCGCGACCGTAGAGGTCGAGGATCGCCTCGTACACGACCTCGTGCGCCGGGCGGTAGAAGTCGTTGCCGCGGAGCACCTCGACGACGTCGGCGATCGCGTCCTTGCTGATCATCATGCCGCCGAGCACGGACCGCTCGGCGTCCACGTCCTGTGGGGGCGTGCGATCGTGCCCTCCCGGGCCGGCCGACAGGCCGTACTCGAGATCCTCGATCGTCACCGGTCCCACCCCTCGCCGTCGTCACCCGTCGTGAACACGTGTTCTACCCGCGGCCTCCGACAGTGCGCCGCGACGACCCCTGAGACCGGCCCCCGGACCGACGACCTGAGCGAGGCTAGGGGTCCGCGGACGTGCGCACAACGGGCGTCGTCCACACCCCCTGTTGACCGCCTGGGGACGCCTGTTGACCGCCCGCGCGCCACTGTGCACAGGGCGTGGACAGGACTGTGGATACTGGTCGCGCGTGGCGTTCCCGCGGCTCAGCGACCTGCGGCGTCACTGTGCACGGGCTGTGGAACCGAGAAACATGGGTCGAGTTGGCCGGAATTTCACCTGATGGACACACGACGTCCACCATCGACCGGCAGGTGCTGGCGCTCGCCGTGCCGGCCCTCGGCGCGCTCGTCGCCGAGCCGCTCTTCGTCCTCGTCGACTCCGCCATCGTCGGCCACCTCGGCCCCGCGCCGCTCGCCGGGCTGGCGCTCGCCTCGACCGTCCTGACCACCGTCGTCGGCCTGTGCGTGTTCCTCGCCTATGCGACCACCGCGACCGTGGCCCGCCGGCTGGGCGCGCACGACGAGCCGGGCGCGCTCCGCGCCGGCATCGACGGCCTCTGGCTGGCGCTCGCGCTGGGCGCGGTCCTGGCGGTTCTCGTCGCAGCGGCCGCGCCGTGGCTGGTGCACGTGCTGGGCGCGACGGGCGACGCGGCGCCGCAGGCGGTGACCTACCTGCGCGCCTCGGCCCCGGGCCTGCCGGGGATGCTCGCGGTGCTGGCCGCCACCGGCGTGCTCCGGGGCCTGCAGGACACCCGCACGCCGCTGCTCGTCGCGGCGACGGGCGCCGCGGTCAACGCCGGCCTCAACGCGCTGCTCGTCTACGGGGCGCACCTGGGCATCGCCGGGTCGGGCGCGGGGACCGCGGCGACCCAGCTCGCGATGGCGGCCTGGCTCGGCGCCGTCGTGGTGCGGGGGGCCCGACGACGCGGCGTCACACTGGTGCCGACGGTGCGCGGCGTCCGGGGGTCGGCGCGCGCCGGCGCGCCGCTGCTCGTGCGCACCGCGACGCTGCGCGCGGCGATCGTGCTCACCACGTGGGTGGCGGCCGGGCTCGGCACGGCCACGCTCGCCGGCCACCAGGTGGTGAACGCGGTGTGGGGCCTCACCGCGTTCGCGCTCGACGCCCTGGCGATCGCCGCGCAGGCGCTCGTCGGCCACGCCCTGGGCGCCGGTGACGTCCCCCGCGCCCGCGTGCTGCTGCGCCGCACGCTCACGTGGGGCGTCGGCGTCGGCGCGGTGCTCGGCGTGCTCGTGGCCGCCCTCGGCCCGTGGCTCGTCCGCCTCTTCTCGGCCGACGAGCAGGTGCGCCGTGCGGCGGTGCTCGCGCTCCTCGTGGCGGCCGCGTGCCTGCCGATGGCCGGCTGGGTCTTCGTGCTCGACGGCGTGCTCATCGGCGCGGGTGACGGTCGCTTCCTCGCGCGGGCGGGCGTCGCCACGCTCGTCGTCTACCTGCCGGCCGTCCTCGCGGTCCGGGCGTGGGCGCCGGGCGGACCGGCGGGGCTGGCGTGGTTGTGGGCGGCGTTCGCCGGGCTGTTCCTGGCATCTCGCGCCGTGACGACAGGGTGGCGCGCCCGGGGTTCTAGGTGGACAGTACCGGGATCGGATTGAGACGAAGGTCCCTTGGCGTTGTGATCGCGCTGTAGCAACGGGGCTCTTGAATCGTGATCCGTCGTTGTGCTGAGGTAACGCAACTGAAACGCTACGGGCCTACGTTGACGCCCAACCCCGACGCTGACGGGTCGGGGAACCGGGCTCCCCTGGGCGCCCACCAACCACGGAGGTAGCACATGCGCAGATCGACCCCGCGCCTCGCGGGCGTGGCGCTCGTCACGATTGCCGGGCTCGTGCTCGTCGGCTGTTCCGCGAAGTCGTCCGGCGGCACCAGCGGCGGCGGCGCGACCTCGGCGTCGAGCGCGTCCGCGTCCGCCGCGGACGGCGGCAACCTGACGATCCAGCCCCTGGTCCAGGTGGACTCGTCCGGCAAGGAGGTCACGGCCTCGAGCAGCGCGGCGCCGGCGGACCCGGCCGGCGACGGCAAGGCCACCTGCTCGGGCGTCTCGATCGCCATGATGGGCGCCCTCACCGGCGCCAACGCCGCCCTCGGCCAGAACATCGTCAACGGCGTCCAGCTCGCGATCGACGAGCACAACGCGGCCAACGCGAACTGCCAGGTGCAGCTGAAGAAGTTCGACACCGAGGGCGCGCCCGACAAGGCGACCCAGGTGGCCCCGTCGGTCGTCTCCGACTCCTCGGTCATCGGCATCGTCGGCCCGGCGTTCTCGGGTGAGTCCAAGGCCACCGGCCCGGTGTTCAGCCAGGCCAACCTGCTGATGCTCACCCCGTCGGCCACCAACCCCACGCTGTCGCAGCAGGGCTGGAAGAACTTCTTCCGCGGCCTGGGCAACGACAACTCGCAGGGCGCGGCCGCGGCCAACTACATGACCGGCACGCTCGGCTACAAGAAGGTCTGCGTCGTGCAGGACGACTCCGACTACGGCGTCGGCCTGGCCCAGGTGGTCACCAAGACCCTCGGCTCGGTGGCGGACTCCGCGTGCGCGGCCAAGGTCAAGACCGGTGACAAGGACTTCTCCGCCACCGTCCAGCTCATCAAGTCGGCCGCGCCCGACGCGCTCTACTACGCCGGGTACTACGCCGAGGCGGCGCCGCTGCTGTCGCAGCTGCGCTCGGCCGGCGTCACGGCGGCGTTCGTCTCCGACGACGGCGTCAACGACCCGCAGCTCATCAAGCAGGCCGGCTCCGCATCCAAGGGCGCCTACCTCACCTGCCCGTGCGGCCCCGCCCCGCAGGCGTACGCCACGAAGTACCAGGCCAAGTTCGGCCAGGCCTCCGGCACCTACTCGGTCGAGGGCTACGACCTGGCGACGATCATCCTCAAGGGCATCGACTCCGGCGTGAAGGACCGCCAGGGCATGGTCAGCTACGTGGCCTCGTACGACGGCCAGGGCCTCGCCAAGCACTACAAGTGGGACAGCACCGGTGAGCTCGGTAGCACCACCACCTGGATCTACCAGGTGAAGTGACACCCGCGCGACGGCCCGGGTCCCCCCGGACCCGGGCCGTCGCCGTGTGCCGTCCCGTCGCGCCGGGCCCGCTCCGCCCGCGCGTCCCCTCGAGTCGAGGAGCCCCCTTGAGCGCAGTCCTGGCGGCCGGTCCCGTGCTTGCGGCCGCAAGCAGTCCCTTCGACATCAACGCGCTGGTCAGCAACTTCTGGGCCCTGACCGTCGACGGCCTGACGTACGGCTCGATCTACGCGCTGGTCGCGGTCGGCTACACGCTCGTCTACGGCGTGCTGCGTCTCATCAACTTCGCCCACTCCGAGATCTTCATGCTCGGCATGTTCGGCTCGTACGTCACGCTCGGCCTGCTGGGGTTCGCGCCGTCCGGCAACACGTACAACTACGGCATCCCCCAGACGATCCTCTTCCTCGGGCTCGCGATGATCGGCGGCATGGTGGTCTCCGGTGCCGCCGCCGTCGGCCTCGAACGCGTCGCCTACCGGCCGCTGCGCCGGCGCGGCGCACCCGCGCTCGTGTTCCTCATCACCGCCATCGGCGCCTCGTTCGTGCTCCAGGAGTTCGTCCACTTCGTGCTGCCGCACCTGACCGGCAACAGGCTCGGCGGCCTCAACGCGCAGCAACCCACGCGGCTCGTCGACCCGACCGTGCAGTTCCACATCGGCGGCGCGGAGGTGACGAACGTCGACCTCGTCATCGTCGTCGCGGCCCTCGTCCTCGCCTTCGCCACCGACCGCTTCATCAACGCGACGAAGTTCGGCCGCGGCATCCGCGCCGTCGCGCAGGACCCGGTGACCGCCACGCTCATGGGCGTCTCGCGCGAGCGCGTCATCATGCTGACCTTCCTCATCGGCGGCATGCTCGCCGGCGCCGCGGCGCTGCTCTACACGCTCCGGGTGCCCAACGGGATCATCTACAACGGCGGCTTCATCCTCGGCATCAAGGCGTTCTGCGCCGCGGTGCTCGGCGGCATCGGCAACCTGCGCGGCGCCCTGCTCGGCGGCCTCCTCCTCGGGGTCATGGAGCTGTACGGGCAGGCCGTGTTCGGCACCGAGTGGCGCGACGTCGTCGCCTTCGTCCTGCTGGTGCTGGTGCTGATGTTCCGGCCGACCGGCATCCTCGGGGAGTCGCTGGGGAGGGCCCGCGCATGACGACGACCACGGCCACCGTGACCGCTCCGGCCGCGCCGCACCTCGGCGTCGGCGACCGCCTCCGGCTGTGGTGGGACACGCTGCCCCGCCCCGCCCAGTGGGGCATCGGGGTGCCCGGCCTCGTGCTGCTCGCCCTGCTGCCCGTGCTCCGGCTCCCCGTGCTCACCACCGTGGGCACCGACTTCGGCACCGTCATGGCGCAGTTCGGCATGTACGCGCTGCTCGCCATCGGGCTCAACGTCGTCGTCGGCTCCGCAGGCCTGCTCGACCTCGGGTACGTCGGCTTCTACGCCATCGGCGCCTACACGGTGGGCCTGCTCACCAGCCCGGACAGCCCCTGGAACCAGACCGACACCTGGCTGCCCAAGCAGTGGGGCTGGCTGGTGGCCGTGCCCATCGCCATCCTCATCACGGCGGTCTCCGGCCTCATCCTCGGCTCGCCCACCCTGCGGCTGCGCGGCGACTACCTCGCCATCGTCACGCTCGGCTTCGGCGAGATCGTCCGGCTGCTGGCGGACAACCTCGACAACATCACGGGCGGCGGCCGCGGCCTGTCCCAGATCGCCTACCCGGAGGTGGCCCGGAGCGCGGCGAGACCCACCGGCATCTTCTCCGCCGGCAACGCGACACCACCGTGGAACGCCGGGCTCTGGTGGTACTGGGTGTCGCTCGCGCTCATCGTCGTGGCCCTGCTCTTCGTCGGGAACCTCGAGCGCTCGCGCGTCGGCCGGGCGTGGGTGGCCATCCGGGAGGACGAGGACGCGGCCGAGATCATGGGCGTGCCGACGTTCAAGTTCAAGCTGTGGGCCTTCGTCATCGGCGCCTCGATCGGCGGCCTGTCCGGCGCGCTCTACGCAGGCCAGGTGCAGTTCGTGGCGCCCACCACGTTCAACGTCATCAACTCGATGCTCTTCCTGTGCGCCGTCATCGTCGGCGGCCAGGGCAACAAGCTCGGCGTCATCGTCGGGGCCTTCATCATCGTGTACCTGCCGAACTTCTTCCTCGGCCGCACGTCGCTGCTCGGCATCCCGATCAACGGCAACGACATCGCCAACTACAAGTACCTGTTCTTCGGCCTGGCGCTCATGACGCTCATGATCTTCCGGCCGCAGGGCCTGTTCCCGGCGCGGCAGAAGCTCCTCGCGCTGGGTCGCGGCATGTACCAGGCCGCCCGACGAGCCACGCTGGCCCTCGCCGGCGGCACGGCGGACCCCGCACCCGAGCAGGCCGAGGGGGGTGCCCGATGAGCGTCGGCCCGACCGAGCCGCGCGCCGGCGCGGAGCACGGCGACCAGCACCTGGGCACCGAGGGCGAGTACCTCACGCAGGACTCGGTGGAGGAGGAGTTCCTCCCGGACGGCGGCGTGGTGCCGCAGGTGGCCGTCGACGTCGCCGAGGTCGACCCGGCGCTGGCCGACCCGGAGACCGTGGCGCACCTCGTCGCGCCCGACCGGAGGATCGCCACCGAGGTGGGCGGCCCGCTGCTGCAGATGGATGCCGTCACCATGAGGTTCGGCGGCCTCGTCGCGCTCGACGCGGTGTCGTTCGAGATCAGGCGCGGCGAGATCCTCGGCCTCATCGGCCCCAACGGCGCCGGCAAGACGACGTGCTTCAACGCGATGACCGGCGTCTACCGGCCGACGAGCGGGCAGGTCGTCTTCGACGGCCGGCCCATCGGGGCGATCAAGCGCAACCAGATCACGCGGCTCGGCATCGCGCGCACGTTCCAGAACATCCGGCTCTTCTCCGACATGACCGCGCTGGAGAACGTCGTCGTCGGCACCGACGCCCGGCACCGCACCTCGGTGCCCGGCGCGCTGGTCCGCAGCCGGCGGCACCGCGCCGAGGAGCGCGACTCGCTCGAGCGGGGGATGGCCCTGCTGGAGTTCGTCGGCATCGGCCGGCGCGCCACGCAGCAGGCCCGCAACCTGCCGTACGGCGACCAGCGCCGCCTGGAGATCGCGCGTGCGCTGGCCACCGAGCCGAAGCTGCTCTGCCTGGACGAGCCGGCCGCCGGGTTCAACCCGACGGAGAAGGCCGACCTCATGGACCTCATCCGCAAGATCCGCGACGACGGCTACACGGTGCTGCTCATCGAGCACGACATGCGCCTGGTCATGGGCGTGACGGACCGCATCGTCGTGCTGGAGTTCGGACGCAAGATCGCCGACGGGTTGCCGGCCGAGGTCGCCTCCGACCCGGCCGTCGTCGCCGCCTACCTGGGGGTTCCCGACGATGCCACTGCTTGAGCTCAAGGACCTCACGGTCTCCTACGGCCGGATCGAGGCCGTGCGCGGCATCTCGCTCACGGTGGAGGAGGGCGAGCTGGTCACCCTCATCGGCGCCAACGGCGCCGGCAAGACGACGACGATGCGCGCCGTCTCCGGGATCCGGCCGCTGTCGCGCGGCTCGGTGTGGTTCGACGGCCGGGACATCACCCGGATGAAGGCCCACGAGCGCGTCATCGCCGGGATCGTCCAGGCCCCCGAGGGCCGCGGCGTCTTCCCCGGCATGACCGTGCTGGAGAACCTCGAGATGGGCGCCTACGCCCGGGTCTTCAAGACCAAGGCGGAGCACGACGAGACGCTCGGCACGGTGTTCACGCTCTTCCCGCGGCTCGAGGAGCGCCGCAGCCAGGTGGGCGGCACCCTGTCGGGCGGCGAGCAGCAGATGCTGGCCATCGGGCGGGCGCTCATGGCCCGGCCCCGGCTCCTGCTGCTCGACGAGCCCTCCATGGGGCTGGCGCCGATGATGATCCAGGCCATCTTCCGCACGGTGAGCGAGATCAACGCGACGGGCACCACGATCCTGCTCGTCGAGCAGAACGCGCAGCAGGCGTTGTCGCGCTCCGACCGTGCCTACATCCTCGAGACCGGCGAGGTGGTGTCCACCGGCGAGGGCCGGGCCCTGCTGGCCGACCCGGCCGTCAAGCAGGCCTACCTCGGCGTCGCCTGAGCCGCCAGCAACCCGCGCCGGGACTCCCTGCCACGCCGGCTACGCATGAGCGCCGGACAGCGGAAGGGCCCCGAGCCGACCGGCCCGGGGCCCTTCTCGTCGAGCTGCCGTCAGGCCGCGACGACCTTGACGGTCACCGTCGCCGACACCTCCGGGTGCAGCCGCACCTGGACGGTGTAGTCGCCGACCGCCTTGATCGCCTGGGCGACCTCGATGCGGCGCTTGTCGATCGCCGGGGCGCCGGCCGCGGCCACCGCGGCGGCGATCTCGGTGCTGGTGACCGCGCCGAAGAGCCGGCCCGAGGCGCCGGCCTTGGCCGTCACGACGACCGCCTTGGCCTGCAGCGCGTCGCGCGTCGCCTTGGCCTCGTCGAGCGTCGCGATCTCGCGCGCCTTGCGGGCCTTGCGGATCGCGGTGACGTCCTTCTCGGCGCCCTTGGTCCACGGCATCGCCAGGCTGCGCGGCAGGAGGTAGTTACGGGCGTACCCGTCCTTCACCTCGACCACGTCACCCGCGCCACCCAGGCCGGTCACCTCGTGGGTCAGGATGATCTTCGCCATGTCGGTGTCCCTTCTCAGCGCGCCGACGACGAGTACGGCAGCAGGGCCATCTCGCGGGCGTTCTTCACGGCGCGGGCGATCGCCCGCTGCTCCTGGACGGACACCCCGGTGACGCGGCGGGCACGGATCTTGCCGCGGTCGGAGATGAACTTGCGCAGCAGCGCGGTGTCCTTGTAGTCGATGACGTCGATCTTGGACGTCTTGAGCGGGTTGCTCTTCTTCTTCGGCTTGCGAACGACGGGCTTGGCCATCGTGGTGCTCCTCAGGATCTAGGAGCCCCGGGGGTGACCCGGGGATGGGGACAGGGGACTGTCAGAACGGGGGTTCGTCGGAGTAGCCGCCGGACGAACCGCCGGAGGGCGTGGCCCACGGGTCATCGACCGGGCCCGAGGAGGCAGACGAGCCGGAGCTGCCCCCGAAGCCGCCACCGCCGCCACCACCGAAGCCGCCGCCACCACCGGACCGCTGGGTCCGGGTGACCTTGGCCGTGGCGTACCGCAGCGACGGGCCGACCTCGTCCACCTGCACCTCGAACACCGTCCGGTTCTGGCCCTCGCGGTCCTGGTAGGACCGGGAGACCAGGCGGCCGGTGACGATGACGCGGGTGCCCTTGGTCAGCGACTCGGCGACGGACTCGGCCGCCTCCCGCCAGATGGAGCAGCGCAGGAAGAGGGTCTCCCCGTCCTTCCACTCGTTGCTCTGGCGGTCGAACGTGCGCGGGGTCGACGCGACGGTGAAGTTCGCCACGGCCGCCCCGGACGGGGTGAAGCGCAGCTCCGGGTCCGCCGTCAGGTTCCCGACCACGGTGATCTGGGTCTCACCAGCCATGTCAGCTCCTCACACTCGATCGACGACTGTCGCGCACGCTAGCGGCGTGCGGTGACACGCACCGCGACGCTCAGGCCTCGGTGCGCAGCACCTTGGTCCGCAGGACGACCTCGTTGAGGCCGAGCTGCCGGTCGAGCTCCTTGGCCGTGGCCGGCTCGGCGGTGAAGTTGACGACGGCGTAGATGCCCTCGGCCTTCTTCTTGATGTCGTAGGCCAGACGACGACGGCCCCAGATGTCGACCTTGTCGACCGACCCGCCGTCGCTCTTCACGACGGTGAGGTACTTGTCGAGCGACGGGGCAACCGTGCGCTCCTCGATCTCGGGGTCGAGGATGATCATGATCTCGTACTGACGCAGGCTCATACCCACCTCCTCTGGTCTTCGCGGTCACGGTCGGTCCGTGACAGGAGGGTTGTGTGCGTCGCGCCGCGCCCCTCGTCGTACGACGAAGGCACACGGCGACGGCTCAGGATAGCGGCCCGATGGACCACCCTCCCAATCCGTCGCCCCGACGTCAGGGCTTGCCGGCGACGGTCGCCGTGGGCGACGGCGTGGGCGTCGACTGTGGGCTCTGCGTCGGAGTCGCCGTGGGGGTAGCGGGCGGGCCGGACGAGATGAGCAGCGTCACGGTGGAACCCGGGGCCACCATCGTGCCCGCAGCCGGGCTGATCCCGATGACGCGGCCCGCCGGGACCGTCGTCGACTGCTGGTTGGTCACCTGCGGCTGCAGGCCGACGGCGTAGAGCGCGGCGTTGGCGTCGGCCTCCAGAGTGCCCGGGCGGATGTCCGGGATGGCCACCTGGGTCGGCGCCTGCGTCGGGGTGGTGGTCGGCGTGGCGGTCTCGGTCGGAGTCGCGACCGCGGTGCTCGTCGGCGTCGGCGGGGTGCCGACCCACGCCGGCGGCGGGAACTGCGTCGTCGCCTTCCACGCCGGCATCGCGAGCACGGGCTTCATGTAGTCGGCCCAGAGCTTGGCCGGCCACGAGCCGCCGACGACCTGGTACTTCGTGCCGAACGGCGTGATGGTGTCGAGGGACTTGCCGTCGGCGCCGTTCTGGAACATCGCCACCGCCGTGACGATCTTCGGCGTGAAGCCGACGAACCACGCGCTCTTGTTGTCCTGCGACGTACCGGTCTTGCCCGCGATCGGCACGCCGAGCGGCTTGATGTAGCCGTGCGCGGTGCCGATCGACATCTGGACCGGCTGCTGCAGCGCGTAGGTGGTGTCCGCCATGACGTCGGCCGGGAACACGCGCTTGGGGGTCGAGCCGCCCGTGAAGGCCACGGACCCGTCCGGGTTGAGCACCTTGGCCACGATGTGCGGCTGCACGTACATCCCGCCGGACGCGATGGTCGCGTACCCGCTCGCCTGGTCGAGGACGTGGACGTCACCGGTGCCGAGCACGTTCGACGGGAAGGGCGGCTGCGGGATGGTCACGCCGGCCGCCGCGGCCACCTTGGCCGAGTTCTCGGGCCCGACCTTGAGGTTGAGCTGCGCGTACACGGTGTTGACCGACGCCGCCGTGGCGGTGAGCAGGTCGATGTTGCCGAACGGCTCGTTGCCGAAGTTCGACACGCTCTTGGTGCCGCCGTCCCACCCCGGGAACGTCTGGGGGGTGCGGCCGTTGAACGTCGTCTTGAGGCCGATGCCCTGCTGCAGCGCGGCGATGAGCGTGTAGGCCTTGAACGTGGATCCCGGCTGGATCTTCTCGAAGGTCACCGTGTTGCGGGCGTCCTTGAGGTAGTCCGGCCCGCCGTAGAGCGAGACGATCCCGCCGGTGGCGGGGTCGAGCGAGGTCACGCCCACGCGCAGCAGCGGGCTGGGCTTGGCGCCCGCGAGCTGTCCGGACGTCAGGTCACCGACCGCCCGGACCGCCTCGTCCTGCACGGACTTGTCGATCGTCGTGACGATCGTGTAGCCGCCCCGGTTGATGTCGTCCTGCGACAGGCCCGCGTCCGCCTGGAGCTCGTCCACCACCATCTGGAGCAGGTAGCCGTCGGTGCCCTGGAACGTGTTGCCCGGGTGGTAGGGGATCGTCGCCGGGAACTGCAGCGTGGCACGGGTCGCCTGGTCCAGGTAGCCGTACTTGACCATCGCGTCGAGCACGAGGTTCCAGCGGACCTTCGCCTTGTCCGGTGAGACGGCCGGGTCCCACGCGCTGGGGGCGGGCGTGATGCCGACGAGCAGCGCCGCCTGCGACAGCGTGAGGTCCTTGGCGTCGACACCGAAGTAGGCCTTCGCGGCGGCCTGGGCGCCGTAGGAGTCGCGGCCCAGGTAGATCGTGTTGAGGTAGCGGTCGAGGATCTCGTCCTTCGACACGGTCTTCGAGATCTTCAGGGCGAGCATCGCCTCGCGGAGCTTGCCCACGTAGTTCGTCGTCGTGCGGCCGATGAGGTAGTTCTTCACGTACTGCTGCGTGAGCGTCGAGGCGCCCTGCTGCGACCCGCCCGTGACGTTGTTGACGACCGCCCGGACGATGCCCTTGAGGTCGATGCCCGAGTTCTCGTAGAAGGTGTGGTCCTCCTGGGCGACGAGCGCCTCACCCATGTACTTGGGGATGGTACCCAGGGGCACGATCTGCCGGTTGACCTGCGCGAACTGTCCCATCTGGGCGCCGCGCGAGCCGTCCGCCTGGTTGGCGAAGTAGACGGTCGACGCCTGGTACCCCACCTGCGCGTTCGGGGGCGGCACCTGGAGGAACCAGTACATGCCGAACAGCGCACCGAGCCCGAGGAACGCGACGCCGAGCGCCCCGCCGAGCAGGAAGCGCCACGACGGCAGCCAGCGCCGCGCACCGGTGTAGCCGCGGCGCGGGTAGTCGACGAGGCGTCGCTTGCCCGCCGGCGCACCGCGTCCCTTCGTCGTGCCGCGCGCCCGCGCCGGCCGCGGTGCCGGCGTGCCACGCGTGCCGGCGGCCGCTCGGGTGGGGACGGGGCGCCCCGCACCCGCCTGGCCACGGCCGGCGGACGACGAGGCCCGCCGCGGCGGCGTGGGATGCCCGCTGCTGCCTGACACGCGAAGGGACCTCCTGCGGATGGGGGAGGGCGCACCGACCGACGGGGCCGTGCGCGCCGCGCAGATCAGTATGGCCGAGCGATCTGGGCCGGCCTGCGCGCGACGCCCGGCCCCTTCGCACCTTCACATGATCGCTACTGCTCCGCCGCCGGTCGGTGGCGGAGCGACCACAGGTGGGCAGCGGCCGGCGGCGTCGCCTGTCGGCCGGCGGCGGGGCGCGCCGCTCATCGCGGGGATCACGCTGAGACTTGTGCTCGACACATCGGCCGGACATACTCCCTTGATGTATCGCTCTGATACATCGGCTGACGAACTGAGGAGGTGCCGTGCGCGGTCGTTCCGACGTCCTCGAGCCGGCCATCCTCGGCCTGCTCGCCGGCTCGCCCATGCACGGCTACGAGCTGCGCAAGCGGCTCAACCTGGTGCTCGGCTCGTTCCGGGCCCTCTCGTACGGCTCGCTCTACCCCTGCCTGCGCGGGCTCGTCGAGCGCGGCTGGATCACCGGCGCCGAGTCCGCCACCACGGCTGACCGGGCGCTCGCCAGCCATCGCGCCAAGATCGTCTACCAGCTCACCGCGGACGGCAAGGAGCACCTCGCGGAGGTGCTGGCCTCGTCGGGCCCCGCCGCCTGGGAGGACGAGAACTTCGACGTCCGGTTCGCGCTCTTCGCGCAGACCGACGCCGAGACGCGGCTGCGCATCCTCGAGGGACGGCGCACCCGGCTGACGGAACGGCTGGAGAACATCCGGCAGTCCTTCGCCCGCACCCGCGAGCGCATGGACGAGTACACCCTCGAGCTGCAGCGGCACGGCCTGGAGCAGGTCGAGCGCGAGGTGCTCTGGCTCGACGAGCTCATCGACAACGAGCGCGGCGTGACCGCCGCTCGGAACCGCAGCGCCGACCAACCGGCCGGTGCGACCTCCCACGCCGAGGACACGACCCCGGCGGGAACATCACCGAAGAAGGAGCGAGGATGACCGCCATCCGCGTGGCCATCGTCGGCGTGGGCAACTGTGCCTCGTCGCTGGTCCAGGGCGTTCAGTACTACAAGGACGCCGAGGTCGACGGCAAGGTGCCCGGCCTCATGCACGTGCAGTTCGGCCCGTACCACGTCCGTGACGTCGAGTTCGTCGCCGCGTTCGACGTCGACGCGAAGAAGGTCGGGTTCGACCTCTCCGAGGCCATCAACGCCTCGGAGAACAACACGATCAAGATCGCCGACGTGGCGCCGACCGGTGTCATCGTCCAGCGCGGCGTGACCAACGACGGCCTGGGCAAGTACTACAAGGAGACGATCGAGGAGTCCGACGCCGAGCCGGTCGACATCGTCCAGACGCTCAAGGACCTCAAGGTCGACGTCCTCGTCTCCTACCTGCCGGTGGGCTCCGAGGTCGCGGACAAGTACTACGCGCAGTGCTGCATCGACGCCGGCGTCGCGATGGTCAACGCCCTCCCGGTGTTCATCGCGTCCGACCCCGAGTGGGCGGCGAAGTTCGAGGCGGCCGGCGTGCCGATCGTCGGCGACGACATCAAGTCGCAGGTCGGCGCGACGATCACGCACCGTGTGCTCGCCCGGCTCTTCGAGGACCGCGGCGTCATCCTCGACCGGACGTACCAGCTGAACGTCGGCGGCAACATGGACTTCAAGAACATGCTCGAGCGCGAGCGGCTGGAGTCCAAGAAGCTGTCGAAGACGCAGTCGGTGACGTCCAACCTCACCGACGGCCCGCTGTCCGGCAAGAAGTCGGACCGCAACGTCCACATCGGCCCGTCCGACTACGTCGCCTGGCTCGACGACCGCAAGTGGGCGTACGTGCGCCTCGAGGGCCGCGCGTTCGGCGAGGTGCCCCTGAACCTCGAGTACAAGCTCGAGGTGTGGGACTCCCCGAACTCGGCCGGCATCATCATCGACGCCATCCGCGCGGTGAAGATCGCCAAGGACCGGGGCATCGGCGGCGCGATCCTGTCGCCGTCGACCTACCTGTTCAAGTCCCCGCCGGTGCAGATGGAGGACACGGCCGGGCGCGCCCAGCTCGAGGCCTTCATCCGCGGCGAGGTCGAGCGCTGACCTGACCTGCCGGGACCGCCAGCGGGCGGTCCGCGCGCCGATCGGTTCGTCGAGGGGCCCGGTGACTTCGGTCGCCGGGCCCTTTCGCGTCCGCGGGACACCGATCCTCGCAACGGGGCACATCGACGTTCCCCGCCCAGGAACCCGCCACCCCGGTCGAGGGACCCACCACTCCGGCCGGGGGGCCGCCGCCCCGGTCGCGGGATCTACCCCTCCGCCCATGGGATCCGAGTCTGCGGCCACGCGGCATCCCCGCCTCTCCGGTATTGGGGAACATCCGTAGCGCCGCGCGTGACGGATGTTCCCCACACGGAGGTCAGCGGGCCGCGGCGGACGCGTCCCGCGCCTGTGGACGGTGGACGGCGCCCGATCGTCGTTCCGTGCAGGGTGCCGATGTGCCGACGTCCGCGGTCGAGAAGCTGCCAGGGGTTCGCGCGCTGAGCGCGCCCCACCGCGCCCGCGCGATCCGTCAGGACGGTGTGGCCACCACCTCGCAGCTCACCGGGTGGGGGTGGTCGCGATCCCTCGTCGCCCGGCGCGTCGTCGACGGCGAGTGGCAACGGCTCTATCCGGGAGTGATCGCGCTGCAGTCCGGGCCGGTGTCGTGGCGGCAGCGGGCGCGAGGAGCCCTCCTCTACGTGGGGCCCGGCGGGGCACTCTCCCACCGCGCCGCCGCATTTCACCGTGGGGTGCTGCCGGTCCCGGGGCCCACGCTCGATGTCACCGTGGCGCACGCGCGCCGGGTGGATCCGCAGCCAGGACTCGTCGTGCACCGCACGCGGCGCATGCCGTGGGCCGGCGGCGCGCTTCGGGCCGTCGACGAGGAGGAGGCGGTGCTCGGCCTCGTCGCAGAAGCGAGGACGGACGACGAGCTCGTCGGGCTCGTCTGCGATGCCGTACGCGGCGGTGTGCGCCCGGAAGTCCTCGTCTCCCGCGCGGCGCAGCGCCGGCGACTCCGCAACCGGGCGTTGCTCGCGGAGGTCGTCGGCGCGGTTGCGGACGGCGTCGAATCTCCTCTGGAGCACCGCTTCCGAAGGGACGTCGAGAACGGGCACCGGCTGCCCCGAGCAGTCGCCCAGAGACGCGAGCGTGTGGCTGGCCGGTGGATCCGCGCCGACCGGGTCTATGACGGTTTCGGTGTGCGCGTGGAGCTCGATGGTCAGCTCGCGCATCCGTTCGGCACCACCGACGACGACGTGTGGCGCGACAACGCCGTCCTGCTGACCAGCGCCGACATCACCCTGCGGTACCGATGGCGGCACGTCGTGGCGACGCCCTGCGACGCGGCGAGCCAGGTGGCCACAGCGCTGCGCGCCCGTGGATGGACGGGCCGGCCGCGCCCGTGCCGTCGGCCCGACTGCCCGCTCGGGTGCCCGTGAGCCGGCCGAGCGGCACGCGTCAGCAGCAGCGCGCGGGCCACCAGCCGGGGGTAGCGCTCGCGGGCCACCACCTCGCGCCTGGGCTCCCGACCGGCCACCTCGCGCCTCCCCTCATCGGGAAGAACGCCCAGCACCCCAGGGTCGTCCCCGCTGTCCCGACCCCGGCCGAGACCGGCGCCGGACCTACCATCGCCGCATGTCGCTGGAGAGTGCCCGCGCCCACCTGGCCGGCTACGGCCGCGGGGACGACATCATCGAGACCGCGCAGTCGTCGGCCACGGTCGAGCTCGCGGCCGCGGCCCTGGGAGTTGCGCCGGAGCGCATCGCCAAGACCCTGAGCTTCCGGGGTCCCGCGCCGCAGACCGCCATCCTCGTCGTGGCCGCCGGCGACGCGCGGGTGGACAACGCCGCCTTCAAGGCGGCCTTCGGCCTCAAGGCCCGCATGCTCGCCGGCGACGAGGTCCCGCTCCTCACCGGCCACGAACCCGGCGGCGTGTGCCCCTTCGGCAACCCGCCGGCGGCGACGGTCTACCTCGACACGTCGCTGCGCCGCTTCGGCACCGTGTTCCCGGCGTGCGGCAGCGCCGCGTCGGCCATCGAGCTGACGTGCGACGAGCTGGCACACCTCGGCGGGGCGGCCGGCTGGGTGACGGTGACGACGATCCCCGGGTAGGTCCCGGACCGGTTCCTCGGCAGACCCGCGCCGGTTCGTCGCCAGGCGGATCCCCGCGCCCGTCCCCACGCTCGTCCCCACCCCGTCCCCACTCCGTCCCCACGCCCGTCCCCGGGCGGGCCGTCCGCCCAGGCGTGCGGGCCACCGCCGCCGAACCCCTAGCCTGTGCAGGTGCAGGTGATCGCCGACCTCAAGGCGCTCTGGCCGCTCGTCGGGTTCCGCCGGCTGCTGGCCGTGCGGCTCGTCAGCCAGGGCGCGGACGGCATGTTCACCGTCGGCCTGGCGACCTTGTTCTTCTTCTCCCCCCAGAACGCCGCCACGGCGGGTGCCGTCGCGGCGGCGTTCGCCGTGCTGCTGCTGCCGTTCACCATCGTCGGGCCCTGGGCGGGCGTGCTGCTCGACCGGTGGCGCCGCCGGCAGGTGCTCGTCGTCGGCAACCTCGTGCGCACCACGCTCACCCTCGTCCTCGCCCTGCTCATGGTCACCGCGGGTGTGGGCCCGGCGGTCTATGTGCTGGCGCTGGCGACCCTCAGCGTCAACCGGTTCCTCCTCGCGGCACTCTCCGCGTCGCAGCCCAAGGTCGTCGCCGGCGAGCTGCTGCTCACCGCGAACTCGATCGCCCCGACCCTCGGCTCGGTCGCCAGCTTCGTCGGAGGCGGGATCGGCGCCGGGCTCAGCCTGGTCATGGCCGCCGGGCGCGGTCGGGACGCGGTGGCGCTCGTCGTCGCCGCGGTGCTCCAGGCCGGGGCGGCCATCCTCGCGCTCCGCCTGGGCCGGGACCAGCTCGGGCCCGACGAGCCCAGCCGGGTGCCGGTGCGGCGCGCCCTCGCCGTCGTCGGCCACGACCTCGCGGACGGCGCCCGCTACCTCGTCGCCCGCCGCACGCCGGCGCAGGCTCTCGGCGTCATGGCGTGGCACCGGCTGCTGTACGGCGTGGTGCTCATGGCGAGCATCCTCATCTCGCGCAACCTGCTGAACGACCCCCACGACCTCACCGCGGGCATCGCGACGTTCGCGACGATCGTCGGCGCCACGGGCGTCGGGTTCTTCGCCGCGGTGGTGGTGACGCCGGTGGTCTCGCCGCGGCTAGGCGGCCCGCACCGCGGGATCGTCGTCTGCCTGCTCGTCGCGACCGTGTCGCAGGTGCTGCTCGTCGTCGACGTGACGCTGCCCTGGGTCATCGCGGGCGCCGTGGTGCTGGGCTTCGCGGCGCAGGCGGCGAAGATCGCGGTCGACACCATCGTGCAGCGGGACACCGCGGACGCCTTCCGCGGACGCGCCTTCGCGCTCTACGACGTCCTCTACAACGCGGCGTTCGTCGGCGCGGCCGCGTTCGGCGCCGTGGCCCTGCCGGACACCGGCTGGTCGCGCGGCGCGTTCGCCGCGCTCGCCGCGGCGTACCTGCTGGGGGCGCTGCTCTACTGGCGCGCCCGCTCGTCGCCCGTCGCGGCGGCCGACGAGCGGGCGGCCCACCACGCGAGCAGCTCGGAGGTCGCGTCCTCCTGACCGAGCGGGCCGCGATCCATCCGCAGCTCCAGCAGGTAGCGGTAGGCCTCGCCCACCTCGCGCCCCGGCGGGATGTGCAGCAGCGCCATGATCTGCGCGCCGTCGAGGTCGGGCCGGACGGCCGCGAGCTCCTCCTGCTCACGCAGCCGCGCGATGCGCTCCTCGAGGTCGTCGTACGCCCCGGCCAACCGCGCCGCCTTCGCGCGGTTGCGCGTGGTGCAGTCCGAGCGCGTCAGCCGGTGCAGCCGCTCCAGCAGCGGGCCGGCGTCGGTGATGTAGCGGCGCACGGCCGAGTCGGTCCAGCCGGACTCGCCGTAGCCGTGGAACCGCAGGTGCAGCTCGACGAGCCGCGCGACGTCGTGGATCGTCGCCTTGTCGAACCGCAGCTCCGCGAGCCGCTTGGCGGCCAGCTTGGCGCCCACCACCTCGTGGTGGTGGAACGAGACGCCGCCGCCCGCCTCGAAGCGGCGCGTGCGCGGCTTGCCGATGTCGTGCAGCAGCGCCGCCAGGCGGAGCACCAGGTCGGGGCCGGGGACCGCGCCGTCCGGCCCGGTCTCCAGCGCGATCGCCTGGTCCAGCACCGTGAGCGTGTGCTCGTAGACGTCCTTGTGGCGGTGGTGCTCGTCGATCTCCAGGCGCAGCGCGGGCAGCTCGGGCACGACGAGGTCCGCCAGCCCGCTGTCGACGAGCACCCGCAGCCCCGGTCGCGGCTGGTCCGCGAGCAGCAGCTTGGACAGCTCGTCACGCACCCGCTCGGCCGAGACGATCGCGATCCGCTCCTTGAGCGCCCCGATGGCCGCGAACGTCGCGGGCTCCACCTCGAACCCCAGCTGCGCGGCGAACCGCGCCGCGCGCAGCATCCGCAGCGGGTCGTCGTCGAACGACTGCGTCGCCGCCACGGGCGTGCGCAGCACCCGACGGGCGAGGTCGGCGAGCCCGTCGAAGGGGTCGACGAACTCCAGGGTCGGCATCCGCACCGCCATCGCGTTGACGGTGAAGTCACGGCGCGACAGGTCGCCCTCGAGGGTGTCGCCGTAGACGACCTCCGGCTTGCGGGACGTCGGGTCGTAGGCGTCCGTGCGGTAGGTGGTGATCTCGACGACGACGTCCGCCGAGCCGTGCCGGCCGAACCGCCGCGCCCCGAGGGTGCCGAACCGCTTGCCGACGTCCCAGTGGGCGTCGCCCCAGCCGGCCAGGAGCGCCTGCGTCTCGTCGGGTGTCGCGGAGGTCGCGAAGTCCAGGTCGGCGCTGCGCCGCCCCAGGAAGGCGTCCCGCACCGGGCCGCCGACGAGCGCGAGCTCGTGCCCCGCGGCCGCGAAGCGACGCCCGAGCTCCAGCGCGTCGGGCGCCAGCTGGACGAGGCGGGCCACGGCGCGGCGGCGCAGCGCATCCATGGGGTCGGTAGGTGGCACCGGACCAGCCTGCCAGACACGCGGGGGTCCGAGGCCAGTCACGTGACTCGTTACAGTGTCGGCATGCCCAGCGGTGACAGCGGTCCGGAGCGGGTACCCGCGCCGCCGGGGGGCCACCGACTGCGGATCGAGCCGGTCGAGGTGCCGGCCGCCGCGGGCGGCCTGCCCATCGTCGACGAGACCTCCGCGGGCGGCCTCGTGGTGGCGCAGCGCGGCGGGCTCCACGTCGCCGCCGTCATCGCGCGCCGCAACCGTGCGGGCCGCCTCGAGTGGTGCCTGCCCAAGGGCCACCTCGAGGGCGACGAGACGCCCGAGGAGGCCGCGGTCCGGGAGATCGCCGAGGAGACGGGCATCCGCGGCGAGGTGCTCCGCCGGCTCGGCGTCATCGACTACTGGTTCAGCGGCGAGGACCGCCGCGTGCACAAGGTGGTGCACCACTTCCTGCTCGGCGCCCTCGGCGGCGAGCTGACCGTCGCCGGCGACCCGGACGGCGAGGTGGAGGACGTCGAGTGGGTCCCCGTCCTCGCGCTGCCGGAACGGCTGGCGTACCCCAACGAGCGGCGCCTCGCCGAGACGGCCCACACGGCGCTCACCGAGTCGTCGTGACGGGCCTGCGGCGCCGCCTCACCGGGGTCGCGCTGGCGCTGCTCGCGAGCGCGTCGCCGCTCGTCGCGGCGGCCCTGCCGGCGGGTGTGCCCGGCGGCCCGACGAGTGCCGCGGCCGCCGCCACGGCCGTCCGACCCGCCGCCGGCCCGGCTCCGGCGGCGCCCGCCGCCCCCCTGGTCGCCGTCCAGATCGACAGCGTGAGCCCCACCGTGCTGGAGCCGGGACAGGACCTCACGGTCACGGCGACGCTCACCAACCAGACCGGCAAGCAGCTCGACGGGGTGTTTGCCGACCTGCGCCTCAACCGGTTCCGGCCGGCCTCGCGCGCCGATCTCGAGGGCTGGGTCACGGGCTCGAGCGGAGCCGTGGGGACCTGGGTCGTCAACACCGGCTCGCTGTCGATCCCACCGGGCGGGCAGACCACGGTGACTCTCACACTGCCGGCCTCCGGCGTGCGCCTGTCCACCCTGGCCGGCTCGTGGGGCCCTCGTGGCCTGGCCGTCGAGGCGGTGATGGACGGCTCGCGGGTGGGCATCCAGCGCACCTTCCTGCTGTGGATGTTCGACCAGGTGGTGCCCCAGGTGCAGGTGGGGCTCCTGGCACCGGTCACGGGCACGGCGGGCGACCTCGCCGCGCTCACGCAGGCCACGGGTCAGGGCGGTCGGCTCGCCGCGCTGGGCGCTCTGGCGCAGGCGGAGCCCGACGTCGAGATGGCGGCGGACCCCGCGCTGCTCGCCGCCGCGACCGCCGACGGCGGCGGCGCGAAGGCGTGGGCCCAGCAGCTCACCGCGGCCCTGGCCCGCCGGGACACGTTCGCGCTGCCGTGGGGCGACCTCGACCTCGGCGCCGTCGCGCACGCCGGGCGGCCCGAGCTGCTCTCGGCGGCCATGGCGCTGTCCGCATCGTCGGACCTGGCCCGGATCAACGCGCGGACCGACGTGGTGTGGGCGCCCGACGGCACGCTCGACCGGCCCACGGTCGACGCGGCGGCGGCGGCCGGCGCACGGGCGATCGTCGTGGGCCCGACCACGCTGCAGTCCGACGAGGGCGCGGCGACCGCTCCGGTGGCGCTGGACACCGGGCACGGCTCGCTGGCCGCCCTCGTGCCGGACGGTGTGCTCACGGACCTGTTCACGGCGCCCGACGAGGTGCAGGCCGGCGCCACGACGGCGACCACCGTGCAGCGGATGCTCGCCGAGCTGGCCGTGCTGGCGCACGACGGCAGCACCCGGCCGCACGACGTGCTCATCGCCCCCGGCCGGACGTGGACACCCGACCCCGTGCTGGTCGGCGCGCTGATGGACGCGCTGCGCTCCTCGCCGTGGAGCCGGATCGTCCCGGTGAGCGCGCTGCTCGGGGCCGAGGGCGAAGGCACCCCGCGCGCGGCTCTCGCCGCGAGCGCCGTCGACCCCGGCGAGCTCGCGCCTGGCGAGGTCCGGGCGCTGGCCGACTCGCGCGACGCAACGATCGCCTTCGCACACGCGATCGGCGACGGCGGGACTCTCACCGCCGGTCTCGACGAGACGGTGCTGGCCCCCCTCTCGGTGGCGTGGCGAGCCGACCCCACCGGCCGGGAGGCGCTGGTGCAGAAGGCGCTCGCGGCCACCACCGCCGCCCGCACCGGGCTGTCCCTCCGCCGGCCGCCCAGCCTCAACGTCATCTCCTCCGCCGCACCCGTGCGGTTCGTCGTGCACAACGCGCTGAAGGTGCCGGCCACCGTGTCCGTCGCGGTCGCGCCGCACAAGGCCTGCCTGCAGCCCGCGCGCAGCGGCACCGTCACGGCCGAGCCGGGCACGGACACCTCGGTGGTGGTCAACCTGACCGCCATCGCCAACTGCGACGTCCAGGTCGACGCCCGGCTCGTCGGGCAGGACGGGACCACCGTCAGCAGCTCGGTCGGCTTCTCCGCCCGCGTGGCACCCACCATCGAGAACGTGGGCACCGTGGTGATCGGGGCGCTGCTGGCGCTCGGCCTGGTGCTCGGCATCGTCCGCACGGTGCGGCGTGGCCAGTCCGCACGGCGCGGCGACCGGCACGTGCCCGACGCGACGCCGGCGCCGCCCGTGCTCGGCGGTCCCATCCCCAGCGGCGACCCCGCCCTGTCCACCGGCGCCACCGACCCGGCCGCCCCGCCCGACGCCACCGCACGCCCCGACACGCCCGCGCCGACCGACCACAGGGCACCGACCGACGCCCCGGCGGCGCACGACGACGAGGCCTGACCCCGTCCCGGCGGTGGTTGCCCGTCCGCGGTCGGCGGGTCGCTCGGTCGGCGTCGCTAGCATGTCCCGACAGGCGGGACCGATCGACGGGGAGGCGTGGTGGACGGCGTCATCGGGCGCGGCACGGTGCTCTCGGGGCGCTACGAGCTGACCGACCCTCGGCCGTGCGCGCTACCCGGGACCTCCGAGTGGACCGCCACGGACCAGATCCTCGCCCGCCCCGTCGTCGTGCGGACGATCCCCGCCGGTGGCGCCGGGCCGGCGCTCGACGCGGCGCGGCGGGCGTCCCTCGTCGCCGATCCCCGGCTGGTCCGGGTGCTCGACGTCGGATCGGACGACGGCGTGGGCTACGTGGTCACCGAGCTGGTGGCAGGACCGACCCTGGACCGGCTCGTCGCGCGCGAGCCGCTCTCGGCCGACCAGGCCCGCGCGATCGTCGGCGAGGCGGCCACGGCGCTGGAGGTGGCCCGGCGGCGGGGCGTGCACCACCTGGCGCTGCGCCCGTCCACCCTGGCGGTGTCCGACGAGGGACGGGTGCTCGTGTCCGGGCTCGCGCTCGACGCCGTCCTCCTGGGCCGCGCGGGCGGGGACGCCCGGACCACCAGTCGCGTCGACGCGACCGACCTGGTCCGGCTCGTGTACGCCGCCCTCACCGGGCACTGGCCGGGGCCGGCCGAGGCGGCCGACGGCCTGCCGACGGCGCCCGAGACGGATGGCGTGCCGGTGCCCCCCGCCGAGCTGGTCCCCGGTGTGCCGGCAGACCTCAACACGCTGTGCGTGGCCACGCTCGGTCGCGAGGACGACGGGCCGTTGAGCCCCGCCGACCTCGTGCGAGAGCTCGAGCCGTGGGGCGAGATCCGCGTGCAGGGCCGGGCCAGGCCGCACTTCCCGCCGGTGGTCGCCGACCCCGCACCCCCGGTCACCGCGCCCGGGCAGGTGGTGCGCCAGTCCGTGCGCTCGGCGTTCACGGCTCCGCCCTCGGGCGCCCATCGCGCTCAGACGCCACCTGCACCGTCCGGCCGGGACGCGGTCACGCCGCCCATGGGCGTGCCGTCCGCGTTCCCCGTCGCGGCCGGGCCCGGCGAGGCTTACCCGGCACCAGGCGAGGCGTTCCCGGGCGCAGGCGAGGCGTTTCCGGCACCAGGCGAGGCGTTCCCGGGCGCAGGCGAGGCGTTCCCGGTGCCGGGCGCGGCGTTCCCGGGCGCAGAGGTGGGCGAGGCCTATCCCGGCGCTGCGGGCGGAGCGCCCGAGCACCCCGCTCCGGCGCACCCCGCTCCGGCGTACCCCGGCCCTGCCTACCCCGGTCCCGCCTACCCGGGGCCGGCGGTCCCGACCGGCGCCGCCACCTCATCGCCGCCACCCGCGGCGTTCCCTGCCCCGGCGCCGACCGCGCCGATGCCGCCCCTGGTGCCGCCGCAAGCCGGCCCGGGCGCGCCGCCGCCGAGGTTCGAGCCGCCGGCCGCCGGCGACCCGGACCCGTTCGACTTCGGCCGCCTGGACGAGCCGGCTCCGCGCCGGGCCGGGATGGGCATCGCCGTCGCCATCGTCGCCGTGCTCGTCGTCCTCGCCATCGCCTTCGCCGCGAAGGCCCTCTTCAGCGGGCACACCGCGACGCTCGACACCGGCGCCGCGCACGGCGGCACCGGCCAGCACAGCCCGACGAGCGCAGCGACGAGCCCGCACGCCTCACCGAGCCCGACGCCGACGCCGAGCGCCACCGCGGTGGGCGGTACCGCGGTGATCAGCGGCCTCACCGTCATCAACCCCGACGGGAGCCCCGGCGACCACCCGGAACTCCTCAGCCGCGCGTTCGACGGCGACCCGTCGACGTACTGGATGTCGATGACGTATGCGCGCGCCAGCTTCGGGGGCCTCAAGCCAGCCCTCGGGCTGCAGGTCCAGCTCGCGCAGCCGGCCACCGTGCACACGGTGACGCTGCACGTCAACGGCACCGGCGGGAACGTGGAGATCCGCACCGGTGACGCCACCCAGCCCACCGGAGGCACGCTCCTGGCCTCGGGGCCGATGTCGCCCGACGCCGTGTTCACGCTCGACCCGGCGCAGACCACGTCGTCCCTCGTCATCTGGTTCACGCAGCTGCCCACCACGAGCGACGGCGCGTTCCGCATCGAGCTCACCGAGATCCAGCTCGGCTGACCGCCGATCGGCGGCGGGGAACAGAACCCCGCCTACCATCGGTTGAACACATCGCCCTTCGCCATCCCCACCTGTGAGGACTTGCTGTGACCGACTCCGTCAGCCCTGTCCGTGAGGTCGTCGTCGTGGGCTCCGGCCCCGCCGGGTACACCGCGGCCATCTACGCGGCGCGCGCGGGCCTGCGGCCCGTGGTGCTCGCGGGCTCGGTGACCGCCGGTGGCGCGCTCATGAACACCACCGACGTGGAGAACTTCCCCGGCTTCGCCGACGGCATCCTCGGGCCCGAGCTCATGGAGCACATGCAGCGGCAGGCCGAGCGGTTCGGGGCCGAGGTGGTGTGGGACGACGCGACCGAGGTCGACCTCACGGGCCCGGTGAAGACGATCGTCACGGGCGGCGGGCAGACGTACCGCGCCCGCGCGGTCATCCTCGCGACGGGTTCGGCGTACCGCGAGCTCGGGCTGGCCGACGAGAAGCGGTTGTCCGGCCGCGGGGTGTCGTGGTGTGCCACGTGCGACGGCTTCTTCTTCCGCGACCAGGACATCGTCGTGGTCGGCGGCGGCGACTCGGCGGTCGAGGAGGCGACGTTCCTCACGCGGTTCGGCCGCACGGTGACGATGGTGCACCGCCGCGACCAGCTGCGGGCGAGCAAGATCATGGCGGACCGGGCGCTGAACGACCCGAAGATGCGGTTCGCCTGGAACAGCGAGGTCGTCGGCATCTCCGGCGACACCAAGGTCACCGGCGTGACGCTGCGCGACACCGTGACGGGCGAGACCCGCGAGCTGCCGGCCGGCGGGCTGTTCGTCGCGATCGGGCACGAGCCCCGCACCGAGCTGCTCAAGGGCCAGGTGGAGCTCGACGAGTCCGGCTACATCGTCGTGCAGGGCCGCACCACCGCCACCAACCTGCCCGGCGTCTTCGCCTGCGGCGACGCGGTGGACCACGTCTACCGGCAGGCCATCACCGCGGCGGGCTCGGGCTGCTCGGCCGCCCTCGACGCGCAGCACTTCCTCGCGGCCCTGCCGCCGCTCGCGGACGACGAGGCCGCGGTCGCTCACGTGTCGGCCGGTACGGGTGCGGTCGCGGCCGACGACGCGGCGGTCGCGATCGAGGCGGGCGCCTGACCGTGTCCCGTGACGTCACCGACGTCACGTTCGATGCCGAGGTGCTCGGCTCGCCCGTCCCCGTGGTCGTGGACTTCTGGGCGCCCTGGTGCGGACCCTGCCGCGTGCTCAACCCCGTGCTGGACGAGCTCGCGGACGCCTACGCGGGACGCGTGTCGTTCGTCGCCGTGAACGCCGACGAGAACCCCGGTCTGGTGGAGCGGTTCGGCATCGTGTCGCTGCCCACGCTGCAGTTCTACGCCGGTGGCGAACTCACGGAGGTGCTCTACGGCGCGCGTCCGAAGTCGATGCTCGTCGAGCGCGTCGAGACGGTCCTCGCCACCGCCTGAGCGGGCTCCCGGTCGGTGGCCGTCTCATTCCGTGGTCCGTCCGGGCGTGTCGGTCGAAGAATCTCTTGGTGCGCCGCTCGACAGTGTCCTGATCTTCGGCGAAATGTCGCCGGATCCGTCGCGGATCGGTCGGTCCTTCGGGCGTGACACACTGGCGCCATGACACCCCAGCCCGTGCCCGGCCGTGTGACGGTGGGCCAGTCCCCGTCCGTCGCCGCTGGCACGCGGCTCGACCCCTGGCTCGGCTCCTACGCGGAGCGCACGCACGGGATGAAGGCGTCGGAGATCCGTGCCCTCTTCGCCGTCGCCAACCGGCCGGAGGTGGTGTCGCTCGCCGGTGGCATGCCCTTCCTCGACGGGCTCCCGCTGGACACGCTGTCGCAGCTCGCGGCCGACGTCGTGGCCAAGCGCGGGCTGCAGGCCCTGCAGTACGGTTCCGGCCAGGGCGACGAGGGGCTGCGCGAGCAGATCCTCGAGGTGATGTCGCTCGAGGCCATCACGGCCCACCCGGACGACGTGGTCGTCACCACCGGGTCGCAGCAGGCGCTCGACTACGTGACGCGGATCTTCTGCGACCCCGGCGACGTCGTCGTCGCGGAGGCGCCGTCGTACGTCGGCGCGCTGGGCGTCTTCCGCGCCTACCAGGCTGACGTGGTCCACGTCCCGATCGACGAGGCGGGACTGGTCCCCGAGGCGCTCGAGGCCACGCTGGCGCGGCTCGCGGCCGAGGGTCGCCGCGTCAAGTTCCTGTACACCATCCCGAACTTCCACAACCCCGCCGGGGTCAGCCTCTCGCTCGAGCGGCGCCCCCGGATCCTCGAGATCTGCCACCGGTACGGCGTGCTCGTCGTCGAGGACAACGCGTACGGGCTGCTCGGCTTCGACGGCGAGCCGACGCCGGCGATGCGCTCCATGGACGACGAGGGCGTGCTCTACCTCGGCACCTTCTCCAAGACCTTCGCGCCGGGCTACCGCATCGGCTGGGTCGTCGCGCCCCACGCCGTGCGCGAGAAGCTGGTCCTGGCCAGCGAGTCCGCGATCCTGTGCCCGTCCAACGCGGCGCAGCTCGCCATCTCCGCCTACCTGGCCACGTGCGACTGGCGCGGCCAGATCAAGGCGTACCGCGAGATGTACCGGGAGCGCCGCGACGCCATGGTGGGCGCGCTGTCCGAGCACCTGCCCGACTGCAGCTGGACCGTCCCCGACGGCGGCTTCTACACGTGGGTCAAGCTCCCCGAGGGGCTCGACGCCAAGGAGATGCTTCCCCGGGCGGTCACGGCCCGGGTCGCCTACGTGCCTGGCACGGCCTTCTACTTCGACGGCCAGGGCGCCGATCACATGCGACTCTCGTTCTGCTACCCCACGCCGGAGCGCATCCGCGAGGGCGTCCGCCGACTGGCCACCGTCGTCTCGGGCGAGGCCGAGCTCGTCGAGCTCTTCGGCACCGCCGGCCACCCCGACGGCGACCAGGTCGAGGCACCGAGCCCGGACCTGGCCTGACGGCGCCGCGACCGTCGTCCGGGGCGACGCGGCCGGTAACCTCGTGACGTCCTTCGTCCAGCCGACCTCGGAGCGTGCCCTGTGAACGCCGTCCCTGCCGCACCCCGCGTGGTCGTCCTGGCCGGGGGCCTGTCGCACGAGCGCGACGTCTCGCTGCGGTCCGGCCGACGCGTCGCGGAGGCGCTGCGGTCCACCGGCGCCGAGGTGCTGCTGCACGATGTCGACGCCGACCTCGCCGCGTCCCTGCGCGAGGTGTCCCCCGACCTCGTCTGGCCCCTGCTCCACGGTGCCACGGGCGAGGACGGCTCGGTGCGGGACGTGCTGTCGCTGCTGGGGCTGCGCGTGCTGGGCACCGGCGCCCGCGAGAGCCGCATCGCGTGGGACAAGCCGATCGCCAAGACCGTCGTCGCCCGGGCCGGGCTCGCGACCCCCGACTTCGTCACCCTGCCACAGTCCCTGTTCCGTGAGCTGGGAGCCCATCGGATCCTCGACGCGCTGGTGGCGAAGCTCGGGCTACCCCTCGTCGTCAAGCCCTCCAGCGGCGGCTCCGCCCTCGGCGTCACGTTGGTCACGTCCGCCGACGCCCTGCCCGCCGCGATGGTCGAGTGCTTCGCCTACAGCGACGCCGCCCTGGTGGAACGGGCCGTCCTCGGCACCGAGGTCGCCGTGTCCGTGGTCGACACGGGATCGGGTCCGCGCGTGCTGCCCGCGGTCGAGATCGTCACGGACGGCCCCTACGACTACGACGCCCGCTACAACCCCGGCCGCACCGAGTACTTCCTCCCTGCGCGGCTGTCCGACGACGTCGCCGCACGCGTGACCGAGGCCGCCCTCGCCGCCCACACCGCTCTCGGGCTGGCGCGCCTCTCGCGCACCGACCTCATCGTGGACGGCGACGGCACGCCGTGGTTCCTCGAGGTCAACGTCGCCCCCGGGATGACCGAGACGTCACTGCTGCCGCAGGCCGCCGAGGCCGCCGGGTACGAGCTCGGATGGCTGTACCGGGCGCTCGTGGACGCGGAGCTCGCCGGGAGCTGAACGTGCCCTGCCGCTGAGCGATGTGATGGACGCGCCGCCGGGGGGCCCGTCACTTCGTCGGACTGTCACCTCGTCGGGCTGTCACCTCGTCGGTCGAGCGCGGCGGCCCGGCGCGTCGGCGGGCCCGACGGCGCCGAACACCGCCCGCGTACCGATCGTCGTCCTACCGATGTACGTCAGCGGTGGAAGAGACCCGGATCACCGGGAGCCAGTGCGCCGAGGATGCGGTTGAGGTCCTGCACCGAGGCGAACTCGACCGTCAACCGACCCTTCGACTTGCCCAGGGCCACCTTGACGCGGGTCTCGAAGCGGTCCGACAGGCGGGTGGCGAGGTCGTCCAACGCCTCGTTCCGGTCGCCGGCGCGCGGCGCCGGTCGACGAACAGGCTTGGCCTCGTCGCCGCCGAGCGCGACGATCTCCTCGACCGCGCGGACCGACAGCCCCTCCGCCACGATGCGCTGCGCGATCCGCTCCATCGCGGCTGCGTCGCTCAGCGCGAGCAACGCCCGCGCATGGCCGGCGGAGAGCACCCCCGCCGCGACACGGCGCTGCACCAGGGGCGGCAGCTTGAGCAGGCGCAGCGTGTTCGAGATCTGCGGTCGTGACCGGTGGATGCGTCCGGCCAGCTCCTCGTGCGTGCACCCGAAGTCGTCGAGCAGCTGCTGGTAGGCGGCCGCCTCCTCCAGCGGGTTGAGCTGTGCGCGGTGCAGGTTCTCCAGCAGGGCGTCGCGCAGCATGTCGCCGTCGTCGGTCTGCCGCACGATCGCCGGGATGGTCTCGAGTCCCGCCGCCTGCGTGGCGCGCCACCGACGCTCGCCCATGATCAGCTCGTAGCCGTCCCCCACCGGGCGCACCACAACCGGTTGCAGCACGCCGACCTCACGGATCGAGGCGACGAGCTCGTCCAGCTGTTCCTCGTCGAACACGGTGCGGGGCTGGCGGGGGTTGGGCTGGATCGACGACACCGGCACCTCGGCGAAGGTGGCGCCGGGCACCGGCAGCAGGCCGTCGGACGACGCGTCCGCATCGGACCGGGCATCGGTCGCACCGTTCGACGCGCCAGTCGCGGCGCTCTTCGCCAAGCCGTCCGCCAAACCGTTCGTCCGCACGCTCGTCGGACCGGCTGCCCCGATCTCGTTCCGGCCGTTGATGCGTCCGTCGGTCGGGCGGTCCGTCCCATCCGTGATCGCGCCCGATGGCCACCCATCGGGCCGGCCGTCCACCGAGCCGTCGGTCGCGCCGGCTCGCGAACCGCTGCCCGTGGTCCCGACGCCGACGGTGTCGTCGTCGGGCCTGGCTGCGAGGTCCTGGCGGTCCGCGACGGCGACGGCGACACCGTCATTGTCGCGCACGCTCGGGAAGAACACGTCGACCGGCCGCTCCCGGCTGGTGTCCGCGCTGGTCGGGATCAGGGCCCCGAGGCCACGCCCGAGGCCACGCCGCTTCTCGCTCACGATTCCTCCTTGCCACCCGGACGCCATGCGTCCCCTGTGCCGCTGCCCGGGACGCCGCCCGTCGGCGACCCCCAGCCCACGGGCGTGGGCCGGGGCGCCGGCGCGCCGTTCACTCGGGCGTGTGCCGCCGCCCTGGCCGGGTCGCCGTCCGTCGTCCCGATCGGCCCAGTCCTCGGTGCACCGATCTCGAACGTCTGAGCCGCACCGCGCTCGGCCAGCTCCCGCGCGGCCTCGAGGTAGGCCAGGGCGCCCGACGATCCGGGGTCGTACGTCATCACCGTCTGGCCGTAGCTCGGCGCCTCGGAGATCCGCACCGAGCGCGGCACCGTGGTCCGCAGCGTCGTCTCCGGGAAGTGTGTGCGGACTTCCTCTGCCACCTGCTGCGCGAGGTTCGTCCGGCCGTCGTACATCGTCAGCAGGATCGTGGAGACGTGGAGTCCGGGGTTGAGGTGCGCCTGGATCAGCTCGATCGTCTTGAGGAGCTGGCTGAGTCCCTCGAGCGCGTAGTACTCGCACTGGATCGGGATGAAGACCTCTCGCCCCGCGGCGAACGCGTTGACGGTGAGCAGGCCGAGGCTGGGCGGGCAGTCGACGAGCACGTAGTCGATGCGGTCGAGGCCCGCGGCGGCCCGCCATGCCATGTACTGGTCGAGCGCGTTCCGCAGGCGCGTCTCGCGCGCCACCATCGAGACCAGCTCGATCTCGGCGCCGGACAGGTCGATGGTCGCGGGTACGCAGAACAGCCCGGGCACGTCGGGGCTCTCCTGGACGGCACTGTGGAGAGGCGCACTCTCGACGAGCACCTCGTAGATCGACGGCGTGCCGGCGCGGTGCTCCACGCCGAGCGCGGTCGAGGCGTTGCCCTGCGGGTCGCTGTCGACCACGAGCACCGTGAGCCCGGACTGGGCGAGGGCGGCGGCCAGGTTGACGGTCGTGGTGGTCTTGCCGACGCCGCCCTTCTGGTTCGCCACGGTGATGACGCGTGTGCTTTCGGGACGCGGGAACCGCCTGCCCCGCAGCTCGATGCGACGACGGGCGTCTTGGTGCAGCTCGGCCAGGACGGGCGTGTCGTCGGAGACCGGGGGCAGGCTCTGGACGAGGGCAGCGCGACTGCGCTCTTCCGGGTCCGCTGGCGCATCGGCGCGTGACCAGCCCGGCAACCCCGCGGGTCGTACCGCGACGACGTCATCCATACCCATGCCGGGTTCCACTCCCTCCGCTCGTCCCACGCCCGACCCACCATCAGCGATGGCCCGCCCGGCGGAGGGCACCTCGCGCCCGTCCGCGGCCCCCGGCGTGACGTCGGCCGGGCCTCCGGTCGACGCCGTAAGGGTGTCATGAGCACGGGCCCCGGCGGCAAGCCGCGCCGAGGGATTTGTCACGTTTCTGGCGCTCTCGCCCGGTTCGACGGTCACCCAGTCATCGGCGTCGGGCGGCGCGGCCTTCGACTCGCTGCCGTCGTGTGTCGCGAGGCCGCTGGGGATGGGTGATCGACCGGTTCCCTTGTCGTCGGTGGTCGTCGTTTCACGTGAAACGGCGGCGGACGCACCGTCCCCTCCGTCGGCCATGGTGGCTGAGCCGTTCTGCCCCGCCGGTGATGGGCGAGCCGGGGTGCCCGACGGGCCCTCGCTCGGACCCCCGTCGGTACGTGAAAGCTGTACCGAACCGACCACCGCAGGGGCAGCCCTCGGCACCGGCGGCCAGGACGGCGCGGTCACGCGCGGCCGGCCGGCCGTCGGCGAGGCAGAGCCCGGTAGATCGTGGGCCGGGACGGTGGCGTCGGCCTCCCAGTGATTCGGGACGTCGACGGCTTGGGTGGGGACCGCGCCGGCCGACGCCTCATCCTGTCCCGACGCGGGAACAACGAGGCCCGGCCGCTGCGCGGGAACCGGCGACGATCGCCGCTTGGCCCTACCGAACACTCGGGGCACCACCCTTCCGCACGGCGCGCACCACGCGAGTGGCCTCGACGCCGTCCAGCGTCCCGACCTCCTGCACCTGCACGTCCACCCAGCCGAGTCGCCGCGCCACGTCCCGCGCGGCCAACACCTCGTCGGCAGCGCGCGCACCCTTGATGGCGTAGAGACCGCCACCGGGCCGTACCAGCAGCGCAGCCCAGCGGAAGAGGTTGTCCAACGCAGACACCGCGCGAGCGGTCACGGCGTCCGCGGACAGCGCGCCCGCCACGTCCTCGGCGCGAGCCCGGACCACCTCGGCATTGACCAGCCCGAGCTCGTCGACCACCATGCGCAGCCAGTCCGTCCGCCGTTCCATCGGCTCGAGCAGCACCACACGTGCCTGCGGGCGCATCGCAGCCAGGACGATCCCCGGCAAACCGGCGCCGCTCCCAAGATCCACCAGTGTGCCGGTGGTGGGCAGCACGTCCGCGCCCCCGGCGGAATTCAGCAGGTGCCGCTCCCAGAGGCGCGATGCCTCGCGCGGGCCGAGCAAGCCGCGTTCCTCGCCATGACGACGCAACAGGGCGGCGAACCCGCGAACGGCTGGCCATGCGTCGCCGAAGTAGGCCGGAAGACGCGGGTCGTCCTCAAGGGGATCGGTCGCCGCACCGGCCGCCGTGCCGACCTCGTCGGGTGTCCCGTTCATACCAGCCGTCGATCTCACGCCCCGCCTAGCTCGCGCCCCGCAACCGTCGGCCCACGCTACCCGGGCCGGCGCGCCGCGTGACGCAACGTCCACAGGAGACCGTCACGGGGATCAGCGGTGCAGCGTCGACCCAGGTCCGTCCAGGTGACGTGTCGCACTCGACACGCCCGACACGCCCTGGCCGACAACGGCGTGCCCTACGCGCCCCGCGTTGTCGTGCCCGCCTTCCCTGGCGGCCCGACAACGGGCGCATCGGCGACGTCCCCGTGAGACGGTCCCGGCTCGGTTCGTCCGGACACGTTGCTGGCCCTCCCCTTCCCACGGCCTGTTACCCGGCCCACCACTCGGGCCAGGCTGGACCCTTCGGCCGCTCGCGCGCACGTCGCAGCACCACGGTTCCCGCCTGACCGCCACTGGCGCTGTCGACATGCGCCCCGGTCCCAGCCGGCTGTGCAGGCCAGAGGTCGTCGGCCTCGGCGGAGACAGCGTCCGTTCGTGCCTGCGCCTGCAACCACGGCGTTGCCCGAGCACGGCTCGCCGGTCTTGCGCGAGCAATGCTCGCCGGTCTTGCGCGAGCAATGCTCGCCGGTCTTGCTCGAGCAATGCTCGCCGGCATCCGCGCCAGCAACCGCGCCGTCTGACGAATGCCCGCTTGGCGACGTCGTTTCACGTGAAACCGGGGGTTCCCTGCGGCCGTCCTCAGCACGTACGGCCCTACAACGATCTACGCCGGCCAGCTCCGCCGCACCGGATCCGCCGGCCGAACCGCGTCGGAGAGGGTGCGAGCCTCGCCCAACGGCGCCGTATCGCGCGCGTCCCCCTGAGCGCGACCGCACACGGCTACGGCCGTTTGCCTGTTTCACGTGAAACGGAGCCCTCGTCGATGGCTCTGCGCGAAACTGCGTCGGCCCCCGGGTCCGTCACGTCGCCGACCGACCGCCCGAACGTGCTCACCGACGCGTGATGGCGGGTGCGGCGAAACTGACCCGCCCGACCCCCGACACCCCGATCGGGTCGAGCTGACCGTTGGTCAGCCGTCGACGTCGAACCGTCGGGCATGGCGCCGCCACCATGCACAGCTCATCCGTCACCGACGTCCCGCGGATGTCGCACTCCAGTGCATTGGGCGCGACTACCCCCGGCCCATAACGGCTCGTTCCGTGCCAGTGATCAACAAGTGCCGGTCACTACCACTGCTGACCGCCGCTAGCTTTCGCGCCGTGAGTCAAGGGGCTCAGCGGGCAGGGGTGGTCGTCCGGGCTGTTGGCCCGGTTGGTGACG